>NZ_CP065856.1:2400000-2751609 GCF_016065055.1 Halosimplex litoreum
GCGTACGGCGTGGCGGACGCGGCCACGCCCCCGGACACGGCGATCACGGTCCACGCTTCCGACGACCCCGAGATACGCGACACCTGGTTCGTCGTCCACGACGGTGCGGGAGCCGGCGAGAGGGCGGCCGCACTGGTCGCGGAGGAGCGCGACCCGGGCGTCTACCACGGGTTCTGGACTCGCACGCCCGAGCGGGTGGCCGCGCTCTCGACGTACGTCGTCGAAACGCACTGTCACTGACCGTCTCGAACCGCGCCACTGGGCGCCAACGGCGCGTCGGTCCCGGCGAGCGTCGCGCTCGTCTCCCGGTCGTAGCGTCCTACGCGTCGCGGTCGTCCCCGTCGTCGCTCTCGAGTCGGTCGACCTTCCCGTCTGCCCGGCGGAAGACTCCACGGAGCGTCTTCGCCTCGCGACCGGTGGGATGGGCGCGGCCAACGAACCGCCGCCAGAGTCGCCGCGCTTTCGCTCGCTTCTCCTCGGGGTGGTCGATCGCGTCGAGGAAGTCGGCGAACTGCTCGTGCAGGCCCTCGACGGCGCGTTCGTCGGCGCGCTGGTGGCTCGACTCGGGGTGTTGGGTCTCCGCGACGGTCAGGTCCCGGAGTTCGTAGAGGACGACGGTCGCCGCCTGGCCGAGGTTGAGCACGGGGTACTCCCCGGAAGCGGGGATCGAACACACCTCGTCGAGGCGGGCGAGTTCCTCGTTGGTGAGTCCGACGCGCTCGCGGCCGAAGACGACGCAGGTGTCGGCGTCGACGCCGCGGAGGCTGTCGGCGAGGTCCGCGGGCGTCCGGAAGGGGTAGCGGGTGTGGCTGCGTTCGTCTTCGTTGGTGACGGCCGTGCAACCGACGGTGTGGTAGTGCTCGACCAGCTCGTCGAAGGAGACCTCACGAGCGTTCGGCAGGACGTCTTCGCGGGCCTGGCCGGCGAATCCGGCGGCCTCGCTCTCGGGGCCGACGTCGGGCGGGTCGACGAGCAACAGGTCCGAGAGCCCGAAGTTCTTCATCGAGCGGGCGATGGTGCCGACGTTACCGGAGGTCTCGGCATCGACGACGGCGACGGAGATCGAGGGGACTCCCTCGCGGTCCGGCGCGTCGCCGCTCGGCGCGTCGTCGCCGTCGTCGACCGTGTTGTCGCCGCTCATCAGTCGAAATCGATGTCCGACAGATCCATGTCGAGGGCGTCGAGCTCGTCGTCGTCCATCTCCTCGATCTCCTCTTCGAGGCCGGGCAGCTCCTCGTCGGGGTCGGGCGCCTCGGGGACGTCGTCGGGGTCTTCTTCGACGTGTTCGAGTTCGAACCCGTCGGGGGCGCGACCGCCGTCGAGGAACCACTGGTGGAAGCGGTCTTTCAGCTCGCGTTCGCCGGCGTGGTCCTTGCCGCCTTCCTCCTGGAACCAGTAGACGAAGTCGGCTTCGTGGTCGTCACAGAGGAGGACCTCGCCGAGCGCCTCGCCGTAGATGGCCTGGGCGGGGTTGCACCGCTGGATCTCTTCCTCGCCGTGGATCAGGTAACAGCAGTCGCAGGGCTCGCCCATCATCGCCGAGAGGCGGACGATCCGCTCGCGCGTCTCGGCGTCCATGTTGTCCAGCGGCCGGATCGTCCCGTCGGCGGCGAAGACCGCCTCCTCGTCGAAGCGCCAGCCGCGGAGCCCGATCGAGACCTTTCCCATGGCCGGTCGTAGACGACCGGTCGACAAAAAGCGCCCGTGTTGGCGCCGTCGACCCGTCGGACGCCGTCGAGTCAGTCGATTGACCCGACGATTTATGAGGGTGTGGTACCGACCGACACACATGGTCAGTTTCGTGGCCGTCGTAGTGTTCGCGGTCCTGGCGGCGATGGCGCTGGGGCTGGTCGCGTTCGTCGGGTCGGTGGCGCTCGGCCGAGTCGCGTCGGTGTCGTCGCGGTCGGAGGCGGCGATGCCGTCGCATTACTCGAGTCTCGTCCACACGACGCCGTCGAAGTACCCGGGCTACTGTCCGGAGTGCGAGACGAACAACGACCCCGACTACACCGTCTGCCGGAACTGCTCGGCGAAGCTGCCCGAGTCACGGTACGAGCGGGACACGCGGACGACCAATACGCTGTTCGACGAGCAGTAGTGCGGGCGTCACGCCGCCGGGGCGAGCGCCGGGAGCCGCGCTCGCGCCGACGCGTCGGCGGTCGCTTGCGGGCGCACCGTACCGCTTTTGCACCAGTGGTCCTGACCCCCGCACATGCAGAACGTCGACGCCGCGGGCCTGGGGATCGGAGACGACTATCCGCCGCGCATCATGGGCGTGCTCAACGTCAGCGAGGAGTCGCCCTACGATCCGAGCGTCTTCGCCGACCCCGGCGAGGCCGCGGCGTACGTCGACGACGAACTGATCGACGAGGGAGCCGACATCGTCGACGTGGGCCTCGAATCGGCCAACAAGAAGTTCGACGTACTCTCGGCCGAGGGGGAACTCGACCGGCTCGACACCGCTATCGAGACGCTCGAATCCACGTCGGGCGACGCCGTCTGGAGCATCGAGACGCGCTACGCCGAGGTGGCCGAGGCCGCCCTCGACCGGGGGTTCGACATGGTCAACGACATCGCCGGCTTCGCCGACCCCGAGATGCCCGAGGTCTGTCGGGAGTACGACGTGGCCGTCGCGAAGATGGCGAGCCCGCCCGACATCACGAAACCGGGGGCCGTGCGGGCGACGCCGTGGACCGAGCGCAAGTCGGCGGAGTGGGCCCAAGGGGCCGACTACGTCGACCAGGTGTACGAGGCGCTCACACAGAACGGCCTGACGGACAAGACCATCGTCGACCCCGCGTTCGGCCGGTGGTCCGAGGACCAGACGATCGAGGACGACCGTGAGACCTTCCGGCGGCTGCGGGAGTTCCGCGGGCTCGGCGCCCCGACGCTCGTCTCGATCAACCGCAAGACGTTCCTCCGGTCGCTGGCGGACCGCTCGACAGAGGGCGCCTTGCCGGTCAGCCTCGCGGCCACGTCGATGGCGGTCGAGCGCGGCGCCCACGTGATCCGCACTCACGACGTGAGCGAGACCCGCGACGCCGCGCTCGTCGGCGACGCCTTCGCGCGCGAGCGGGGGCGAGCCGGCGTGGACGCGGCACTCGCGGCCGAGGAGCTGGACGTGACGACGGCGGGGGAGTTCGCCCGCCACGCCGAGCGGGTCGGGGTCGACGGCGTCGACCCCGCGGACGCCGTCGCGGGCGTGTACGAGGTGGCCGGCCCGGACGACGAGCTGGGGCGTCTCCGCGCGGCCGCCGCGGCCGCCGGCTGCCGGTTCGCGGTCGGACCGGACGGGCGCGGGCTCCTGTGGGGGTCGGCCGCGGCGCTGACCGGACTGGCCGCCGACGAACGGGTCCCGTCGACGCTCGCGAGCGCCCTCGCCGACGCCGCCGAGGACGCCGGGTGACGCCGATGGAGTTCGACGAGTGGGAGCCGGTCTACGAGGCGGTCCTGGCCGACATGGGGTTCGACCGCGCGGGCGACGAGCGGGCGCGGGACCTGCTCGCCGACCTCGTGGTCGACAGCGGCGGGTCCGGCTCGCTCGCGCCTGCCGACCTTGACTTCGCCGGCGAGACGGTCGCCGTCGTCGGCGCGGGACCGTCGCTCGGTGACGAACTGGGCGTCGTCCGGGCGGCCGACAGCGTCGTCGCGGCCTCCGACGCGGCGGCCGCCGTGCGCGAGGCGGGACTGGTCGTCGACTGCATGGTCACCGATCTGGACGAGGAGAGCGACGTGGCCCGCGAGCTGACCGCCGCGGGGACGCCCGTGGCGGTCCACGCCCACGGCGACAATCGCCCGGCGCTGCGCGAGCGGGTGCCCGAACTGGTCGTCGAGTCGGTGCTGCCGACGACCCAGGCCGCGCCCGCCGGTCCGGTGGTCGACACGGGCGGGTTCACCGACGGCGACCGCGCGGCCTTCCTCGCCGACCACTGCGGCGCCGAGACGCTGGTCTTCGCCGGCTGGGACTTCGACGACCCCGACGTGGACCCGCTGAAGGCGCGGAAACTCGGCTGGGCCGAGCGACTGCTCCGGTGGCTGGAACTGCGGCGCGGCGAGCGCTTCGGCGTGCTGGACGGCCGCCGAGGCGACATCGACGAGTCGGCGCTGCCGGTGTGAGGCCAGTTACCACCTGATCTCGCGGTACCGGATCGCGGCGACGAGGAAGAAGCCGAAGAATATCGCGACGGCGGCCCCCGTCAGCGGTGAGTAGACGACACTGAGAACCCCGAAGGCGACCACGACCGCGGCGACGACCGCCACATCGCGCGTGTCCATAGCGATCAATTACCATCCCACAATCATTACGCTTCCCTTCGACCGAGCCGCTCGGCGGTGGCGTGTCACGGTCGGTCCGTCGGTACTCGACTGGGCTCGACCGACTGGGTTCGGTCACGCTCCAACCGACCGCAAGCCTTCTGACGGTCCCGGAGCGAGTGACCCCATGACTCACGCCCCCGTCTCGCCGACCGACCGCGAGGTGTCCGACGAGGCGGTCCGGGGGATGGTCGCCGCGCTCCGTCCCGACTGGACCGTCGAGTCGGTCGAGCGGAGTCCGCACGGGACGGACTTCGTGGCGACGCTCGACGTGGGAACGCCCGAGGGTCCGAGAACCGTCGTCCTGAAGGCGACGACCGCTGACTTCGTCGACCCACCGATCGCCCGCGCCGAGCCGCGACTGTTCGAACTCGTCGGCCGCGAGACGGCGATCCCGGTCCCCGAAGTCTACGGCTACTGCGACGACCACGACGAGTTCCCCGCCCCGTTCTACCTCGCCGAGCACGTCGACGGCGTGAACCTGGAGGACGACCCCGAGTCGCTCTCGCCGTCGGCCCGCGAGCGAGTGGTCCGCGACGCCGGCCGGAACCTCGCCGAGCTGCACGAGCTGGGTCCGCTCCCCGCGGTCGGGAGCGTCGGCGTCGCCGACGGCGAACTGACGGTGCTCGACACCGACGACCACCCGCGGGCCGACGACTTCCGGGACCGACTGCTGGAAGACGCCGAGCGGACGCTCGACGTGCTCACCGAGGGCGGCTACTTCCCCGAACTCGCCGACGACCCCGGGCGGTTTGTCGACCTCGTGCCCGCCGTCCGCGAGCACCTGCGGGAGGTGGTCCCCGAACTGTCCGAACCGGACCCACCGACGTACAACCACTGGGACTACCGCTACGGCAACCTCCTGCTCGACCCCGAGACCGGCGAGACGAAGGCAGTGCTCGACTGGGCGAACCTCTCGGCGGCCGAACCCGCCTACAACCTCGCGAAGGTCGAGTTCCACCTGCTGAAGCCGGTCCGTGACGACGAGGCGCGGACGACCGAACTGCGCGATATCTTCCGGTCGGCCTACGTCGCGGGCCGCGGTGGCTGGACGTTCGAAGAGGCGACGCTGGAGCGGATGGCGATCTACAGGTTGACCGATCGACTGGACGCGATGGCGTGTCTCCCGCTGTGGTACGAGGACGCGACGCCCGCCGAGCGCGACGAGCGAGCGGCCGAACACCGGGCGTTTCTCGCCGAGCGCGTGCCGGGTGTGGACCGCTGAGCCGGCCGACGGCGGGGCAGCGAGTCGTCCCGTGAGCCGGGTCCTCACTCGGAGCGTACCCGCCCGACCAGTCGATCGAGATCCGCGGGATCGGCGACTCGCCGCACGACGAGCCACAGCACGACCCCGACGATGCCGAGCAGCGCGGCGTCCATCGTCGCCTGCGGGAGCGCCTGTTCCATCGGCGTCCTGAACCCGATGCCGACCGACTGCGCGCGGACGTAGTACGCCGGGAACAGCAGCGCGAAGTCGACGAGGAGGACGACCCCGACGCCGAAGCCCAGCGCCAGCAGTGCCACCGAGACCGCGACCAGGCCGACCTGCGCGGCACCGCCGACGTACCACGGCCCGGGGTTCGGGAGGGCCGCTCCGAGGAGGGCGGAACACGCGGTACCGAGCAGGACACCGACGGCTAACCGTCGTCGTTCGTAGACCGGGTCCGTTCCGAGCGTCTCCCCTGCGTCCATCGTCGTTGCTCCGGGCAGTCTCCGTCGGGAGGAAAGTCTTGGGCCGCGCCGTCCGCCCGACGCCGACGGAGATAAGCCCCCGCGGCCCCGCACCTCGGCCATGACCGACCTCGACTTTCTCCGCGACGCCGTCGGCCCCGACCGGGTGTCGACGGACGAGTACGCCCGCGACGAACACGCTGGCGACTGGGGCACCCACCCCGAGGACGAGGTCCGCCCCGACGCCGTCGTCTGGCCGACGAGCACCGAGGAGGTGTCGGCCGTCCTCGCCGGCGCGCACGAGCGCGGGACCCCCGTCACGCCCTACGCCGCCGGCACCGGCCTGGAGGGCAACGCCGTTCCTGCCCACGAAGGCATCAGCATGGACCTGACCCGGATGGACGGGATTCTCGACCTTCGGCCCGACGACCTGCAGATCGACGTCGAGCCGGGCGTGCTGGGGAGCGCCGTCGACGAGGCCGCCGCCGAGCACGGGTTGACCTTCCCGCCGTTGCCGTCGTCGGGCGACATCTCGACGATCGGCGGGATGATCGCCACCGACGCCAGCGGGATGCAGGCGGTGAAGTACGGCGTCGTCGCCGACTGGGTGCTCGAACTCGAAGCCGTGCTCGCGGACGGGACGGTGATCACGGCCGGGAGCAAGGCCGTCAAGTCCTCCGCGGGATACAACCTCAAAGACCTGATCGTCGGCAGCGAGGGGACCCTGGCCGTGGTAACGCGGGCGACACTCCAGCTTGCCGGTCGGCCCCAGCAGATCAAGGGCGGTCGGGCGGTGTTCGAGACGTTCGACGACGCGGCGGGGGCCATCGCCGACGCCGTCCAGTCGGGCGTCGACGTGGCGAAGATCGAGCTGATGGGCGGGTTCGCCGCGGAGGTCGCGAACGAGTACGTCGGCACCGATCTGCCCGACGCGCCGATGGTGTTCGTCGAGTTCCACGCCGACCACGGGATCGACGAGGAGATAGAGTTCTGCCGGACCGTCTTCGCCGACTACGACCCCCACTCCTTCGAGATCGCCGCCGACGAGGAGATGGCTCAGCTGTGGGAGCTGCGCCGCGAGATGGCCTACGCCCTCGACGAGTACCGCGAGGACCTGCGGCCGCTGCACCCCGGCGACGTGACCGTCCCGATCGGGTCGTTCCCGGAGATCGTCCGCCGCGCCCGCGCCGAGGCCGACGAGCGGGACCTCCCGATGGCCTGCTACGGCCACGCCGGCGACGGCAACCTCCACTACGAGATCCTCGTCGACCCCGACGATGCGGCGATGGTCGAGCGCGGCGAGGCGGCTTACGCGGCCGTCGTCGAGGCCGCCATCGATCTGGGCGGCACCGCGACCGGCGAACACGGCGTCGGGCTGGGCAAACGGCAGTTCATGGAGCGCGAGCACGGTGCGGAATCGGTCGCGGCGATGCGGTCGATCAAGACGGCGCTCGATCCGGAAGGGATCTTGAATCCCGGGAAGATCTTTCCCGACGAACCGGAGTGAATCGCCAGCGGCGACCGCTCACTCCGGCGCGAGCGCCCGCATCGTCGACGAGATCTCGTCGGGCTCGGCGCCCCGCGGGAACGACACCGAGACGGCGTCGACGCCGTCGATGTCCTCCCACTCGGCGTAGCGCTCGCGACACTCGTCGGGGGTCCCCGCGATCCCCAGGTCGTCGAGTAACTCGTCGGAGATGGCGGCCAACGCGGCGTCCTGGTTCCCGTTGGCCCACTCGCTGGCGATCTCGATCGCTTCGTCCTCGTAGCCCTGCCGTTCGAGCGCCTCGCGATAGAAGGTGCCCATGGCGCCGACGTAGAAGGCAAGGTGGTTCCGGGCGAGCCGGCGCGCCCGCTCGCGGTCGTCCAGCGCGATACAGGGTAGCGAGAGCGTCACTCGCAGGTCCTCGGGATCGCGATCCCCGAGTTCGGCGCCCCGGTTGAGGTCGTCCAGCCGGTCGCGCAGCCCCTCTCTCGTGAGCATCAGCGCGTGCCAGCCGTCGGCGAACCGGCCCGCGAGTTCGACGGATTTGGGCCCCATCCCGGCGGCGTCGATCCCCGGAACCGTATCCGGCGGATCACATCGTAAACGCAGCCCGGAGAGCTGGAAGACGTCGCCGTCGTACTCGACGGACTCGCCCGAGAGCACGAGTCGGACGATATCGATGGTCTCGCGGGTCCGCCGGAGCGGGTTCCCGTACTCGACGCCGTGCCAGCCCTCGACGACGGCCGGGCCGCTCGGGCCGAGGCCCAGGCGCAGTCGCCCCTCGGAGACCTCCTGCAGCGTCGCGGCGGTCTGGCCGATCAGTGCGGGCGACCGCGAGTAGACGTTCGCGATGGAGGTCCCGATCCCGATCGACTCGGTGCGCTCGGCGATCGTCGTCAGCGTCGTCACGGCGTCGCGGCCCCACGTCTCGGGGGCCCAGGCGCGCTCGTAGCCCAGGTTCTCGGCTTCGCGGGCGAACCCGACGAGCGTGTCGACCGACGGCTGGGCGGCGACCGGGAGGAACACGTCGCGGGTCGGCGTCGAGTCGTCGCTCACCGTCCACCCTCCGTGACATCTCGTGGCATACGATCGCTCAGGCGCGGAGGCGCAAAAGTGTGGGTAGCACGTCGGGAAACTCGCCCGATGTTTTCGGTTTCACGACTGCCGGAGGGCGGTCGGGCGGTTCGTCAGTCGTCAGCGGGTTCCTCGTGACCGTAGGGGTCGACGAACTTCGGGAGGTCGGGCACGTCCGAGCCGTCGTGCTCGCCGACTGGCGGACGATTCACCTCGGCGGCGGGCGAGTCCTCCAGGTCGGTCTCGTCGTCGATCGCTTCCAGTTGCCCCTCGCCCGCCTCGGCGGCCTCGCGGGCGTCCTGGTCGATGCGCATCGAGCAGAAGTCGACGCCGCACATCGAGCAGAAACGCGCTTCCTTGTAGTTGTCGCCGGGTAGGGTCTGGTCGTGGAACTCGCGGGCGCGCTCGGGGTCCAGCGCGAGGTCGAACTGCCGGCGCCAGTCGAACTCGTAGCGGGCTTCGGAGAGCGCGTCGTCCCAGTCGCGCGCGCCCTCGCGGCCGTTGGCCACGTCGGCGGCGTGGGCGGCGATGCGATAGGCCGCGAGGCCGTCGCGCACGTCCTCGGCGTCGGGCAGGCCGAGGTGTTCCTTGGGCGTGACGTAACAGAGCATCGCCGCGCCTGCTCGGGCGGCCTCGGTCGCGCCGATGGCGCTGGTGATGTGGTCGTAGCCCGGCGCCACGTCGGTCACGAGCGGGCCGAGCACGTAGAAGGGCGCGCCGTCGCAGACGTCCTGCTGGCGTTCGACGTTGTCGGCCACCTCGTCCATCGGCACGTGGCCCGGCCCCTCGACCATGACCTGGACGCCGTGGTCCCAGGCGGTCCGGGTCAGCTCGCCGAGCGTGTCGAGTTCGGCGAACTGCGCCTCGTCGCTCGCGTCGGCCAGACAGCCGGGCCGGAGGCCGTCGCCCAGCGAGAAGGTCACGTCGTGTTCGGCGAAGATTTCGCAGATCTCCTCGAACTTCGTGTACAGCGGGTTTTCCATCCCGTTCTCCTCGATCCACTGGGCGAGGATCGAGCCGCCACGGGAGACGATGCCGGTCTTGCGGCCGTCGGTCAGCGGCAGGTGTTCCATTGTCACGCCGGCGTGGACGGTCATGTAGTCGACGCCCTGCTCGGCCTGGCCCTCGATCACCTCGAGCAGGAGTTCGTGTGTGATCTCGGCCACGTCGTCCACCCGCGTCACGGCCTCGTAGATCGGTACCGTGCCGACGGGCACCGGCGAGTACTCGACGTTGGCCTCGCGGATCTCGTCGAGGTCACCACCCGTCGACAGATCCATCACGGTGTCGGCACCGTAGTGGACGGCGGTGTGGAGCTTCTCCAGTTCGTCCTCTAGGTTGCTCGTCGTCTCGCTCGCGCCGATGTTGGCGTTGACCTTCGTCCCGAACTCGCGACCGACGACCATCGGGTCCAGCGAGTCGTGGCCGTGGTTGGTCGGGATCACCGCCTGCCCCTCGGCGACCTGTTCGCGGACGAACTCGGGGTCGCACTGTTCCCGCTCCGCGACTCGCTCCATCGCCGCCGTGACCGTTCCCTCCCTGGCGCGCTGCAGTTGCGTCGGCATAACTACTAGGTTATACTACCAGGTAATAAGCGTTGGTGGTCCGGTCGGTGACCGGCGGGACAGCGGTCGCTACCGGGCGGATCGGTCGCAGAAGAACGGGGTCGGGCGAGAGCGACGGCGCGAGTCGGACGCACCCGGCGACCGGGGGACTACTCGGGACCGGAGACTGCTCGGGACCGGAGACTGCTCGGGACGAGCGATGCGGGCCGGTGACGATGCCGGGGCGCTACCAGTCCCCGACGAGTCTGTTGGGGGTGTCGGACTCCCGTTCCTCGTCGTCCGAGGGCGGAGAGGTGTCCCGGCTGGCGACGGTCCGGAGGACGAGACAGCCGCCGAGGAAGGCGACGAGGCCGGCCGTCCCCCGTCCGACGCCGACGCCCGCCGCATCCAGTACCGGTCCGTCCGCGATCACGGCTTCGAGGGCCACCTCGGCCGTCACGGCGGCGCCGACCAGGAGCAGCGCGAGCGCGACGACGGTGCCTGTGACGGAGACGAGCCGTCCGTTCGACGGGAGTCGCGATGACATATATGCAATTCTACCTATCGACTGATAATCCCTTTCACGGAACCGGGACGATGGAACGGCGAGCCCGAGCGGCCGGCGAGGGGAGGCGACCGCCGGTCGCTCGCGCTACTCGTCGACGCGAACGGTCATCACGGGCGCGGGGGACTCCCGGACGACGTTCTCGGCGACGCTGCCGATGAGGTAGTGGTCGAGGCCGGTGCGACCGTGCGTGCCCATCACGACCAGATCGGGGCCGTTCTCCGCGACGTAGTCGAGGATGGCCGACTTGGGGACGCCCTCCTCGACGACGCGCTCGGTGGGCACGTCCTCGGGCAGCGTGGCGACGGCCTCGTCGACCGCTTGACGGGCGCGCTCGCGCTCGGAGGCGAGCCACGCGTCGGGAGCGATCCCGGACGACGGGCTCTCGAAGCGGTTGCGCGTGTCGACGACCGAGAGGACGTGCACGGTCGCGCCGTGGGTCTCGGCCAGGTGGCCGGCGTGGTCGACGGCGGCCGTGGTCGCCTCGCTGCCGTCCGTGGGGAGCAGGATGTCGTCGTACATCAGATCCCCCCGACCGCCATACCGAACAGCGCGACGGCGATGACCGCGAACAGGCCGCCGACGAACGTCTTGATCGTGTCGGTCTCCAGCGCGTTAGAGACGTAGGGGGCGATCTGTCCGCCGGTCACGGTGGCCGGAACGGTGAACACGACCATGTTCCACGGCGTCGAAGCCAGCGAGAGCCCGTGGACGCCGGGGATGTGGATTCCGGCGGCGTTGAGCGCCGTCCCACCGAAGACGTGAACGAGCGACGCGAGGACGGCCGTCACGGCGACGATGATGTGGTTGGTCCCGATGGCGACGCGGACGGGCACCTTCGTCGAGAGCATCGAGATGATCCCGAGTTCGCCGGCGCCGAAGCCGGCGAGGCCCTGGAAGGTCCCGCCGATGCTGTAGTTGCCGAAGCGCTTGAGGTAACCGCCGCGAGTGTAACGGTAGTCGTCGCCGTCGCGGTCGACCCGCGTGACGGTGCCGTCGTCGTCGGTGCGGACGCCTGCGGGACCGAGCTTGTCGGCGTCGTCGGGCAACTCGGCGGTCCCGCCGTCGGCTGCGGCCGAGGCGTCGTCGACCGCCGTCTCGTGGCCGTCGTCGGCGTCCGATTCGGCGCCGCCGTGGTCGAGGTCCGCCTTGAACAGGAGGACGGACGCGGCGATCAGCGCCAGCCCGAGTAGGGCGTGGAACACCGGTTCCGGGATGACGAACGAGAGGATGGCCCCGGCGATCACGAACGGAACGGCGCCGCCGACGATGGTCAGCGCGAGTCGGCGGTCGACCAGCCCGTACTGGATGAACGCGACCGAGGAGCTCGACAGGCCGAACGCCTCGCTGATCAGTCCCACCTTGACGATGGTCTCGGGCTGGAGCGGTTCGGCCGCGAGCGGGAAGAGGAAGATCAGGAACGGCACGAACAGCGCCGAGCCGCTGATCCCGACCGTGTTGACGATCGTCGCGCCGGTCAGGAACACCGGGAACAGCCACCAGAACTCCAGCCAGTAGCTCGCCCCGCTGCCGGTCGTCGGCGCGAACGCCAGCACCGCGGCGACGAAGATCACGGGCGCCGCGAACACGAAGACGTGCTGGTACTTGAGGAAGGACTTCTGGACGGAACTGAACGAGGAACTCACGCGGGATCACCCCGCGAGACCGCACGATTCGGGGCCGCTACGACCGGATCGGGGGATCTGACGATCGGGTCCCGCATTCAGGTGATGCCCCCGGTTGCCGGGTTGAAGCGGATCTGACTCGCGGGACGGTCGAACGACGGTGAACGGGTCATGGTGCCCGGCACCTTGCGAGTACGCTCTAAAGGACCTTTTGGCTTCGAACGTGTTTGGGAACCGCCCTCGTACGCCGATTCGAGACCGTCTCGCGCCCGTTTGTGGTCGGCCGCGGGCCGGTCTCGTCGGCCGGTCTCGTCGGCCCGTCGCGCTCGGGCCCGGTCACCCCGTCCGGCGGGTCACGGATCCCGGGAGCGGGTGGTCTTCACGGTCGCGTCGCCGTCGTCCGCGGCGGCGCCGGCGTCGTCCCGGCCACCGCCAGCCGAGAGGAGTGCGTAGCCGGCGACCGCGGCGACGACCCCGACGGCCCCGTCCCGGACGTTCGGCACGGGCACCGCCAGCGATCGCCCCGAGGCCAGCAGCAGCAACTCGAGCGCGGTCTCGGTCGCCACCGCGACGCCGGCGACCGCCAGGACGAGTCCGAGGAGGATCACGGCGAGCGAGACGAGCCGGCGACGATGGGACCGCGCGCGGCTCACGTGTCGAACTCGTACGCGTCGGCCGCGCGGGCCTTCGAGGGCTCGACGTTCGATGGGTCGGGGTCGGCGTCGCCCTCAAGTGTCCGCCTGAGCAGGAGATAGCCCGCGGCGCCGAGCGCCAGGCCGACGCCGGCTCGCGGACCGACGCTGACGGGCGTTTCGAGCGTCACGCCCGAGGCGAACAGCAGCTGGTACGCGGTGAGGCCGACCATCGCGACGCCCAGCGCGAGCAGTCCGTAGCCGAGCAGCGTCCCGCCGACCGAGGCGAGCCGCTCGCGACCGTTCGATCGGTCCATACTGTCGCTTCGGACGGGTCAGTGATGAAAGTTGTCACCGGGTGGACTGGTGTGGGCCACGCGGTCGGTTCGAGCCGCCGACATCGCGCTCGCTCCGAGCGCGAAAACCCTAACCGTGCCGGCGACGACGTCCGGATATGAACCCCCTCGAACTGGACCGCCAGCAGGTCATGGCGCTCATCATGGTGTTCCTGATGATCGGCTCTGCGGTGGTCTACGTGCTCGCGTACGCCCTCGGGTAGGCGCCGCGAGTCGGTCCGAACGCACTCACTGATTCTGCCGTTCGGGCCCGCTCGCGCCGTCGGGCTGCTCGACGCGTCGCTCCCAGAACCCGTCGTCGAGATAGCGGTCGTCGATACCACGGCCGAGCGCCCGCGCCGCTCGACCGACCGTGGCCCACAGGACCCGCTGGAGCGGCGCGGGCGCGACCGTCGTCACCGTATCGGGATACACCTCCGCGGCGAGCGCGAGCGCGTCCAGCGGGGCCGGCTGGCCGTCCGCCTCCCCCTCGCCGAGGGCGGCCTCGGCGTCCAACCCCCACGCCGTGTACAGCGACGCGACGGTCCGCATCGACGGCAACTCCGCCCGGAACGCCACGACCCCGTCGGTGTCGTTTCGGAACGAATGTTCGACGCCGGCCTCGACGGTCACCGACTCGCCGGGACCGAGTCGGCGGCGCTCGCCGTCCACCTCGACGGTCAGCGTCCCCGAGACCACCTCGAAGGTCTCGCTCGCCGGGTGGTAGTGGGTCGGCGTCGCCGGCGCGTCGGTCTCGAGCCACTGCGCGAGGACCGGCCGCTCGGTCTCCCCCTCCCCGGGTCGTTCGAGCAGCGTCGCCCAGAGGTCGGCGCCGGGACTGGCAGCGAGCGCCCGCGGCGACTCGCGGAGCAGCGCCGCTGCCGGGCCGTCGCGGTCGAGTTCGAGCGCCGGCCCCGCGTTCGGTCGTCCGTCGTCGTCGAGTGGCCTGCCGGTCGTCAGGACGGCGGCCGACCGCGTCGCTTCGGTCATAGTTCGACCGTCGGTCGCCGGACCCGTCGGCGTTCGGTGCAGTATGTTGCGGGAGTTTAAGTCCAGACGACGATACCGACGGACGATGAAACGCCTCCGAGTCACCGCGGCGGTCGACGGCGAACGCGCGCCGGCGTTCTACACGATGCTGGCCGACGCGCCGGGGATCGCAGAGACGCAACTGCTGGAGTGGAACGCGACGCCCGATCCCGTCGAGACCGTGCTGTTCGCCGTCCGCGGCGACGCCGAGCCGTTCGCCGCGGCCGCGCCGGAGCTGGACGGGATCGAATCGGTCCGGCTCTCGCCGGCCGGGGGCCCGTGGACCTACGCGCTGGTCGAGGTGCGACCGCGTGCGACCGCAATGTTCGCGGCCGTCCGCGAGGCCCGGACGCGGTCGGGACTGGTCGTTCGCAAACCGATCGTCTACCGCGACGGCGACATGCGCTTTCGCGTCGTCGGGGACGGCGACGCGCTCGGGGCGGCGCTGGCCGAGGCGCCCGACGCGATGGACGTGACCGTCGAGGCCGTCGGCGCGTTCCGAGGCGTGCTCGACCACCCCGCCTCGCGGCTGAGCGACCGCCAGCGCGAGGCCCTCGCTGTCGCCCAGGACCTCGGCTACTACGAGCGCCCCCGCGAGGCGACCCACGCCGACGTGGCCGCCGCCCTCGACTGCGCGCCCTCGACCGCCAGCCGCCACCTCCAGGCCGCCGAGGCCAAGCTCGTCGACGCCGCGATGGACGAGTTCGGTCCCGCGGTCTGAGTTCGATCGAACGCCGAGCGTCCGCGCTCCTCGGTCGGTCGCCTCAGGCCGCCTCGGCGCTGCTCGCTCGCGCCAGTAGTCGGACCGCGAGCGCGCCGACGACGAGGTTCAGCGCCGACAGGACGACGATTGCGGGTACGAGCGTGTCGGCGACCCCGCCGAACCGCGAGACCGACAGCACCGTCGACGCGTCCCGCCCGAGGACCAGCGCCCGGACCGCGTCGACGCCGTACGTGATTGGGTTGAACGCCGCGACGGCCTCGATATCGTCCGAGAGCGGGACGAACGCGGGCGAGAGGAACAGGAGGGGAAACATGAACAGCATCGAGGCGGCGTTGACCACCTCGTCGTCGCGGGCCAGCAGTCCGACGACGTTCGAGACGGCCATGAACAGCAGGGCGACGAGCAGACAGACCGCGACGACCCCCGCGACGCCGACGGCGCCGGTCTCGACGCGCGCCCCCAGGGCGACGGCCAGGCCGACCACGACCAGCACCTGGACGACGACCCGGACGAGTTCGGCCACGGACTTCCCGAGGAGGACGGCGGTCCACGACATCGGCGTCACGACCGTCTTCTCGAACATCCCGCTCTCGAGGTCGCTCACGAGCCCCATCCCCGAGGAGAACGCCGACCCCATCGTCGCCTGCATGAGCACCGCCGGGAGGAGGTAGGTGACGTAGTCCACCTCGGCGAACCCGGCGCGTTCGAGGGCGGCGCTCCCCACGTCGCCGAAGACGGCCGTGAAGAGGACCAGCGAGAGCGTCGCGACGACGATCTCCAGCAGGAAGGCGGTCGGGTTGTGGACCGCCTTCCGCGTCCACCGCTTCGCGTTGACACACACGTCCCCGAGGAACGTGTTCCCGGTCCCCGTCGCAGTCCGGGTCGACCGATCGGCCGCCGCCGTGGCGTCGGGCGCGTCGGCACCCGTCGCGTCGGGCGCGCTCACGCGTCCACCTCCGAGGGGACCGTCGACTCGTGGCCCTCCTCGTCGGACCGGCCCGTCTCGCGGCCGTCGTCACCGGACCGGTCGGGCGGGTCCCCGACCGAGTCGTCGGCGATGGCGAAGAACACGTCGTCCAGCGTCGGCTCCGCGACGGCGAACCCCGTCACCGCGAAGCCCGCGTCGCGGAGCGCGACCAGCAGGTCCGGCCCCAGATCGCCGGCCTCCCGCGCCGTGACTCGGACGGCGTCGTCGGTCGTGTCGATCGCTGGCGCGTCGGCTCCGGCGCTGTCGAGCGCCGCCGACTCGCTGAGGACCGCCGCGGCCGACTCGACGGCGTCGGGACCGCCGCCGATCTCGAGCGCGACCGTTTCACCGCCGACGCGGCGCTTGAGCCGCTCGGGCGAGTCGTCGGCGACGATGCGACCGTCGCGGACGACCGCGATCCGGTCGCAGAGCCGGTCGGCCTCCTCGAGGTACTGCGTGGTGAGGAAGACGGTCGTCCCGCGGTCGTTGATCCGTCGGAAGTACGTCCACAGGCGCTCGCGGGCCGTCGGGTCCAGCCCGGTCGTCGGCTCGTCGAGGAAGACGAGTTCCGGGTCGTGGACCAGCGCCGTCGCCGCGTCCAGCCGTTTTTTCATCCCGCCGGAGAAGCTCCCCGCAGGCGTGTCCGCCACGTCCGCCAGATCGACCAGATCCAGCAGCGTGGCGATGCGGTCGGCCCGCCCGTCGGCCGGGACGCCGTAGGCGTCGCAGGCGAACGCGAGGTTCTCGCGGGCCGTGAGTTCCTCGTCGACGCTCGTCTCCTGGGCCATGTAGCCGATCGACGCCCTGACTTCCGCGCGCTCGGCCGTCACGTCGCGGCCGACGACCCGGACGCGACCGGCGGTCGGTTCGAGTAGCGTCGCGAGCACTTTGATCGTCGTCGTCTTGCCGGCGCCGTTGGCCCCGAGGAAGCCGAAGCACTGACCTTCGGGGACCGCCAGCGTCACGTCCTCGACGGCCTCGGTCCCGTCGGCGTAGGTGAGCGCCAGTCCCTCGGCGTCGACGGCCAGCGGTCGGTCGCCGGTCGAGCGGGCGGTATCGTCGCCGACGGAGCGGTCGCCGTCGTCGGTGTCTCGCTTCGATCCCCGCGTCGGTCGCGCTGTCTCGTCGGACATGTACTCCGGTGGTGCGGCGCGGTCGGGGAGGGCGTTCCGGGCGGCATAGAACCGGGATTTATTACCCCCTCGCCTGACTGTTCGGCAGTGAAACACGTCCGCGTCACCGCGGGCGTCGACGGCTCGCGGGCGCCGCCGCTGTTCGACCGGCTGGCGAACGCGACCGCCGTCGACCGGGCCCGCGTGATCGACTGGAACCTCGTGGCCGACGAGGCGATGGTCCTCCTCGCGGTCGACGGCGACCCCACCCCGCTGGTCGACGTCGCGCCCGATACCCCCGGCGTCGAACGCTGCGAGGTGGTCGATCCCGACGGTCAGAGTTCAGGTGTGGGCACCGACGGGGCGTCCGCCCGCGTCTGCCTCCGCGTCGAACGGTCGGCGGTCCCGATCTTCGGGTGCCTCGCCGACGCGCTCGGGGCGGGCGGGCTGATCGTCCGGACGCCCGTGGTGTTCCGCGAGGGGGAGATCCACGCGACCGTCGTCGGCGACCCGGGGCCGCTCCAGACCGCCTTCGAGCGGCGAGGGGCGGACATCGACGTCCGGATCGACGAGATCTCCTCGACGCCGGCCGCGAGTGAGTCCGTGGACGGGTCGCTGAGCGACCGCCAGCGCGAGGCACTGGTCGTCGCGAGGGAGCTGGGCTACTACGAACACCCTCGGGAGGCGACCCACGCCGACGTGGCCGCCGAGCTGGGCTGTTCGCCCCAGACCGCCGGGGAACACCTCCGGAGAGCGGAGGCGAAGCTCGCCGACGCAGCCCTCGACGAGGTCGGCCCCCGGGCCTGAGTCGGCGACGCCGCCGGGAGGGGGTCCCCGGACGACGCTCGCGACCCGAACTCGCCAGTCACTTGCCGGTGGCAACCCGAGCGGAGGGCGATGAGCGAGGGGACGTACACGCTGGTCGTCGAACTGCCCGAGTCGGCGACCATCGAGGTCGGAGCGCTGGACGAGTGCGAGTTCGCGGCGGGCGCCTACGCCTACACCGGGAGCGCGCTCGGCCCGGGCGGGTTCGCCCGCGTCGAGCGCCACCGCGAGCTGGCTGCCGGCGAGCGCGACGCCCGCCACTGGCACATCGACTACCTGCTGGGCCACCCCGACGCCGTCGTCGCGGCGGTCGTCCGGACGGCCGGCGCGGACGTGGAGTGTGTGGTCGGTCGCGACCTCGCCGAGGCGCGGTGGACCGAGCGGGTCGCGGGGTTCGGCGCCTCCGATTGCGACTGCGCTTCGCATCTCGTCTACGCCGCCGACGGCGAGCGGCTCCGGGCGGCCGTCGAGCGGGCCCACGGGACCGCCGGCGGGGCGAGCGATACCGACGGGTAATCGACCGACGAACGAACTGAAAGAAACTCCCAGGCTTATGGTCGATGTCCGCGAACAACGTGTAGACCGGCCACATATGAGCGCGACACCGACGACGATCCGCGTCCTGCACGTCGACGACGACCCGGACCTCTCGGCGCTGGTCGCGTCGGCGCTCGAACGCGAGGACGACCGCTTCGACGTGACGACGGCGACGAGCCCGGACGAGGGGCTCGACGTGCTCGCCGACGAGCGGGTCGACTGCGTCGTCTCGGACTACGACATGCCCGGGACGAACGGGATCGAGTTCCTCGAACGCGTCCGCGCGGACCACCCCGACCTCCCGTTCGTCCTCTACACGGGCAAGGGGAGCGAGGAAGTGGCGAGCGACGCCATCTCGGCGGGCGTGACGGACTACCTCCAGAAGGGGACGGGGACCGACCAGTACGCGCTGCTGGCCAACCGGATCGACAACGCCGTCTCGGCGGCGCGGTCCCAGCGGGCGCTGACCGAACGCAACCGCCGGCTGGAGACGCTGATCAGCAACCTCCCGGGGATCGTCTACCGCTGCGAGAACGACCCCGCCTGGCCGATGGAGTTCGCCGCCGGCGAGTGCGTCGAGATCACCGGCTACGACGCCGCGACGCTGGAATCGGACGAGGTGAACTGGGGGACGGACGTGATCCACCCCGACGACCGCGACGCGCTGTGGGAGACGATCCAGTCGTCGCTGCGCGAGGGCGACCCCTTCGAAGTCACCTACCGGATCCGCACGGCCGACGGCGAGATCCGGTGGATGTGGGAGCGCGGGCGGGCCATCGACAGCGACCGCCGCGATGCGGGCGCGGAGCGTGGCGGCGCGTGCATCGAGGGGTTCATCACCGACGTGACCGAGCGCAAAGAGCGCGAGCAGACCCTCGAACGCTACCGGAGCATGGTCGACGCGATGCCCAACGCCGCGTGTATCTACGACACCGACGGTCGCTTCGCCCTCGTCAACGACCACCTCGCCGACTTCCTGGGGACGGCTCCCGAGGAGCTCGAGGGGACGAAGAGCGTGCTCGTCGAGGAGATCCGGGCCGGGGCCGACGGCGACCCGTTCGGCGCGCTCGTCGACGGCGAGCGCGAGACGGTCCGCGGCGAGGTCGAGGCGCGGTTCCCCGGCTACGGCCGGGCGGTCGTCGACTACCGACTGGCGCGACTGGAGATCGACGGCGAACTGGACGGCGTCGTCGCGATCGGCCGCGACGTGACCGAGCGCCGCGAGCGCGAGCGGGAACTCGAGGCGACCGGCGCCCGGCTGGAGGCGCTGGTCGACAACTCCCCGGACATGATCGACGTGCTCGACCCCGAAGGGCGGATCGTCGACGTGAACCCGCGACTCTGCGAGGCGCTGAACCGCGAGGAGGACGAGTTGCTCGGACGCCCCGTCTGGGAGGTCGACGAAGCGGTCGATCCCGGATCGGTGCGGTCGCTGCTGGACGGGATGGACGTCGGCGAGTCCCGGAAGTTCGACGGTCGCTATCGCCGGGCCGACGGGTCGACGTTCCCCGTGGAGGTCCACTTGGTCCGCGTCGACCTCCGCGGGGCCGACCGGTATCTCGCGGTGTCGCGGGACATCACCGAGCGCAAGCGCCGCGAGGACGCGCTGGCCGGGCTCACGGACGCGACCGAGGGGTTCATGGACGCCCCTGACCCCGAAACCGTCGCCGAACACGCCGTCGAGACCGCTCGGTCCGTCCTCGGTCGCGACATCAACGGCGTCTGGCTGGCCGACGACGCGGGCGAGGAGCTCCGCCCGGTCGTCCAGACCGACGCGGCCGACGCGCTGTTCGACGAGATGCCCGCCTTCGACGGCGGGTGCGAGGGCGAACGTGGGGACGAAGGTGCGACGAGCCTCGCCTGGGAAGCCTTCCAGACCGGCGACATCGTCGTCTGCGAGGAGTTGGCCGACGAGCCCGACCGCTACAACCCCGACACGCCGCTGTCGAGCGAGATCGTCCTGCCGCTGGGCGAGTACGGCGTCGCGGCCGTCGGCGCGACCGACCCCGCCGACTTCGACGAGGTCGACGTGTCGCTGGCACACGTCTTCGCCAGTACCGTCGAGGCGGGCCTCGACCGGGCCGCCCGCGAGGCGGAATCCCGTCGCCACCGCCGGGAGCTCGAACGACAGAACGACCGGCTCGACGAGTTCGCGAGCATCGTCTCCCACGACCTTCGCAACCCCCTGCAGGTCGCGACGGCCCGGCTCGATTTCGTCCGCGAGGAGTGCGACAGCGACCACCTCGACACCGTCGAGCGCGCCCACGACCGCATGGAGGCGCTCATCGAGGACCTGCTCACACTCGGTCGCGAGGGCAAGGCCGTCCTCGACATCGAACCCGTCGACCTCGACACGGTCACCCGCTCGTGCTGGCGGAGCCTCCGTACACCCGAGGCGACCCTCGCCCTCGAGACCGACGCGGCCGTCCACGCCGACCGGAGCCGCCTCCAGCAACTGCTGGAGAACCTGCTCGCCAACGCTGTCGAGCACAGCTCGACGACCCCTCGCTCGCACGCTCACGACGACGACGCCGAGCACGGCGCCCCGGACGACCGACCGCGGACCGACGGCTCGCCCGACACCGTGACGGTCCGGGTCGGCGAACTGGCCGACGGGTCGGGTTTCTTCGTCGCCGACGACGGAACCGGGATCGACGAGAGCGAGCGCGACCGCGTGTTCTCCAGCGGCTACTCGACCGCGACGGAGGGGACCGGGTTCGGCCTCTCCATCGTCGAACAGATCGCCGACGCCCACGGCTGGTCGGTCGCCCTCGTCGAGAGCGAGGCCGGCGGCGCGCGCTTTGAGGTCCGGGGCGTCGAAACCACGGCGTAGACCGACTCCACGCCCCACGGCGACGGCGACACCGCCGCTCGCGGTGGTCGACTCGTGATTCCCTCGAACGACGCCGCTCCGCTGTCCGACGAGGCCGGTCGTCGGCTCCCGCCGGACGGAGCGGTCGTCACCCGACTCGGCCAGCGGCCCGTTCGGTGACCTATCACCACGACGACCGAAAGCGCGTTCTCCCATCGTGGAGAAGTATCTCGGGACGCCCGAGGAGAGCCCCGAACTGTACGAAGAGCGCTTACCGGTCACCCACGTCGAGACCGTCGACTCGCCGCTGTCGCCCCTCCACGGCGTCAACGACCGGCGGGTCCCCGTCTCGCAGGCTCGTATCGTCCGCGAGGCGCTCGAAGATGCGAGGTACGAAGCGGGCGAGGGCGGCGACTTCGAGTACGAGGAACTCGGCGAGGGGGGCCACGCCTCCTCCGACCAGGCGCAGAAACTCCGACCGTTCCGCCTGTTCGACGAGTTCCTCGACCGCCGGGTCGGCGCACCCGCCGAGGACGAGGCCGGCGACTCAATCCCGGCGGTCGTCGCCGACGGCCGACCTCGGAATCGGCGAATACTGCCGTTGTGGGGGGCAAGAGTGACGAAACCGCGACTACGCTTATACTGTGTGGGGGCGTAGCACGGACCGAGACGATGGCAGGATCCGACGGGCACGTCACCACGAGACGGACGGAACGGCGAGCGGCGGCACTGGAACGGGAGACGTCGCGGCGAATCGACGACTCGGGTGCGAGATCCGTCCCGTCCGAGCGTTCGGTGTCGGCCCGAGCCTGCAACCGGTGCCGGGCGCCCGTCGGACCCGAAGATACCGTCCTGCGGCCCACCGGGAGCGACCGCCTGACGGTGTCGGAGTGCGCTCGCTGTGGTGCGATCGTCAGTATCGGGCCTCACTCCAGATGACCGCGCCGGGCGAACGCGCTCGCGTGGCGCAGTGACGTGGCACGTCCCGACGAAAACCGCCGGTACAGCGTACGGCGGCCGGATCCAGCCGGCCGGGCCGCCGACTTCGAACCGCCGGCCCATCCCCTCGGCGGTCAGCTCGGAGTCGAAGGGCCGGACGGACGCAGTCGGTATCGCGGCGGGCTCGGTTACGGCAGTCTCAGTCTCGGCGTCCCCAGTCGGGGGCCGCCGAGAGCGCCTCGCGGGCCGTGGCCAGGTCGGTGTCGGCGGCGCCGTAGAACAGTTCGCGGCCGACGGGCGTCCGGACGCGGAGGACGGCGGTGTGGTCGGTCACGTCGAAGACCGCGACCGCCCACGGCGTCGTGTGACAGCGCCACTCGCCCATCAGCGTCGCGTCGGCCCCGCTCGTCACGCGGTCGCCCAGTTCCCAGCTGAGCCGCGTCGTTCGGTCCAGCGAGACGGGGACGGCGTCGGGGACCCCGCCGTCGCCACGCCCGGCCGCCCCGTCGCGAGCGCTCTGTGTCGACATACCATAGCCCACGACACTCCCCATCAAAAATCATCCGCTTCGCTCCCCGGTCGCGTCCGGCGGCCGCCCACGCCTGGCCCACCGCGTCGCCCCGCTCAGAGGACGCCGTACTCCTCGTAGACCTCGTCGATCGGCATCCCCTCCTCGATCTTCCGGCGCTCTTCCTGCTCCTCCTCGTGGATGTCCTCGATGCGCAGGAGTACCTCGTCGACGACCTCTCGGGGGATCAGCTGCGCGCCGTCGAAGTCGGCGAACACGAAGTCTCCCGGGCGGATCGTCACGTAATGTGAGAGGTGACCGGGCACGTGGATCGGCTGGTCGACCTCGATTATCTCCCAGCCGCCGTGCCAGTTGGGCGTCGTGCCTCGCGTGTAGACCGGGAAGTCGTCCATCTCGCCGATGTAGCGCGTGTCGCGGACGTTGCCCGCACAGAGCATCCCCCGAGCGCCGTGGGCCTTCGCCAGCGTACACGACATCTCGCCGAAGTGGGCCGGTTGCATATCGCCGCCGGTGTCGAAACAAAGGACCGTGCCGTCGTCTTTCGCCTCGACGGTCCGCATCAGCTCTTTCTGGGGGTGGACGCCGTCGTTTTCTTCCTCCCACTTCTCCTCGAGATATTCCTCGACTTCGTCGGTCTTGGGGTAGGTGTGTAGTTTCACTGGAAGCGCCCGACCGGCCAGGGTCTGGCCACGCTCGACGCCGAAGAAGTCCTGGTCGAAGACGAACCGCCGGACGCCGACGTTGTACAGCGCGTCGGCGACACTCCCGCCGTAGCCCGCCTCCTTGTACCGCTCGATGCGGTCCAGATCCGTGATGTCGAGGGTGCGGGGCTCCTCGTCGAGGTCGAAGTCGTACTCGGGACCCATGAGTCTCGGTTGCACGTGGCGTCCGCTTGATTCTGTGGGTGATCGAAACTCTCTCCGGAGTCCGTGGGAGCGAGGTCGTGACGACGAACGACAGCACCGTGACCGCAGCTACGAACTGCGTGAAATCCCCTCGAACGGTCACCAGTACCGCGACTGCAGCGAGATCCAGACCGCAGAACAGCGTGAAAGCCTCGCCCCTTTCGTTCCCGCCCGCACAGACTGGCCGATCAGCCGACACGGGTGGGAATGAAAGGGGCCGCGTGCTCCGGGAAGCACGACGACGTAAGCACCGCAGCGAACGGAGTGAGCGAGGCACGCAGCGAGGCGCGCGAGCGGAGCACGCGGGGGCTTTCACGCTGTTTGCAGTCGTGGTCGGTCGAGCGGTCGCAGTCGTGGTCGGTCGAGCGGTCGCAGTCGTGGTCGGTCGAGCGGTCGCAGTCGTGGTCGGTCGAGCGGTCGCAGTCACCGGACCCCGAATCGCAGACTACGGAAGTTGCTGGGTCACCAGACTGAAGCCCAGGGCGCCCGAGCACACGGCTATGGAAGTCGTCAACGTCACCGCCGACGCCGAGACGTTCACGAGCAACGCCTATCTCGCGCTCGGCGAGTCGCCGACGCTGGTCGACGCGGGCGCGATGACGGGCGTCGTCGACGTGATCGCAGAGCACACCGACGACCTCGACCGCGTCGTACTCACCCACCAGCACGGCGACCACGTCTCGCAACTGGACGCCGTCCTCGACGCCTTCGACGCCGAGGTGTACGCCTACGCCGACCACCCGCGCCGGACGCACGAACTCGCCGATGGCGATACCGTCACCGTCGGCGACGAGACCTGCGACGTCGTCTACACGCCGGGCCACGCCGACGACCACGTCTCGCTGGTCTCCGACGCGTCGCTCTTCTCGGGCGACGTGGTCGTCCACGACGACGGCGCCTTCGACGACGGTAGCTTCGGTCGGACCGACATGGCCGGCCAGTCCCGCGAGCGGCTCGTCGAATCGATCGCGGACTTGCTCGAGCGACTCTCCGGGAGCGTCGAACACATGTACAGCGGCCACGGCGGCGTCTTCGAGGGTGACGTGCGGAGCGTCGTCGAGCGAGCGCTCGAACGCGCCGAACGCCGCGAGCCGAAGTACCCCGACGAGTGAGCGCGCCCGCTCGACGAGCGACCGCGCGGGCGCTCGGTGAGTGCGAGCGGGTGTTCCACCCGAAACGGTGGCGTCGCTGTGACGGCAGACGAAAGAGAGCGGCAGAGAAAAGACCGGCTTAGGCGTTGCGGCGCTCTTTGCTCTTGCGGCGGAGCTTCTTGTAGCCGCACTTCCGGCAGCTCTCGGCCTCGACGGAGTTGCGGGCGTTGCAGCGCATGCAGATCTGCTTCTCGAGCTCGCGTCGTTCCGCGGGTTCGAACTTGGGCATACCCGCCTTTCCGCGTCACCGCGTTTAAGCGTTGCCTCTCCGAGTCGGCCAGCGCGAAGCGCCCGTCGCGCTCTCTCCGCGTCGGCGACGCTCGCCTGCCGGTTGAACCAGCGTTATCCGGCTCCCCGCCGAAGTGACCGGTATGAGCGACCTGTACGACGAGATAGCGGATCTCCCCCTCGCGGTCGAGGGATTCGACCTGGACCGCCACGAGATGGACACCTCCGCCGGGTTCACGCGCGTGACGACCGTCGTCGAACTGCACGGCCCCGACGGGAAAGTGGGCCGCGGCGAGGACGTCGCCTACGACACCGAGGACCACGACCGGCTGCGCGAGGCCCACGAGGGCGGCGCCCTCGACTGGGAGTTCGCCGGTGAGTACGCCTTCGACGAGTTCTCGACGGCGCTGGACGACGTCGAGCTGTTCCCCGAGCCGCCCGAACAGGAGACCGCCCGGCAGTACCGCCGATGGGCCGTCGAGAGCGCGGCACTGGATCTCGCGCTCCGACAGGCCGAGACGACGTTCGCCGACGCGCTCGGCCGGAGCTACGACCCCCTTCGGTTCGTCGTCTCGACGCGCCTCGACACCGAGGACGACCCCTCCGCCGAGCGGATCCACGAGTGGCTCGATATCGACCCCGCGATGGAGTTCAAGCTCGATCCCACCGACGAGTGGACCGCGGCGCTGATGGACGACCTCGCCGCGACCGACAGCGTGCGCATCCTCGACCTGAAGAGTTACTACGAGGGCACCGAGGTCGACACCGACGCCGACCCCGAACGCTACCGCCAGGTGGCCGAGGCGTTCCCCGACGCCGTGCTGGAGGACGCGAAGTTCACCGACGAGACCGAAGAGATCCTCGACGGCGTCGCCGACCGACTCTCCTGGGACTACCCGGTCGTCGACGTCGAGAGCGTCGAGAACCTGCCGATCGAGCCGGAGTGGCTGAACATCAAGCCCTCGCGCTTTGGCACCGTCTCCGACCTGCTCGACACGATCGAGTACTGTCTGGAACGCGATATCACGCTGTACGGCGGCGGCCAGTACGAACTCGGCGTCGGGCGCGAGCACCTCCACGCCGTCGCCTCGGTGTTCTACCCCGACGGTCCGAACGATATCGCGCCGAGCGCCTACCACAGTCCAGAGCCGCACGCGGACGTGCCTGCGAGCCCGCTGGCCGTGCCCGAGGATCCGGTCGGGCTGCGCTGGTCGCGGGAGTGAGGGCGGAAACCGCCGAGACGGCCGGCGGCGCCGGCCCGCTCCGGTTGCTACTCCGTGACGCCTTCGACGCGGACGACCTCGGCCTCCACGTCCTCGGTGACGGCGCCCCAGCCGCCGACTGCGACCTCGCCGTCGTCGGTCGCGACGACGATCGAGACGGTTCCGCCGAGCTGGTCGTAGGTCGGGTCGGTGACGGCGCCGTTGTCGGGGCCCAAGCGGACGTCGACCAGGTCGCCGCGGATCTCGACGGGGTCGCCGGTGTCGGTGTCGCGGCCGCGGACGGCGACTGCGACGGTGGCGCCCTCGCTCCAGCAGACGGCGGCGTTGCGGACGAACTCCTCGATGCTGATGTAGGCGGTCTCGTCGGGGTCGGCGACGTGGACCCGGTCGGCCGGGACCCACCCGCAAGTGAGAAACGACCAGTGAAAGAGGAAGGTGAGCAGGTCGTCGCCGACCTGGACGCCGTACTCCTCGTCGGCGTGGACGTTCGGTGAGAGGAAGCCCTGCCGGCGGTCGACGACGGTGAGGAAGGAGCCGGGCGAGTGGGAGTGGCGCACTTCGGTGATGGGGCTGTTCGCGAGGCGCTCTGCGGACACGTCGGTGTCGGCGACGGGGCCGTTGACCGAGGCGTGGACGACGACGCCGCGCTCGGCGGCGGCCGCCAGCGCGGGACGGAGCTCGGCGAACTGCGCGGCGCTCCCACCGAACTCGACGGAGACCTCGGCGTCCTCGATAGCGGCGCGGGCGTTCTCGACGACGGTCCGGCGACGCTTGACGACGCTGACGCGGTGTTCGCTGGGGTCCGGCCGCTCCCAGCGGTCCTCGATCTCGTCGGCGGCCGTCGCCAGCAACTGCCCCGTCGAGCGCAGCTCGTCGAGCACGTCACCGGGTTCGTCGGCGCGAGCGTGCAGACGGTCCCGTTCGATCGTCTCGACGAACCCGCGGTCCTCCAGCGTCCGCACTACGTCGTACACCTGTGATGTGGGGACGCCGGCCCGCTCGGCCACGTCGACGACCGGCGACGTCCCCCGGTCGAGCAACCCCAGGTAGACGGCCGCCTGGTACTCCGTCAGGCCCGCGCGCTCCAGCGCCTCGCGGAGTCGTTTCGTCTCCATGCCCACTGGTGCTCCCCACCCGAGTAAAGCGTTACCCTGGACGCTCGGCTCCCCACTCGCCCCGGTCCCGCCAGCGACCCGGACGAGGGAACGGCCCCACCGCCGCTCATCCTACCGAAACATTATTTCAGCTTCGAGGGAACTTTTTTGTAGACAGTTCGACAACGGTACGTCCGTCATGGCAGACGATAGCGAACGGTGGGTTTCGCGGCGGGCGCTGCTCGCCGCGGGCGTATCGGGTGTGACGGCGGTCGCAGGCTGTCCGAGCGGCAGTGGGTCGACGGCGGCGCCCGGTGACGGCGGCGCCGCCGCCGACGGCGACGAGGGTGCGACGTCGACCGAACCGCCGAGTGGTGGCGACGGGGGCGGCGACGGGCCGGCGACCGACGCCGCGGCGACGGAGGCGGCCGAGAGCGGTGTCGACCCGGGCGGGCCGGGCGGAGCGGTCCTCGTCGACCAGGTCGGGTATCGACCTGGCGACGCCAAAACCGCCGTCGTGCGCGCTGACGCGGCGACCTTCTCGGTCGTCGACGCCGAGAGCGGGGAGACGGTGGCCAGCGGTGACCTCTCCGAACCGACCGACGACGACGCCTCCGGCGACACGGTTCGCCACGCCGCTTTCGACGGCGTGACCGAACCCGGAACCTACCGGCTCACCGTCGGCGACGGCGCCGTCGCCTCCCACGAGTTCGACGTCGGCGCGAGCGTCTACGGCCGGACCCTGGCGGAGATCTGCCGGCGCTACACGCTCCGACGGGCCAACACCCGGATCGACGACTCCGTGACCGGGCTCGAATACGGGCCGGGTCACCCCCAGGACCGTGAGGCCCGCACGTACTTCGCCGACGAGTTTCACGACGAGGGCGACCGGATCGACGCCCGTGGCGGGTGGTACGACGCCGGCGACTACGGCAAGTACGTGACGCCGGGGGCGGTGACGGTCGCGCAGTTGCTGCTGGCCTACGAACGCAATCCCGACACCTTCCAGTCGGAGCAACTGGCGCTGCCCGAGGGCGTCTCGACGGCCGACCGCGAGGCCGGACTGCCGGACCTGCTCGCCGAGGCGAAGTTCGAACTCGAGTGGTTAGAGCGGATGCAGCGGCCGGACGGCGCCGCTTACCACAAGGTCGCCGGGCAAAGCTGGCCGGCGATGGACACCCGACCGACCGAGGACACCCAGCCGCGGTACGTCTTCGGGCTCTCGACGTACGGGACCGGGATGGTCGCCGGCGTGATGGCGATGGCGGCCCGCGTCTACCGCGAGTTCGACGCCGACTTCGCCGACCGGCTGCTCGCGAACGCTCGCGACGCCTTCGCCTTTCTCGAATCGAACCCCGACCCGATATTCCGCCGCGACGACGGTCAGAACGACGGTTCCGGCGGGTACGCCAAGGAGACCGACCGCACGGAACGGTTCTGGGCCGCCGCGGAACTGCTGAAGACGACCGACGAGTCCCGCTTCGCCGACTATCTCGAGACCCAGGTCGCCCCGCAGTTCGAGGCGACGCCGCCGGCGGTCTCGTGGGTGAACACCCTCCTGCTGGGCCACTGGGCCTACTACACGGCCGAGGCGGCCGACCCGGACCGTCGGTCGGCGGTCGGCGAGCGCCTCGTCGCCGAGGCCGATCGACTGGTCGAACACGTTCGGTCGGAGGGGTACCGCGTCGCGCTGTCGACCGACCAGTACTACTGGGCGTCGGCGAAGCTGGCGGTCGCGCAGGGCTGTACGCTCCTGCTTGCGAACGACGTCGAGGCTCGCGAGGCGTACGTCGACGCCGCGCTCGACCAGGTCCACTACGTTCTCGGGCGGGCACCGACGGGCCGCTCGTACGTCACGGGCTCGGGCGAGGCCGCCCCGGAGAACCCCCACAGCCGGACCGTCGAGAGCACCGGCGTCGACGTCCCGGGGAACCTCGTCGGCGGCCCGAACGCCGAGGGCGGTGACCCGGCACTCGACGAGTTGATCGAGACCGAGGACCCGCCGCCGGCCAAGTGCTACCTCGACGAGACGGCCTCCTACGCCTCGAACGAACCCGCCATCGACTACGCCGCGCCGCTGGTCGTCGCGCTGGCGGAGGTGACCCCCGCCTCGGCCGTCGGCGTCCGGTAACGCCGCCGAGACCGTCGCCCGAGCCGGGCGGACGCCGAGAGAGGTGCCGAATGTACTCTTTCGATGAAAAGTATTACAACCGATCCATTCGCCAATGTTGACATGGTTGGGAACCACCGGCCGGGGGAAGCGGGGAACGACGAGTCCTACCTGGTACAGAGGTGGGACGATGACGAGTGACGAGTCCACCGAAGCGAACGGCTCCGACGAGACCGGGGAGGCCATCGAGGGGCAGTCGACGAGTGGGCAGTCGACGGGCGGCCACAGCAGTGTCCAGACGGGTGGGCAAGCCGGCGGGCAGGCGAGTGGCCACTCTGCCGGGCCGGCCGCGAACGAACCGAACACCGAGATGACCGGGCCGGCCGCGGGCGGGACGGACCTGGAGCCCAACGTCGCGGCGGCGATCGCGTACCTGTTCGCGCCGCTGACGGGTATCGTCATGCTGCTGCTCGAGGGCGACGAGGACGACTTCGTCCGCTTTCACTCGCTCCAGAGCATCGGCTTCGGCGCGGTCGCCGTCGCCACCTGGGTCGCGATCGGCGTCGTCATGGGGATCCTCACGGTGATACCGTTCGTCGGCGACATCTTTGCGGTCCTGGTGTTGCCGCTGAACGCCGTCGTCGGCCTGGGACTGTTCGCCGTCTGGCTGTTGCTGATCCTCAGGGCCTACCAGGGCGAACGCTACGGGCTGCCGGTACTCGGACCGATCGCCGCGTCGGACTGAATAGGCTCCCGGGACGGTCATGGTTTCGGCACGATGTCGCCGAGCGGCAGCACCTTCGGTGCCGCAGAGACATATACCTCTTTACCATTCGAGAGAACAGAAGGCCCCATGCGTCGGATTTGCAAGTATATACTGGTGTTTACCGTCGCGTTGGCGGCACGAATTAGTTGGGTTATCTACACGGGGATACACACGGGGGTTGACACTTCGAATTTTATGGCCTCCTGTGAGTTTTGGCTGCACAACCCGGCTGGAATTGTCGGTATCGACCTCATTGCCGGCCTCGAATACGCAGGAGCAACGATTCCGATGTGCTGGCTTATCGATGGACTTGGTCTCGGAACCCTCGGGTTCGTCGCATATCAGATTCTCATTTCCGCGCTTGGAACTGTTCTGTTCGCTGATGCCTGCCGTCGAGAATTTGGGAGTCCGTGGGGTATCTTCGGTGGCCTCGTGCTCGCGATACACTGGCCGACGTTCAAGTGGGTCTCTTGGATCCTCACGGACGCGACGTTCATTGCCGCGCTCGTTGCTGGTATCTGGGTCGTGGTCTGGGTTCGAACGAGCAGTCAGGTGCGGATCTATCACAGGGGCGCGGTCGCTGTGGCCGCGATCGTAATCGCCTTCACGAGGCCGGTTGGTCTCCTGATCGCGGTGATTTGGCTCTGCTGGTTCGCGGTCTACGCACAGAACTGGTGGGACCTCGAAATTCGGATTCCGGAAGTTGCAGGTGCCATTGCAACGGTCTGGGCGTATGTCTCACTGAGTTCACGTGGCGAATTTTCCACACAACTACTCGATGTCTGGCAACAGGGCGTGATCGTCCTCGACAGCGGCCTGTTGAGGCAATCTTACGAAGCCACCTCTGCTGATAGTGTTCTCGGATTCTTGATCGCACACCCAATCCACGTCCTGTTTATGGGCCTTCTGAAAGTGGCCGTTTTTTTTCTCCCCGTGGTACCCCGATTTTCGGTGATACACAATCTCCTGAATGTCCTGCTACTGGTCCCCGTAATGGTTGGTGCGTTTCTGGGAGCCGTGGTTTTGGTCAGACGGTACGATCGGGGTATGATGATGACGTGGCTCGTTCCGGCCCTTGCAATGCTGGCGCTCATCGCAGCGACGTTTGTAGACTGGGACTGGAGATATCGTTCTCCTTTCGGACCACTGTTTATCGGACTCACGATCGCCGCGGTCTCGAGCTACGTAGATGTCGACCGGATTCGGGGGTGAGAATCGGGTTGATCGCCGCTACGAACGTTCGCCGCGATCTGACGCTGCAATCGGTCTATACGAGTGGCCACACCGAGACCGGAAGGTGGCTGGAGCGTACCGTCGTACGACGGCGACGGAGCCGTTACTCGCCCTCCTCGGCGAGGTAGTCGTCCTGCACGGCGAGCACGTCGGCCGAGTCGGCACACGCCGCGTACCGGCCCAGCGGTTCCTCGTTGAGTTCGAGGAAGGTGTGCCCCCACGAGAACCGGCCGAGGATCTCTTCGGCCTGCTCGCGTTCGCCGAGGATACAGAGCGCGCCGGCGAAGGCTTCGACGGTGTTCAGCTGGAAGGCCGTCCCGTAGTTGACCGGGTTGCCGGCGACGAGGAAGGGCAGCGAGCGATGAACTCCCTCCAGGTCGAACGCCTCGCGTTCGGCGGTCTCCCACGAGCAGTCGAGGGCGACGAGGCGGTCGCGGCGGTTCCCCGTTCCCTCGCGGTCGGCGGGCGAGAGCGCCCGGTCGGCGAAGGGGTTGAGGACGATTCCGGGGGGCGTCGCCCGCGTCGAGCGGTGTAACTCGGCGTCGTCGAACTGCGCCAGCCGGCGAGCCGAGCACTTCTCGGGGTCGTCGTCGCCCTCGTAGCGGACGTGTAGCTCCACGGGAGCGGCTACTCCCCGCGATGGCAAAAGCCGCTCGGAGCGGATCCGTCCCGGCGGGGAACCGATCGGCGTATACAGCGCGTGAAAACGCTGGGAAGGTCTAAATACGATAGGTCAGTTGTATGTTACAATGCTATCGGAGGGTGCGGCGGCGCCAGCGGTCGACCTGCCGGGGTACGTCGACGGCGAGCGCCGGCGCGTGGACCTCGACGACTATCTGGGCGAGGGGATCGTCGTCCTCGCGTTCTATCCGGCCGATTTCAATCCGGCCTGCACGATGCAGGAGTCCGACCTGGGAGATCTGGATCTGTTCACGATGCAGAAAGACGTGTCGGTGTTCGGGGTCTCACCGGACAGCACCTACAGCCACGAGGCCTTCGCCGAGCGCTACGGGCTGCACGTCCCGCTGTTGAGCGACCGCGAGGGCGAGGCCGCCGACGCCTACGGCGTGAGGACCGAAAACGAGGTCGGCGAGGCCCTCGTCCGACGGGCCGTCTTCGTCGTCGACCACCGCGGCACCGTCCAGTACGCCCGGGCGGCCGAGGACTTGGAGACGCCGCTCGACGTGGCGCCGGTCAAGGCGGCCGTCGGCGACATCGGCGGCGACGACACCGCGCTGGAGCGCTACCGCGTCGGGCACGGCCACTACGGGGAGGGCCGCGAGATCTTCCGCACGGCGATGGCCGCATACGAGGACCGCGAGTGGATGGACGCACGCAACGGGTTTCGGGACGCAGAGCCCGACTTCTCCGCCGCGGCCGACCACTTCGACACGGCCGTGCGCTTCGCCGAGACCGCGGACTTCGAGACGGTGGTCGACCGCACGGAGGAGAAAGCCGACACGCTCGCCCACGCGGCCAGCTGGCTGGCCGACTCGGCGGACGCCCTCGCCAGCGGCCGCGGCAAGCAGGGCAGGCAGTACCGCGAGGACGCTCAACGGCTGCTCGACGCCGCGACCGACCTCTCGGAGCCCCCCGAGCCCGACGCCTTCCGGCTGACCGCCGACGAGATCGAACTTGGCGACTCCGTCGTCGTCGACCCCGACGAGGAGGAGGGCTACGACTGGCGGGCCGACGACGCCGGCGACGTCGACACCGGGCTGGCCGTCGACGACGCCGATCTGGACGCCGCCGTCGACGGCGAGACCGACGACTACGAACCGGCCGACGAACCGGACACAGTCGAGGGTGATCTGGAGATGGACCTCGACGCCGTCGACGCGGCCGACGACGGGGACGGCGAGAGCGCGGCGGAGGGATCGAACGTCGAGGGCGACACCGTCGAGGGCGACCTGGAGATGGACCTCGACGCCGTGGACGCGGCCGCCGACGAAGGCGACGGGGCAGGCGGTGAGCCCGACCGACCGGACGGAGCAGCCGACGCGACGACCGAACCGGACGCCGCGCCCGTGTCCCGCGAGGGGTCGGACACCGACGCCGACGCCGCGGCGGCGGCGACCGAGACCGACGAAGACGGGTCCGGCGGCGACGAACCGGACGAGGGCAGTGATTCGGACGTCGAGGAGCTCGACCTGGCCGACCCGACCGAGGTCGACGACGAGGACGAGGAGGAAGACGAGCGGGCGAACTGGGACATCCCCGGTCGGTAGTCTGCCGTCGGCGGCCGAGGTGCTCGGACCGCCGCGCTCTTGCCGCGAGGCCGTCAAGCGGAGGTATGACCGACGGCGCCGAGCGAGCGCGGGCGTACTACCGGGCGCTCGACCAGGGCGAGTACGACGCGCTCACGGCCCTGCTCGCTCCCGAATTCGTTCACGACCGGCCGGATATGCGGCTGGAGGGGCGCGAGCGCTTCGTCGAGTTCGTGCGCGAGGAGCGACCGCAGACGGACACCGACCACCGGGTCGAGGCGGTGTTCGCGGTCCGGGAAGACACGGAGAGTCGGGACGGCGAGGCCGGTGGGAGCATCGCCGTTCAGGGACGACTGCTCGCCGCCGACGGCTCGGTGATCACCGGCTTCGTCGACGTCTTCTCGCTGGACGACGCCGGGATCGACCGGATCGAGACGTACACCGACTGATCGCGGTGCGACCTGTCGCCGGGAGATATTTATATCGGCATCGATAAATCACCCCGATAATGGGTGATACGGGACAGGTATCGGTCGGATGGGAGAGCGTGGTTCGGGCCGTGCCGGGAGGGGTGGGAGTCCAGGAAGAGGAGGCGCTGGCGTACGTCTCCCCGACGTTCGCCGGGATCGTCGGCCGGAGTCGCGAGAAGTTGCGGGACAGTCCGTGGGAGTCGCTGTTCGAGCCGGGGGCCTCCGAGCGGATGCGGGCGGCGCTCGACGCGGCCCGGACCGGCGGCCGCTGGCGGGGCGAGGTGTCGATGGTTGGTGCGGGGAGAGTGCCCGTCGAGCTGTCGCTCTCCTCGCCGGCGGGGACCGACGCAGTCGTCTGGTGGCTCTCCGGACGGGACCCCGAAGCGGCGGACGAGCACGACGCCGAGACGCTCCCGCGGGGCACGTCGGCCCGGCTGGCGCGGACGGTCCTGAACACTATCGACGACGTCGTCTACGTCATCGCCGAGGACAGCAGCTTCTGGTTCTGGAACGAGCGACTCGCCGAGACGACGGGGTACAGTCACGAGGAGATCGCGGCCATGGACCCCATGGAGTTCATCCCGGAGGACCAACACGAGTACGTCCCGGGGTTGCGGGAAGCGATCGAGAGCATCGAGGACCGCCGCGTCGAGGTGGACATCCTCACCGCCGACGGGGAGCGCGTCCCCCACGAGTTCAGTGGGACGACCTTCGAGGACCCGGAGACCGGCCGTTCGTTCAGGTGCGGCGTCGCGCGCGACATCTCGGAGCGGCGCGAGCGCGAGCGGACGCTGCGACGCCAGCGTGACGAACTGGCGACGCTGAACCGCATCAACGCGCTCCTGTTCGAGACCGCCCGGGAGGCGATCCGGACGGGCAGCTGGGAGGCGGTCACGCGGGTCCTCTGCGAGCAGGTCGTGGCGTCGGAGTTCTACCGGTTCGCCTGGGTCGGCCGATTCGACCGGGGCACGGACCGGCTCGCACGCGTCGCCGCCGACGGTGTCGACGGCGGCCTCGAGACGATCCGGACCGACGGGCCGGCCGACGGTGAGGACCGTGACGTCGTGAGGCGGGCGGTGCACACCGGCGAACTCGCGGTGACGAGGCGACGGGACGGAGCCGCGTGGCGGTGGGACGAAACCGCGGTGGACGGCGGGATCGGGTCGGTCGCCGCCGTCCCGCTCGACCACGACGGAACCGTCTACGGCTGTCTCGTGCTCGGGACGGAGCGGCCGGACGCGTTCGAACCCCGCGAGCGGACCGGTCTGGAGGTGCTCGGTCGGCTCGTCGGGATCGTGTTGCACGCCGCACGGACCCAGAAGCTGCTGTTCGCGGACTCCGTCGTCGAACTCGAGTTCGAGGCGGCGCGCGGCGAGTCGCCGCTCCTCTCGGTCGGGTCCGAGCTGGACTGCACGCTGTCGCTCGACGGGTACGTTCCGGGCGGCGAGGGATGGGTCCTTTACCTGTCGACCGAGAGGCTGGCCCCGACCGAGGTGGCGAACGCCGTCGGCCAGAACCCCCGCGTCGAGACCGTGCGGGCGATCACCGGCGGCGACCGGTCGGCGCGGTTCGAGGTGGGCGTCTCCGCGTCGTCGCTCCTCGACGTCGTCACCGACGCCGGCGCCGCCGTTCGGACGGCCACCGTCACGCCGACGGAGACACGGTTCGTCGTCGAAGCCCCGATCGACGCCGACATCCGCCGGATCGTCGACCGGGTCGTCGCGGCGTTCCCGGAGGCGGACCCGCTCGCCACCCGCGAACGGAACCGCGAGCCCGTGACCGTCGGCCGGCCCGGCGGCGTCCTCGACGAGCTGACCGCCCGCCAGCGGGAGGTCCTCGAAGCCGCCTACCGGGCCGGTTACTTCGCCTGGCCGCGCGAGAGTACCGCCGAGGAGGTCGCCGATGCGCTCGGGATCGCCCCGTCGACGGTCCACGCCCACCTCCGGAAGAGCGAGGCGAACATCCTGTCGGAACTGCTCGACACCGCGGCATAGCGAGCCGTCGACTCCCGCGGACGCGCCGCGGAGCGGTCCGACCGAGCGCGCTCACTCCTTCTCGCCGGCGCCGACGGCGCTCTCGCCGACGGGTTCGTGACCGTCGATGACCGCCTGGCCGTTCATGTACGGCCGTAGCGGTTCGGGGACGGTGACGGTGCCGTCGTCGTTCTGGTAGTACTCCATGATCGCGACCATCACGCGCGGCACGGCGACCCCCGACCCGTTGAGGGTGTGGAGGTACTCGGCCGATTCGTGCCGTTCCGGTCGGTATCGGAGCCCGGCCCGCCGGGCCTGGAAGTCCTCGAAGTTCGAGACCGACGAGACCTCCAGCCAACGACCGCCCACGTCGGGACCCTCGTCCATGTCGTCGCCGGGCGCCCACACCTCGATGTCGTACTTCTTGGCCTGGGTGAACCCCATGTCGCCGGTGCACATGTCCAGTACGCGGTAGGGCAGCCCGAGTCGCTGGAGCACCTCCTCGGCTTCGCTCAGGAGGTCCTCCAGCCGGTCGTAGCTCTCCTCGGGGCGGACGAAGTTGACGAGTTCGACCTTGTTGAACTGGTGGACGCGGACGTACCCGCGGGTCTCGGTGCCGTGTTCGCCAGCTTCACGGCGGAAATTGGGCGAGAACGCCTGGTGTTTCAGGGGGAGGTCGTCGTCGAGCAGGATCTCGTCGCGGTACATGTTGGTGACCGGCACCTCCGCAGTGGGGAGCAGCCACAGGTCGTCGTCGTCGTAGTCGTCGTCCTGGCGGGCCTCCACGCGGTAGGCGTCCTCGGCGAATTTGGGGAGCTGGCCGGTCCCGCGCATCGACGCGGAGTTGACCGGGATCGGCGGGGACACCTCGACGTAGTCCTGTTCCTCGTGGACGTCGAGGAAGAACTGGATCAGCGCCCGTTCGAGTTTGGCGCCGTCGCCCTTGACGAACTGGAAGCCCCCGCCCGACACTTTCGCGCCGCGCTCGAAGTCCAAGATATCGAGCTCCTCGCCCAGGTCGTAGTGTGGAGTCACGTCGTCGGGGTCGACCCGCAGGTCGTCGAAGCCCTCGCGGTAGCGCTCGACGTTGTCGCTCTCGTCCTCGCCCGTGGGGACCGACTCGTGGGGGACGTTCGGGATCGTCAGGAGGCGCTCCTCTAGTTCCGTCTGGAGTTCGTCCGCGCGGTCCTCGACGTCCTGAAGCTCGTCTTTGAGTTCCTGGGAGCGCTCGATGGCCTCCTGGGCCTCTTCGTCTCTCCCTTCCTGTTTCAGCTCGCCGATCCGACTGGAGACCTCGTTGCGCTCGTGGCGGAGGCTGTCGCCGTGGGCCTTCAGTTCGCGCCACTCCTCGTCCATCTCGAGGATATCGTCCAAGTCGACGCCCGTGACGCCCTTGCGCTCGATGGCGTCGCGGACCCGTTCGGGGTTCTCCCGAACGAACTGCCTGCTTAACATGGTCGGCGCTTCTCGATGGAGGGAAGTAGGCGTGTCGGTCCGATGTGGATCGGTCTCGGTGTGGAGCGGTGAGAACGGAACAACGGTGAACGCGACCGCCGCTCGAACTGGACCGCAGAACAGCGTGAAAGCCCCCGCCGTCTCGGCTCCCGGGACTCGCTGCGCTCCTCGGCTCACTCCGTTCGCCTGCGGTGCTTACGTCGTCTGGGTTCGCCGAGACGGCGGCCCCTTTCATTCCCGCCCGCACAGACCGACCGGTCAGCCGACACGGGTGGGAATGAAAGGGGCGACGCGTTCGACGACGGCCGACGACGCAAGCACTGCAGCGAACGCAGTGAGCGAAGCGCGCAGCGAGGCGCCCGAGTCGAACGCGTCGGGGCTTTCACGCTGTTCGCGGTCGTGGAGTTGGCGGTCGTGGAGTTGGCGGTCGTGGAGTTGGCGGTCGTGGAGTTGGCGGTCGTGGAGTTGGCGGTCGTAGAGTTGGCGGTCGTGGAGTTGGCGGTCGTGGAGTTGGCGGTCGTGGCAGTCGCGATCAGAGGGATCGCATGAGGAACCGATACACATCGGAACGATACCCGTTTGTACGCAGAGCCGTAGGCACAGACACATGACCGAGCCGTCGACGATCGAGTTGCCGGACGGCCGAACGCTGTCGTACGCCGAGTACGGCGACCCCGAGGGGACGCCCGTGTTCGCCTTCCACGGCGTCATCGGGTCGCGACTGATGTGGTCGCTGTGTGACGACGAGGCCCGCGAACGCGACGTCCGCCTGATCGCACCCGACCGCCCGGGCTTCGGCGCGTCGTCGTTCCATCGCGACCGGCGACTGCTCGATTGGCCGGCGGACGTGACCGCGCTGGCCGATTCGCTGGGCGTCGACCGCTTCGGGGTGACTGGGTTTTCGGGGGGCGGCCCCCACGCGATGGCCTGTGCCCACGCCGTGCCGGAGCGCGTGCGCGGCGTCTCGCTGGTGAGCACGGTGACGCCGCCGGAGACGCGTGACCACGCGAACCCGTTCAACGAGGCGGTGCTGTCTGCGACGCGGTTCGTCCCGGGGTTCTCCCAGGCGGCGTTCGCGTCGTCGGCGTGGCTGGCGGACAACGCCTGGCCGCAGTTCCGCACGGCGCTGAAAGTCGGGTCGCCGCCCGAGGACCGGGCGATATTCGACGGGCCGGCGGGCGAGACGCTGTTCGCCGACGGCGCCGAGGCGTTCCGCAACGGCTCCCGCGGGCCGGCCCACGACCTCCCGCTGGTCGGGAACGATTGGGGGTTCGACGCTCGCGACTGTCCCCACGACGTGGCCCTCTGGCACGGGCGGAGCGACGCGACGGTCGGTCCCGACCTGGCGCGGGCGTTCGGCGACCTGCTCCCCGGGGCGGACCTCTATCTCGGCGACGGCGCCCACTACTCGACGTACGTCGACAACCGCGGGGCAATTTTGGACGCCGCGGCGGAGTAGGTGCCACGCAATCGCCGCCTGCAGCGGTATCGGGTAAAGTGACCGCCAGCTTTACTACCGATACTTGATCTTTTGTCCGGTAGTGATCCATCCGTGACGGGATTGTGTCCGGGACGAAGCGATTCTGTTAGTGTTCTCGTCGTGTTGCTCGTGTTCACCAGCGCGGTCGGCGGCGTCGTCGTGGGGGCAGCGGGTGCCGCGGACGCGAGTAGCGCCGAAACGGCGGACTACCGGATGGACGTGACCGGGACGCTCACTACCGGTGACTGGTACGTCGACCGGTTCGGATACCACGACAACTACACGTTCTACGGGGAGAGCGGAGACAACGTCACCGCCGCGCTCCGCCAGACCGTCGGTGAGGACGAGAACGTACAGGAGCTGCAGCTGTGGTTGGTCGCGCCGAGCGGTGAGATCGAGACGAGCGAATCGCTGCGTCTCAAGTACGACCCCTACCAAAACATCAGCGTCGACACTGCTCTCGACGAGACTGGCACATATACGCTCGTGGCAGGGACGACGAACGACGACCCGAACTTCGATTACCGGCTCCGGCTCCGTGAGCGACTCGCGACGGCCGATACCGTCGCCTACGGCGACAGAGTCGATGGCGCGGTCACCGCGACCGACGCCTTCTCCGACGGGGCCGGGACCGGCGGCGACGACCTCCCCGTGCTTCGAGGGTACCACGACGTCTACGCCTTCGACGGGGTCGAAGGCGACAACGTCACCGCCGAGCTTCGCCAGACCGTCGGCGAGGACGAGACGGCCGAGCGGCTCGTACTCAAGATGATCGCGCCCAGTGGGGAGGTCGAGACGGTCGAACAGCTCGACATCGAGTACGACCCCTACCAGAACATCAGCGTCGACACCTCCCTCGACGAGACCGGCACCTATAGGCTGGTCGTCACAGGCGGGACGGTTACGGGAACCTTCGATTACGAGTTGCGCTTCCACCGCCCGTTCGAACCGAACGAGGCGATCGCCTACGGTGACCGGGTCTCCGGTGCGATCACGAAATCGGACGCCTTCTCGGTGTACTCGGGGAGTGACCGCGACGACATCCCCGTGCTCGAGGGGTACCACGACGTCTACACGTTCGAGGGCGAGGTCGGCGAGAACGTCACCGCCGAGCTTCGCCAGACCACCGGGACGGACGAGCCCGCCGAGCCGATCCTGCTGAAACTGGTGGGGCCCGACGGCGGGATCGAAGCGGTCGACCAGCACGACCTCGAGTACGATGCCTACCAGAACGTCAGTGTCGACACTTCCCTCGACGCAAACGGCACTTACCGGCTCGTGGTCTCCAGCGCGCGAGTCACCGACACCTTCGATTACGAGTTGCGCTTCCACCGTCCGTTCGAACCGAACGAGGCGATCGCCTACGGCGACCGGGTCTCCGGTGCGATCACGAAATCGGACGCGTTCTCGGTGTACTCGGGGAGCGACCGCGACGACATCCCCGTGCTCGAGGGGTACCACGACGTCTACACGTTCGAGGGCGAGGTCGGCGACAACGTTACCGCCGAGCTCCGCCAGACCACCGGGACGGACGAGCCCGCCGAGCCGATCCTGCTGAAACTGGTGGGGCCCGACGGCGGGATCGAAGCGGTCGACCAGCACGACCTCGAGTACGATGCCTACCAGAACGTCAGTGTCGACACTTCCCTCGACGCAAACGGCACTTACCGGCTCGTGGTCACCAGCGCGCGAGTCACGGACACCTTCGACTACCAGTTGCGCCTCCACCGCTCGCTGGCGACGGGGGATTCGCTGGCGTACGGTGACCGGGTCTCCGGTGCGATCACGAAATCGGACGCGTTCTCGGTGTACTCGGGGAGCGACCGCGACGACATCCCCGTGCTCGAGGGGTACCACGACATCTACACGTTCGAGGGCGAGGTCGGCGAGAACGTCACCGCCGAGCTCCGCCAGACCACCGGGACGGACGAGCCCGCCGAGCCGATCCTGCTGAAGCTGGTAGCACCGAGCGGCGAGGTCGAAGCCGTCGAACAACACGACCTCGAGTACGACCCCAACCTGAACATCAGTCTCGACTCCTCGCTCGACGAGACCGGCATCTACCGGCTCGTGGTCACGAGCGCGGAAGTGACCGACACCTTCGACTATCGACTCCGGCTCCACGAACGCCTGGCGACGAACGAGACGCTCGCCTACGGCGACCGGGTCACTGGCGCGGTCACCACCGCCGACGACTTCTCCGACGTCGACGGGACCGACGACGGACTCCCGACGCTCGACGGCTACCACGACGTCTACGCCGTCGAGGGTGAGGCGGGCGAGAACGTCAGCGCGGTACTCGAACAGACCGGGAGCGGTTCCGCCGAAGCGATCACGCTGAAACTGGTCGCGCCGAGCGGCGACCTCGAAGCCGTCGACCAGTACGACCTCCAGTACGACAGCGACAACAGCGTCGGCGTCGACACCGCCCTCGAAGAGACGGGGCGGTACAAGCTGGTCGTCGAGGGGATACAACTCACGGACACGTTCGAGTACGCGCTGAACGTGACCGGTCCTGCCCCCGAACCGACGACGCCGCCGACCGCGGCGCTGTCGGTCTCGCCGGCGACCGCGACGGTCGGCGAGACAGTGACCTTCGAGGCCGAAGCGTCGACGGACACCGACGGCTCGGTCGTCGAGTACGCCTGGGACTTCGACGGCGACGGGACGGTCGACCGGACGACGACGACGGCGACGGTGACACACGACTACGGAGCCAGCGGCGACTACGCCGCGAGCGTGACCGTCACCGACGGCGACGGGCTAACGGATTCGACGAGCGAGACGGTCACGGTCGAAGCCGCGAACCAGATCCCGGACGATGCAGTCTACGAACCGGGAAGTGTCGCCGCCGAGTTCGACGCCGACACCGACGGCCGAATTAGCATCGGTGAACTCGCGACAGCGGCAGAGACCTTCGCGTCCGGCGAACTCCGGATCTCCGGACTCGCGACGATAGCGGAAGCGTTTGCCGCCAGCTGACTGTCGTCCACGGCGACGGGCGAGTCGCCGGCCAGGAGACCATCCCCGTCGCCGACGTGACCGCGCCGTTCAACGCGATCGCTGGACAGCCCGACGCGAACGCTTTTGCGCACGGCAGTCGCCTATCGAACATGGCCATCGGCGACGTATCGGCGGTGACGGTCGGCGACTGCACGGACCTCTCCTTCGTCGACACGGGGATGTACGACACCGAGGCGTACGGCGCGGTGTACCTGATCGACGACGAGCGGCCCGCGCTGGTCGACACCGGCATCGGGACCGACTACGAGCGTGTCCTCGATCTCGTTCGCGAGGCGGGTCTCGACCCCGAGGACGTCGAGGTGATCGCGCTGACGCACGTCCACCTCGACCACGCGGGCGGGGCGGGCTTTCTCGTCGAGGAATGCCCGAACGCCGAGGTGTACGTCCACCCGGTCGGCGCGCCCCACGTCGCCGACCCCGAGCGGCTGTGGGAAGGGACGAAGTCGGCTGTCGGCGAGCAGATCGAGTTCTACACCGAACCGGAGCCGGTTCCCGAAGAACGGATCGTCGAGATCGAGGGCGGCGACGCGATCGACCTGGGCGACCACGCCCTCGAAGTCCATCACGCGCCGGGCCACGCGCCCCATCAGGTCGTCTTCCACGACCCCGAAAACGACGCGGTCTTCACCGCGGACGCGGCGGGCATCTACGCGCCGAGCCGCGACGAGGTCTTCCCGACGAGCCCGCCGCCGAACTTCGACCCCGAGGGGTGCCAGGACGACATCGACACCCTGCAGGATATCGACCCCGCGGTGCTGTGTTACGCCCACTTCGGGCCGGTCGCGACGGGCGACAAACTCGACCGCTACGCCGACGTGCTCGACTCGTGGGTCGAGGCCGTCGCCGAGAAGCGGGCCGAACTGGGCGACGACGCGGCGGTCGTCGACTACTTCGTCGCCGAGGCCGACGCCGAACGGTCGGTCTGGGGCGCCGAGAAAGCCGACGCCGAGGTGGCGATGAACGTCCGGGGCGTGTTGAGGGCACTGGACCGACGCGAGGAGTGAGTCGCCGGGCGGGAGCGGACGATCCGCCGCTGGACCTGTCGCGGTCCCTCGTTCAGTCCGCGTTTCCATCGAAGAGGCCGCCGAACACCTTGCCCTCTGCCTTCCGGAGGTGCTGGTGGAAGGTGGGCGGGGAGACCTGTAGCGACTCGGCCACGTCCTCGCCGGAGGCGTCGCGGGGCCACTCGAAGAAGCCGGCGTGATACGCGGCTTCGAGCGTGGTCCGCTGGCGGTCGGTGAGTCCTTCCAGCAGCGACCGCGTCGGACGTGCGCGGGCGTCGTCCGTGGTCACTTGCTGGCGGCGGAGCATCTCCGCTTCGGGGTAGGCCTCGGTCACGGCGTCGATCACGCGGCGCACGTCCGTGTTCGGCGAGACGTGCAGCGCCATCCGGTAATCGCCGTCCTCGACGACGGCTCCCTGGACGGAGCCGCCGAGCGACGCGAGCGTCGACAGGACGGGCGGTTCGACCATCCGGAGTTCGAAGCCGCGTTCGCCGTCGCGCTCGGCGTCGGCCTCCTGGAAGGACACGTCGGTCCAGTGGGGGTGGTGTTCGACGAGGTCGCCGAGCGTGCCGACCGCCTCGGGCGAGGTCGTCCCGTAGACGAGGAACTCGTCGTCGGCCACGGAGACGACGTGGTCGAACGAGAACCGCCCCTCGGGCTGCTCGGGGAGGTCGAGCACCTCGAAGAAGTCGGTGATCTGGAACTCGAGTTCGACCACCTCGTCCGAGAGCAGCGCCTGCTTGCGCTCGGCGGCGGCGATTGCGTGGCCGACGACCTCGCCGAGCTGGGCCAGAACGGCCCGCTCCTGGGCCTCGAAGGCGTCGGGGCGGCCGGCGTAGACGTTCAGGACGCCGTAGGTCGTCCCCTCGTGGACGATCGGGATCGCCGCCGACGACCGGACGCCGTAGCTGTCGACGCGCTCGCGCCAGGGGTCGTGGCTGTCGCTGGTCTGGACGTCCTGGGTGACCTGCACCGCACCCGTGCGGAACGCGCGGCCGGTCGGGCCGCCGCTGCGCTCGTCGTCCGGGTCGACGGAGATCGTGATCCCGTCGAGGTACCCGTCGGTCCCGGCCTTCGCGCGCGCCTCGACGGTCCGGTCGGCAGTGTCGACCTCGCCGATCCAGGCGAACCGGTAGGAATCGGCCGCGGCGAGGTGTTCGCACACCGTCCGTTCGATCTCCTCGCGGGTCGACTGGTCGACGACGGCGTCGGTGATCCCGTTGACGACCTCGTTGAGGCTGTTGAGCGCCGCCAACTGCTCGCGCTGGTGGACGAGCCGTTCCTCGTAGCGGTTGCGGTCGATCGCCGTCGCCAGCACCGTCGCGACCGACCGGACGAAGTTCACGTCCTGCCGGGACACACTCCCGGACTCGGTGTCGTGGGTTGCGAGGATCCCCCACGGCCCCGCCGACGATTCGACCACCACGCTGATCCCCGAGCGAACGTCGTGGTCGCACAGCAGGTCCGGGCCGCCGAACCGGTTCTCGCTCCGCAGGTCCTCGACGACGACCGGGTCACCAGACCGGAGCGTGTACGCCGCCTGGGAACCCTCGGCGACCGCCGAGACGGTCGCCTCGCCGACGAGCCCCTCGTCCCACCCGACCCCCTGGCGGAGCAGCAGTTGCTCGCCGTCCTCGTCCAACTCGAGCACTTTGCAGTAGTCGTCCCCGAGCGTCGTCGCGACCTCCTCGACCGCCTCGGCCATCAGCGCGTCCAGATCGCGCTCTTCGAGGGCGCGCTGGCCCAGGTCGGTGACGACCGCTTGCTGGCGGATCCGCCGCTGGAGTTCCCGCTCGCGTTCGAGGCGCTCGGAGATGTCCCGGACGACGCCACAGCGACCGGTGCCGTCGCCGTAGGGGAACGGCTCGAAGCGTGTCTCGACCGGGACGGCGGTGCCGTCCTCGCGGTGGAGCTCGAACTCGATGGTCGCCGCCTCGCGTTCGTCCGCCGCGACCGCTTCGGCCCGTTCCTCGACGACGGGCGCGTACTCTTCGTCGTAGATCGCCGACGCTTCCAGCCCCAGCAACTCCTCGCGGTCGTAGCGCAGCAGCTCGCAGAACGCCTCGTTGACGAGGACGAACCGCCCGTCGTCGTCGAGCGCGTAGATGCCGTCGTCGACCGTCTCGACGATCCGCTCGTACTGTTCGAGCTCGCGCTCGCGCTCCTTGCGCTCGGTGATGTCGCGGACGACGGCGATACGCTCGCGGCCCGAGTCGACCACCCCGTCCGGGCCCGCGTCGGCGTTCATCAGCGAGAAGGTCGCCTCGCCGATCCACGCCTCGCCGTCGGGGCCGGTCAGCGTCGCCTCCAGCGTCGCCGTCGCCCGCTCGTCGACCGCGAGGGCGTCTTCCAGCCGCTTCGCCGCGGCCATCGTCTCCTCGTCGACGACCGTCGAGACGTGGTCGCCGACCAGCGACTCGGGGTCACTGCCGACCATCGCCGCGTAGGTCTCGTTGACCTGCGTGAAGTGGCCGTCCTCGTCGACGGTGTAGATGCCGTCGTCGACCGTCTCGACGATCCGCTCGTAGCGTTCGAGCTCCCGCTCGCGGGCCTTGCGCTCGGTCACGTCGCGGAAGTACACCGAGAGGCCGCTCTCGGAGGGGTGGGCCGACACCTCGAACCAGGCCTCGAGTGGCGCGAAGTACGCCTCGAAGGCGACCGACTCGCCGGTCTCCCGGGCGCGCTCGTAGTGCGTCTGGAAGGTCGACCCGACGGCCGCCGGAAAGGCGTCCCAGACGTTCCGACCGACGAGTTCGTGCCGGTCGCGGTCGAGGAGTTCCGCGGCCCGGTCGTTGACGTAGGTGAACCGCCACCGTTCGTCGAGCGCGTAGAACGCGTCGTCGATCCGTTCGAGCACCTCGTCGAGCTCGGATTCCAGGTCCGCTCGACGGCGTTCGAGCCGCTGGGCCTGCGTCTTGAGCTGGGTCACGTCCTCCGCGGAGACGACGACGCGAGAGACGCCGTCGTCGTCGGTCAGCGGGACGGCGTCGATCGAGAGCCACCGCTCGCCGTGGTCCGGGAGGTCGAACCGACCGACCCAGTCTCTGACCGGCTCGCCCGTCCGGAGCGGCCGCTCGTAGGGCCGCTCGCCCGGCGGGACCGCCTCGCCGTCCTCGTCGAAGACGGTGCCCGCGGGGAGGGTGCCGGATTCGAGACTGGCCGAGGGCTCGATCCCGAGCAGTCGCCTGGTCCGGTCGTTCATCCTGACGGGCTCGCCGTCTCCGTCGAGGACGGCGACCCCGACCGGGATGGCGTCGAAGACCCGTTCGAGCAGGTCTCGCTCGCGCTGGAGCCGTCGCTCGAACTCGCGGCGCTCGGTCATGTCGCGGGTGACCTTCGCGAACCCCTCGACGTCGCCGTCGTCGTCGTAGATCGCCGTGAGCGTCACGTTCGCCCAGAAGCGCGTCCCGTCGGCTCGCACGCGCCAGCCCTCGTCCTCGATCCAGCCCCGCTCGGCCGCCGCCGCGAGGTTCCGCTCGGGGACCCCCGCCTCGCGGTCGGCCTCGGTGTAGAACGTCGAGACCTCCTCCCCGACGATCGCCTCGGCGTCGTACCCCTTCAGGCGTGTCGCGGCCGGGTTCCACGTTTGCACGCGGCCGTCGGCGTCCAGGCGGAAGATCGCGTACTCCTCGACGGCGTCGACGAGCGACTCGAACTGGTCGCGCCGGTCGCGCCGAGTCAGCTCCGCCCGCTTGCGCTCGGTCACGTCCACGTACAGCTCCACCCGACCGCCCGCGTAGGCGCCCGACTCGATCGGCCGACTCCGGTGTTCGAGCCATCGCTCCTCGCGGCCGTCGGTGGGCGTGACGTGACACTTGAAGCGCTCCTCGCCGACGGCCTCGTCGTCCGTCGAGCGGACTCGGTCGGTGAACGCCTCGGCGTCTTCGACGACCGGCGCGATCCGTTCCTCGAGCAGGGCCCGTTCGTCCCGACCGATCGCGTCCGCCCGGTCGAGCCCGAAGTAGCGCTCGACGGCGTCGTTGACCCACCGCACCTCGCAGTCGGCGTCGAGGACGAGCACGCCCACGTCGACCGTCCGAAACACGTCGGTGACGAGCGACTCCGCCGCCGCCGGCCAGTCCGGCTCCGCGGCTTCGGTGACGACCGGATCCGGGATCCGCCACCACACGCGAGCGCTCGCCCCGACTTTCTTCGTCCGGAGGTGACCGGCCTCGACCAGCCGGTCGAGCCGGTCGTACGTGCTCCGCCGACCCAGATCGAGGCGGTCGGCGACCTCGCTCGTCGTCCGCGGCTCCCCGCCCCCGTCGAACGCCGCGAGCGTCTCCCGGAGACTCTCTGTCAGCCCGTGCGATTCCATTACCACATCGAGGGTCGGCCACCACTACAACCTTCCGCCGGCGGAGCCGCCGACCGATCGCGACGGATCAGTAGCCGATCCGTATCGCGATATCGAACGAAACTACGCCGCCGGTGGCCCTGACAGCGTCGCTCCCCCATCCGCGGAGTGGCGGACCTAATTACTTCTAGCGATCCCTTACCGGGGCGGGAGGAGTCGGTACTGGTACGCCCGACGGAGACCACAGATGTCCCAGCCCACACCCCAAACGACGGACGACGACCGAGCCGTGATCGACCTCTGCGCAGACGAGCGCCACGACCTCTTGGCGGTCGAGCGGCGCCGCGTGGTCCTCGAGGCGCTCGTGGACCGCGAGGAGCCGGTCGCACTCGCGGACCTCGCAGAGTGGGTCGCCGCCCGCGAGACGGATGCGGCGACTCCGGGCGAAGACGCGACCGAACGGGTCGCCGTCTCGCTTCACCACGTCCACCTGCCGCGGATGGATGACCTGGGTGTGCTCGACTACGACGTCGCCACGAATCGCGTCGAAGCCGCCGACGACCTCGCCGTCTCTCGGTCGTCGTGAACCCGCCGGCGTCGCCCACGCTCGGCACTCAGTCGGAAGCAAACCGCCGCGACCCGTGACGGCGCTCTGCCCGAACTACGGGAGGGCCGGCGTCGAACACACCGACAGGTGCCACGGGAGCGAGAGCGCGGTCACACTGGCGGTTTCCTGTCCGGAGTGTGGCCACGACTGGACGGTCTCGCCGTAGGCGTTCCGCGCGTCCAACGGCGGTCACGTCAGTCCTGCGCCGATCCGTACGCTTATCGGGACAGCCACCTACGACCCACGCGAGAACACAGTGACCGTCGCCACCAGTCCCGACTGGGACGCTTCTCGACCCCGGTGTCGACACCCCGCGTTCGGACCCGACGGACCGCCGAGTCCGTCGCTCGCGGGCGAACTGCGGCGACGAGACCGCACGGGCGGGATCGCGGCCAGATGAAGTCGCTGGAACGCGACCTGGGCCTCCCCACGGTACTCGCGATCAGCATCGGCGCGATGATCGGGAGCGGTATCTTCATCCTCCCGGCGCTGGCGCTGGAGACCGCGGGGCCGTCGGTCGTGCTCGCGTACCTGCTGGCGGGCGTGCTCGTGCTGCCGGCCGCCCTCTCGAAGTCGGAGATGGCGACGGCGATGCCCGAGGCCGGCGGGACGTACATCTACATCGAGCGCGGGATGGGGCCGCTGCTCGGAACGATCGCCGGCGTCGGGACGTGGTTCTCCCTGGCGTTCAAGGGCGGGTTGGCCCTGGTCGGTGGCGTCCCCTACTTGCTGATCGCCTTCGACCTGCCGGTCAAGCCCGTCGCGCTCGCGCTCGCGGCCCTGCTCATTCTCGTCAACCTCTTCGGGGCGAAACAGACCGGCCGCCTGCAGGTCGTCATCGTGACGATCATGCTCGCGGCGCTGTCGTGGTTCGTCCTCGGGAGCGCGCCGAGCGTCCAGCAGGCGAACTTCGAGCCGTTCTTGACGGACGGCGCGGGCGGGCTGCTGGCCGCGACCGGGCTCGTGTTCGTCTCCTACGCCGGCGTGACGAAGGTCGCCAGTATCGCCGAGGAGGTCGAGAACCCGGACCGGAACATCCCGCTGGGCATCCTGGGGTCGCTCGGGTTCACGACGCTGTTGTACGTGCTGATCGTCGCGATCATGGTCGGCGTCACCGACGCGGGCGTGGTCGCCGACTCGAACGTTCCCGTGGCCGACGCCGCCCGGGTAACGGTCGGCACGCTCGGCGTCGGCGCGGTCGTCGTCGCGGCCGTCCTCGCCCTGGTTTCGACGGCCAACGCCGGCATCCTCTCCTCGTCGCGATACCCCTTCGCGATGGCGCGCGACGGCCTGGTCCCCGAGTCGCTGGCCGCCGTCAGCGAGCGCTTCGGGACGCCCGCGACCTCGATCACGCTCACCGGCGCGGTGTTGCTCGCGCTGATCGCCTTCGTCCCGATCCGCGAGATCGCCAAGCTCGCCAGCGCCTTCCAGATCCTCGTGTTCATCCTGATCAACGTCACCATCGTCGCCTTCCGCAAGGGAAAGGCCGACTACGACCCCAGCTTCGAGTCGCCGCTGTACCCGTGGACGCAGGTGTTCGGCGTCCTCGGTGGGCTCGTGCTCATCACGCAGATGGGAGGAACGGCGATCCTGGGCGCGGTCGTCATCACGGTCGGGAGCGCCGTGTGGTACGCCGCCTACGCCCGCCCGCGGGTCCAGCGCGAGGGCGCGGCGACGGACGTGGTCCGCCGCCGGGTCGGCGAGGACGTCCTCGCCGAGACCGAGGACGCCATGACCGGCGAGACCTACGAGGTCCTCGTCGCGCTCACCTCGGAGGTGTCTCGCGAGCGCGAGGCGGCACTGTTGCGGATGGCCGCCGACGTCGTCCGGCCTCACGACGGTCGGGTCGTCGTCGTCTGGTTCGAGGAGGTGCCCGACCAGGCGCCCCTGGAGACCGCGACCGAGACCCAATCGCCCGCGGAGGTCCGCTTCGAGGAGCAGACCGACGACCTCGCGGTCGACCTCGACGTCGACGTCGACGTGGGCGAGATCGTCAGCCACGACACGAAACACGCGATCGTCAACTTCGCCGAGCACCGCCGCGTCGACACGGTCCTCGCAGAGCACGAGCGGCTCCGCTTGCGGTCGCGCCTCGTCGGCGACCCCATCGACTGGGTGGTTCGCCACGCCCCCTGTGACGTGTTGCTCGTCCACGACGAGGGGTACGACCGGCCCGAACTGATCGAACTCGTCGGCGACGGGGGGCCGTTCGACCCCGACCAGGTCGCCGTCACCGAAGCGATCGCGACCCAGAACGGCAGCGAGGTGTGTCTCGGCTACCCCGAGACCGACGACAGCCCCGCGCAGCGCGAGCGGACCATCGAGGAGTACCGCGAGCGGCTGGCCGAACTGCTGTCGGTCCCGGTCCGGACGCCCTCCGACCCGGCCACCGACGGCGGCTCCGACCGGCCCGACCTCAGGATCCGGCGGGGCGCCGACCACCGGCTCCGGGGCGCGCTGTTCGACCGCGAGCAGACCCGGCCGCCGACCTGCACGGAGATAACGGTGTACTCCCACGAGTCGGCACAGCCCGGACTCGTCCGTCGGTTCTTCGAACGGGTCGTCTTCTGAGCGGGGCCGTTCGGTCGCCCCGTCGCCTCACCTGTCCGACCCTTCGCCGCTCTTGTCCCGTCGCCCGCTCCCGAACAGCCGGTCGACCAGCGGCCGGTCGGTGGGTCGTTCGGCGAACAGCACGGACGCGTCGACGTCGTTGACCACGTCGAGATGCAGCGAGTCGGTGACGAGCCGCGAGATCATCCCCCGCTCGGTCGCCCCGAGCAACACCATCGTGTGGTCGTCGGCCGCCGCCTCGATCGCCGCCTCGATGTCCCCGGAGTCGTCGACGATCGCGGCCGCGTCGCCCAGGTCGTGCGCCGCGCCCCACCGCTCGAGGAACCGCTGGCCCGCCTCGCGTTCGTCGGGGCCGTCGACGACGTGCAGTAGCGACACCTCGGCCCCGGCGTCCGTCCGGAGGGCGCGTGCGACCTCGGCGCTGAGGTCCGAGTCCGGGCCGCCCGCGGTGGGCAGCAACACCCGCGAGCAGTCCAGTCCGCGGTCCTTGACGACGAGGAAGTCACAGGGCAGGCGGTTGGTCAGCTCGTCCAGCGGGCGCTCGGCGCGGGCGGCGTTCCACAGGCGACCCTGTCCCCAGCCCATCAACGCCAGGTCCGGGCGGGTGCGCCGCGCCCGGTCGAACACCTCCTCGAACGACCGCGAGGAGACGATGGTCGACGTCTCGAAGGCCACGTCCTCGCGGTCGACCTGCTGTTCCAGATCCGCCATGAGCCGCTCGGACTCCCGGGTGATCCGGGTGCGGTCGCCGTCGTCGAGCGGACGATTCGACGGTGCCTGGACGATGTGGAGCGCGTGGACGGTGCCTTTCTCGCGCGTGCTCGCCAGTGCACAGGCGAACTCGACCAGCCGGGTCTCGGTCCGCGGGTTCGCGATCGGGACGAGGATCCGGTAGGAGTCGGGGTCGCGGACGAACTCCTCCAGCGTGTCGACCAGCGGCACGTACGACCGCCCGGCGAGGTTGCCCAGCAGCATCTCCCGGACCGACAGCCGTCGGACGTTCTCGAACTGCTCGATCTCCAGGCGGCGCTCGCTGGTCTGGTAGTAGTTGACGACCGTGACCAGCAGGATGCCGCCCAGCGTGTTGCCCAGCAGGACGGGGATCACGAACTCGGTGAGCCCGACGACCAGCGCGAGGTCGCCGGCCAGCATCGTGTACACCACCTCGGTGAAGGAGACGACGACGTGGAAGAGGTTGCCCAGCGGGATCGCCAAAAACGCCATGTAGACGACGGCGATCCGGGAGATGGTGTCCCGAGCTGCGAAGTCCATCCAGACGACGCCGGCGACGATCAGCCCGGCGAAGGCGGCCTTGAAAAAGAGGGCGGTGACCGGCGTCTCGACGCCGTTCTGTGCGAGTCCGAGGGCGTACTCCGCGGCGGCCGGCTCGAAGACGCCGCCGTAGGCGAGCACGACCGCGCCGACGGCGCCGCCGGCGAAGTTGCCCGCGAGGACGATCAGCCAGTGGCGCACCAGCGCCGGGAGGCTGGCCAGCCGCTCAAGGGTCAGCGCGACCGGCGGCAGCGTGTTCTCGGTGTAGAGCTGGTAGCCGCCGATGATGATGTAGACGAATCCGAGCGGGTAGAGCAACACGGCCAGCACCGGCGACTCGGTCGACGCCGACAGCGAGGCGTACAACAGGAAGGTGATCGTGATCGCGAACCCACCGGCGACGCCGCTGAAGAACAGCTCGCGGAAGCCGGACGTGATCTCGTGGTCGGCGTCGGCGACGATCCGCTGGAACACTTCGTCCGAGGAGAACCGACCGGGCACGACCTCGCCCGTCTCGGGGACGCTCTCCTCGGACTCCGTCTTGCGGCTCGTCGGCGACTCGGGGTCGGCGTCGGCCATCACTCACACGGCCAGGGCCGACGGCAAAGAGGTTTGTCTCTCCGCGGAGCGACGCCCCGACCGCTCGGAGGGTCGAGACGGCCCGACGGACGGGGGCGCGGCCAGTGGATGTGCTTTTATGTACGGCAACCGACAGCGGAGACGAATGGCCGAGAGTACGCTGCTCCTGCTGGTTGCCGGTGTCATCGCCGTCGGGGTGCTGGCCCAGATCCTGGCCGACCGTCTTCAGGTGCCGGCCATCGTCTTCTACATCGTCGCCGGGCTGGTGCTGGGCCAGCCGGGGCTGGAGGTCATCACGCGGGAGACGTTCGGCGGCGCCCTCTCGACGGTCGTCGGGTTCGCCGTCGCGATCATCGTCTTCGAAGGCGCCTTTCACCTGAAGGTCGAACGCATCCGGACGGCGCCGAAGGCCGCGTTGCGGCTGGTCACCGTCGGCGCGGTCGTCGCGCTGGCCGGGACCGCCGTGGCCGTGCGGCTGGTCTTCGGCGTGAGCTGGAACCTCTCGCTGGTGATCGGGTCCCTGCTGGTCGCGACCGGGCCGACCGTCGTCACGCCGATCCTCAGTATCGTCCCGGTGCGCGACCGGGTGGCGACTGCCCTGGAGTTCGAGGGTATCGTCAACGACGTGACCGCGGCCATCCTCGCCGTCGTCTTCTTCCAGACGGTCCTCCCGGAGACGGCCGGCAACGACATCGTCCGGGGGTTCGTCGTCCGACTCGGGGTCGGACTGCTGTTCGGCGTCGTCGTCGCGGGCGCCGTCTACTACCTGCTGCGGTACGTCGACCTCTCGCCGGGCGACGCGCCGCGCAACGCCCGCCTGCTCGTGCTCGCTGGCGCGCTAGTCGCGTTCGCCGCCGCGAACTTCGAGGCGACCGAGGCCGGCGTCGCCGCGGCCGCGACCGCGGGGTTCCTGCTCGGCAACGCCGACGTGCCCTACGAGGCGGAGATCGAGGCGTTCAAAGGCGACCTGACGCTGCTGGTTCTGGCGTTCGTCTTCATCGGGCTCGCGGCGCTGCTCGACCCCGCGGCGCTGGCCGAGGTCGGTCTCGGCGGGCTGGTCGTCGTGGCCGCGATCGCGCTGGTGATCCGCCCGGTACTCGTGTTTCTGTCGACCGCCGGCGACCGGTTCACCCGCCAGGAGCGGACGTTCATGAGCCTGGTCGGCCCGCGGGGGATCATCCCGGCGTCGGTCGCGACACTCTTCGCGGTCCAGTTCCAGGAGGCCGGGCTCGTCCGGGAGGCGAACGTCCTCCTGGGGACGGTCTTTCTCGCGATCTTGCTGACGGCCGTCTTCGAGGGCGGCCTCGCGCGCTACGTCGCGCGCTACCTGAACGTCATACCCATGAGAGTCATCATCGTCGGCGGCGGCCGGGTCGGCCGGTCGCTCGCCGAACGGCTGGAGAACCGGGGCGAGAACGTCGTCATCGTCGAGCAGGACGAGTCAGTCGCAGAGTCGGTCCGCAACGCCGGATACACCGCTATCATCGGCGACGGCACCGACACCGAACTCCTCCGGGAGGCCGGCGCGGACAACGCCAAGACGGTCGTCGCCGCGACCGGCGACGACGACGCGAACCTGCTGGTCGCGCAGCTGTCGAGCTCGAAGTTCGACGTCGAGAACGTCATCGCGCGGGCGAACGATCCCGACAACGTCGACGCCTTCGAGGACCTCGGGGTGCGCACTATCTCCTCGTCGATGGCCACGGCCTGGGCCATCGACAACCAGATCGAACGCCCCGCTATCACCCACTGGATGACCGACGTGGGCCGCTCGGGCGACGTCCAGGAGGTCGAGGTCACGAGCGAGGAGGTCGCGGGCAAACCGGTCAGCGAGATCGGCCCGATGCTCCCCGCGGCCTGTCTGATCGCACTGGTCAGCGAGGGCAAGCACGACGACGCCGAGGTACCCACCGCCGACCACGTGGTCGAACTCGGCGACCGCATCACCCTCCTCGGGCGTCGCGAGTCGGTGCAGGACGGCATGAAGTTCGTCAACCCGGACTGACGCCCCGTCGGTCGGCGGGCTCGCGTCCCCGCGGGCCGTCCGCGCTCACTCCACCGCCCCGGTCACTCCACCGGGATCCGGATCCCGACGCACCGGCCGCGCTCGTAGTCGGCCAGCAGTTCGCCGCCCAGCCGCTCGGCGCCCCACGAGACCGCCCAGACGTCCAGGTCGTTGGCGTGTTCGAGCGGCGTCTCCCCGCCGTTCGTGACCGCCGTCGCGTCCTGTTCGAGGAGGAGTCGGTCGTCGCTCTCGGCGGTCACGTCGACGTAACAGCCGTCGCGCTCGACGGTCACGGCGACCGGCCCCGTCGCGTTGCCGGTCGCGTACGACAGCAGGTGTTCGCAGATCGACGCGACCAGCTTCGGCGACCGACTGACCTCGGTGTCGCCGCCGGTCGCGACCGACAGGTCGTGGCCCTGCTCGCCGAGCATGGCTGCGACGTCGGACGCGAGCGACCCCACGTCGGCCGTCGCGTCGGTGGCCGGCTCCAGACACATGCTCTCCTCGACGGCACGGGCCCGCTCGCTCACGTCGACCAGCGAGTCGGCCGTCTCGCGGAGCCGCTCGGCGACCTCCTCGTCGCCGCCGTCGGCGACGACGTCGGCCATCGCGTACACCGCCGTCATGTCGTTGCGCACGTTGTGTCGGAGCACCCGCTGGAGGACCTCCAGGCGCTGGCCGCGGATGCGCTCGTCGGTCACGTCCCGCAGCGCCACCGCGTAGCCCGCATCGACGTCCCCGTCGCGGCGCACCCGCGAGACCGACACGTCGAAGTAGCGCTTCCCGGCCGGTCCCTCGAAGGGGATCGTCGACTCGGTCGGCAGTCCGTCGGGCCCCAGCAGGTCGTCGTCGACCAGCGCCGACAGCGGCTCGCGGACCACCTCCTCGAGCGACTGCTCGAACACCTGTTCGGCCGACCGGTTCATGTCGACGATCCGCGCGTCGCCGTCGACGACGGCGACCGCGTCGTTGAGGTTCGAGACGATCGCCGCGCGGCCGATCGCCTCCGCGATGGGCAGCGACCGATAGGGTCGCCCGACCGCCACGGCGACCGCCAGCGCCGCGAGGATCACCGTCTGGGAGACCACCGTCCCCGTCTCGATAGTGATCGTGTCCGCGAGTTCCAGCGCCGAGGTGACCAACGGCAGGCCGACGACCGAGAGACCCACGAGCGCCAGCGCGAGGCCACGGGACCGCCCGAACGAGCTGTACCGCGTCGAGTCCCAGACGACCAGCAGCGACAGTCCGATCAGGATCCCCCACGACGCCGCGCTCGGGACGGAGGTGAGGAGGATGTACACCGGCCCCACCGTCTCGACCGACTCGGTCAGCGGCAACACCGGCGTGAGCCGCACCAGCGCGCCGAACAGCCCGACCACCGGGAATACCAGCGTGAGGGCCAAGACCGTTCGGCCGCCGCCCTCACGTCCCGTGTAGGCGATGACGAACGTCGCCCAGCACACCGCCCCGCCGAAGACGGCGATCTGCGTCAGCGGGGAGAGCGCCGACGCGGGTAGTCCGAGCCCGATCACCAGCGACGCGGCCGCGGTCACGACCGCGAGCAACGCCGCTATCCCGACCAGCCCGGTCCCCCCCGGCCGGCCGCGCACCCCCCGCAACCGCCACGCGTACCACCCGAACGCGACGGCCACGGCGCCCAGTATCGGCCCACCCACCAGCGGCGCCGAAAGCATACCGCCACACCTCACACCACTGACGTAAATATTTTTTCGATACTGAATTAGTCTCTCGAACGGACTGTCTCCGACCGGCGCGTTCGCTGCGGGTACCCGACTCGAAAAACGTGGGCGAAAAACCGGTCGCCTCGCTCGCTGGGCTCACGGGTCGCTCCGCTCCCCGTTCGCAACGAGATACTCCCTTCGGTCGCACCTCGCTACACTCGCTCGCGACCGGGCAACCGCGCGCCGAGGGCGCGCGGACGCTACGGCAGCGAGAACTCGATAGACACGCCGCTGCCACCTTTTTCTCGTCGGGTATCCTCGCTCGCTGCGCTCGCTGTGGATACCGCTCTCTGTTCACGGGCGCTTCGCGCCCGTTCGCACGGTCAGCGGGACCGGAGGTCCCGCTCGACTCGAAAAAGATGGGGCAAAAAGCCGGTCGCCTCGCTCGCTGGGCTCACGGGTCGCTCCGCTCCCCGTTCGCAACGAGGTACTCCCTTCGGTCGCACCTCGCTACACTCGCTCGCGACCGGGGAACCGCGCGCCGAGGGCGCGCGGACGCTACGGCAGCGAGAACTCGATCGCCGCGCCCTGACCGAAGCCGACGCACTCGGTCGCCAGTCCCAGGTCGGCGTCGCGCTCGTTCATCTCGTGGATCAGCGTCACCGGGAGTCGGGCACCGGAGGCGCCGAGCGGGTGGCCGATGGCGATGGCGCCGCCGTTGACGTTGTAGATGTCGTCGTCGAAGCCGAGCTCGCGCTGGCAGTACAGCGCCTGGCTCGCGAACGCCTCGTTGAGTTCGACCAGGTCGTAGTCGTCGGTGTCGCGGCCGGTCCGCTCGCAGAGCTTGCGGACCGCCGGGACGGGCCCGACGCCCATGATCGTCGGGTCGACGCCCGCGACCATGTGATTCCCCACCTCGGCGAGCACGTCTAGGTCGTGGTCGTCGGCGAACGCGCGGGAGGTGATCATCGTCCCCGAGGCGCCGTCGGAAATCTGGGAGGCGTTGCCCGGCGTGATCGTCCCGTCGCTCTTGAAGACGGTGGGCAGTCCCGAGAGGGTCTCGAGGGAGGTGTCCCGGCGGATGCCCTCGTCCTCGGAGACGGTGCCCTCCTCGGTCTCGACCGGGACGATCTCGTCGTCGAATCGACCCGAGTCGGTGGCCTCGCCGGCGCGCTGGTGGCTGCGCAGCGCGAACTCGTCCTGGTCTTCCCGCGAGACGTCGTACTCCTCGGCGACCTTCTCGGCGGTCATCCCCATCTGTAGCTCGCCGATGTTGTACAGTTCGGCGAGCCGCGGGTGGACGTTGTGGGTGTTCTGACCGAGTTCGACGCGGGACATCGACTCCACCCCGCCGGCGATGACGCAGTCGCGTTGCCCGGCCGCGACGGCGTCGGCGGCGCGCATGATCGCCTCCGCCGAGGAGGCACACCAGCGGTTGATCGTCGCCGCGGGGACCGACTCGCCGAGATCCGAGAGGAGGGCCACCACCCGAGCCACGTTGTTGCCCTGTTCGTCCCGCTGCTGGGCGCAGCCCCACAGCAGGTCGTCGACCTGCTCGCTCGCCACGCCCGTGTCGGCGAGCATCTCGTTCACCAGCGGGACCGACAGGTCCTCGCTGCGCACGTCCGCGAAGGCACCGTCCTCCTTGCCCTGTGGTGTCCGTCGCGCCTGCACGACGACCGGTGTCGCGTCACTCATGGCTCCAGAGTGGTGCCGCGTCGTGTTAAGTCCTCACAAACGAGCGACGCGTCGCCCGGAGTTTCTCCGGGACTCGGTCGCGACGGCGGTCCGCGTGCCGGTCCTCACAGGAGGTCGCCGACGACGAACAGCACGACCGGGGCGACCATCAGCAGGACGCCGACGACCATCAACACCGCCGGGAGCACGAGCAGACCCGTGTCGGTCAGGAGCCACAGCCCGAGCCCGCCCAGGACGAGCAGGAACCCGACGAGCCCCAAGAGTAGTCGGAACACGCCCTCTAGTCCGAAGTCGGCCGCGACTTCCGCAACTTCGAGGACTTCGTCCATGGTTCGTCAGCACCGTCGTTTGCCCGGCGACATAAACGTGGCGAGACGTGTCTGTCTCGATAGGAGTCGACGACCCCGGCAATATTCGGACGGCGACGACAGTTCGCGACACTTATCCGGTCGGGGGACGAATCTCGGTGGGAATGAGCGATCCGGAGCTTGCAGTCGTGGAGTTCGTGCTGACGGCGCAGGCCTACAGCGACAACCGCGACCTCGACGCCGACGATCTACCGCCCGACTATCGGGCGGTCTTCTGGAGCGACGGGGAGATCGAGCGCCCGCTCTCGGCGACGACGACGACCGCCCGAGAGGCGACCGACGTGGACCGGCCCTGGGAGGCGATCTCCGGGCTGATGTTCACCGACCGGGACGACTTCTCGGGCACGATCTCCTTCACCGACGAGGACATGGCCGAGGAGTGGTTCCTCGACCGGGTCGACGCCGACCGCCTCCACGACAACCCCGTCCTCGCGAGCGTCTACGAGGCGGCGGTCGACGGCGCGGACTACGAGCACGCCCGCGCCGAGAACCGCCCGGTGCGAGCCGATCGGGTCTGGATCGACAACCTCCTCGAAGAGTACTTCGACGAGGACGACGAGGACGAGCAGGAGATGCTCGACCTGGTCGACATCCGCGCCCCCGAAGAGGTCGAGATGACCATGGACGACCTCGTGCTCACCGCCGACCAGGAAGGGGAGATCCACAAGATCGTCAAGGCCATCGAACACCGCGACTACCTCGCCCAGATCGGCCTGCGCGAGATCGGGAAACTGCTGTTCGTCGGCCCGCCGGGCACCGGAAAGACCTCCGTCGCCCGCGCGCTCGCGAGCGAACTCGACCTCCCGTTCGTCGAGGTGAAGCTGTCGATGATCACCTCCCAGTACCTCGGCGAGACCGCCAAGAACGTCGAGAAGGTGTTCGAAGTCGCCACCCGCCTCTCGCCGTGTATCCTCTTCATGGACGAGTTCGACTTCGTCGCGAAGACCCGCGCCAGCGACGAACACGCCGCCATCAAGCGCGCCGTCAACACCCTGCTCAAGAGCATCGACGAAGTGAGCCTCATCGAACACGAGGTCCTGCTCATCGGCGCGACAAACCACCCCGACCAGCTCGACGCCGCCGCGTGGCGCCGCTTCGACGAGATCGTCAACTTCCCCAAGCCGGACGACCAGATGCGCGCCGACATCTTGCAGGTCGTCACCCGCGAGATGGAGATCGACGACTTCGATCCGCTCGAGGTCGCCCGCCAGACCGAGGGGCTGACCGGGTCGGACCTCCGACTCGTCCTGCGGGAGGCGGTACTCGACGCGCTGACCGAGGAGCGGACGACGCTCACCCAGCAGGATCTGATGGACGCCGTCGCCGACTTCGAGGAGCGGGACAACCTGAAAAATATGGACATGATCGAGGGCGACCACGACGCCCTCGTGGCGGGGGGCGACATCTCCGGGACGAACGACGCCGCCTCCGACGGCGGCCACTCACACGACCACGACCACAGCCACGACGACTGACGCTCGACGCGCCGTCGGTTCCCCGCGCTAGGGCTTCGGTTCGCCGACTGCGACGAGCTGTTTCCCGATGTTCTCGCCTTCGAACAGCCCGAGGAACGCGTCGGGCGCCGACTCTAGCCCTTCGGTGACGGTCTCGCGGTACTGGAGGTCGTCGCTCGCGACCCACTCGGCCAGCCGCTCGGTCGCGGCCTCGAACCGGGGCGCGAAGTCGCTGACGAGGAACCCCTCGACGCGGGCGCGCTTGCTGACGAGGCCGGGGAGCTTGCGCGGGCCGGTCGGCCGTTCGGTCGCGTTGTACAGCGATATCTGGCCGCAGACGGCGACGCGGGCGTCGACGTTCAGGCGGTCGAAGACGGCGTCGGTGATCGGCCCGCCGACGTTGTCGAAGTAGGCGTCGACGCCGCCGGGCGCCGCCTCCTCGAGCGCCGCGCCGTAGTCGTCGATCGCGCTGTAGTCGATCCCGGCGTCGAAGCCCAGATCGTCTTCGAGGAAGGCGACCTTCTCGGCCGAGCCGGCGAACCCGACGACGCGAGCGCCCGCGAGACTCGCGATCTGGCCGGCGACCGAGCCGACCGCGCCCGCCGCGCCGGTGACGACGAACGTGTCGCCCGGCCCGGGTTCGGCCACCTCGCGGACGCCGAAGTAGGCCGTCCGGCCGGGCATCCCGAGGACGCCCAGCGCGGTCGAAACTGGACCGAGGTCGGGGTCGACCTCGCGAAGGGCGGTCCCGGGTGCGGTGGCGTAGTCGGCCCACTCCAGGTCGCCGGTCACGATATCGCCGGCTTCGAAGCCGGCGCCGTTCGATTCGACCACCTCGCCGACGACGCCGCCCCGGAGTGGGCCGCCAACGTCCCAGGGGTCGGCGTAGGACTCGCCGGCGCTCATCCGACCGCGCATGTACGGGTCCACCGAGAGATAGCGGGTGCGGACGAGCGCCTCGCCCGGCCCGGGCTCGGGCACGTCGGTCTCGACCAGGTCGAAGACGTCGCGGCCCGGTGTCCCCTCGGGTCGCTTCGCCAGGCGGAACTGTCGGTTGGTGTCTCGCATGACTCGCGGTAGGGACGTGGCCCGGAAAGGTCCCGCGACTTTCGGACACAGTGAACTAATTTTCAGTTTCACCGTCGCGGAGCCGTCGGTCGGCGCTCGCCGCGATCGGCAGGGTTTCGTCGCCGACGGTCGAACAGGTGGACATGTACGTCTCACCGGCGGTTCGGACGATCCGAGACGACCCGGTCGAGGGTGAGTCGGTGACGCTGCTGCTGGAAGTCGCCGACGACGCGGCGGTCGACGACGTGGCCGCGGCCGCCGAGGCGGCGGGGGCGACCGTCGAGGAAGAACTGCAGTTCCGGACGCTGGAGACGACCGTCGGCCACGAGCGTGTCGGCGCGGTCTGTGCGGTCGAGGGGATCGCCCACGTCGAGACGGGGAACACCCTCGGGATCGACCCCGACGGGGCGGAGGGCGCGGGCGAAGACGTGCGGCCGGACGGTTGAGGCGGTTCGTGGCCCCGAGCGGACCGAAAGCGTCGGACCAGCGGGCGATAGACCGGGGGCTACGGGCCCACACCAGCGGCCGCGAACGGCCGTTCGGCTGCACGAAACGCCGATCTCGGGTGCTGGCGGACAGAGCGCAAGCGTTTACTTCGCCCCAGCGCAACTGAGCCTCATGCCCGACTGTCCACTCGCGGACGAGTGCCCCAGTTTTCAGGAGCGCATCGAGGGGATGGGCTGTACGCACTACGGCGACCGCGGCGGCGCCGAGTGGTGTAACCATTACAATCAGCCGATCGAGGACCTCAAGAGTCAACCCGTCCAGCCCGGCCAGGAAGTCGTGGTGACCGTCGAGGACATCCACGAGAGCGGTGCCGGCGTCGGCCGCACCGAGGACGGCTTCATCATCATGGTCGACGGCGTCCTGCCGCCGGCTCGCGCGAAGGTGAAGATAACCAAGGTCCGCTCGAACCACGCCCGCGCCGACGAACTCGAACGTCTCCCCGACGACCCCGACGAGGAGGGTGAAGACGCCGAGACCGAGGGCGACGAGGCGGACGACGAGACCGAAGAGAGCGACGAAACCGACCGCGAGCGCCTCGGTAGCCGCGACAACTTCTGGGGCTCGTAGCTCCCATCGCGGCTGGCGCTTCAACCTGGACAGTCGTATCACCGTTCGCTCCGTTCTCACCGCTCGGTCCGTTCGCGCCGCTCACGGTCCCGTCCGAGACTCCACCTGTCGCCGATTTCACAGTCGTTCTCACCCGTTTCAGCGGTTTTATGCGGTCGGATCCGCCAACGTAGCGCCGTGGTCTCCGACCCAGCGGTCGCCGACGGAACCGAGACCGACGAGTCCGCCACCGACGGGTCCACTCTCGATGGGGCCGCCGGTCGAACGGGCTCGACCGACGATGCGGACGACGAGCCGGCCGACCCGGTCGAGGCGCGGCTCGACGACGCCTTAGAGCGGGTCGCCCACGGTGCGACCGTCTCGGTGCCGAGCATCCTCCTCCAGCGCGGGCTGACCGTCGCGTTCACCGCGGTGCTGACGAACGGGTTCGCAGCGGGCGCCTACGGCGTCTTCGCCGTCGCCCGCCGGCTCCAGCAGTTTCTGTTGCACGTCGCGCTCGGCTTTCGCAGCGGGCTGAGCCGGTTCCTGCCCAACGCCGACTCGCCGGCCGAGCGCGACGCGCTCGTCACCGTCGCCGGGCTGCTGTTGGGGACCGTCGCGACCGTCTTCGGCGCCGCGCTGTTTTTCGCCGCACCCGCGGTGACCGCACTCACCGACCAGCGGCCGCTGTTCGAGACGGTCCTTCGAGTGTTCGCCGTCGGCCTCCCGGCGACGGTGTGGCTGTTCACCGCGGCCGAGATCCTGCGGGGGCTGGAGGAGGTCGGCCCGCTGAACCTCACACTCCGGGTCGCGTTCCCGGCCGCACAGTTGCTCGTGGGCGTCGTCGGAACGGTCGTCTACGGCGATCTGGTCGCCGTCGCGGTCGGCGTCGTCGCGATTTCGGGGCTGACCGGTCTCGCCGCGACCGCGTGGCTCGTCCGCGAGCGCGGGCTCGGGCTGCGATTCCGGAGCGAGGGAAGCGACACGGGGACGAGCGACCCCGGGAACGACGGCACCCAGACCGATCGAGGCGACGGCGCCCGGCACGCCGAAGCCGACGCCAGCGTACTCGACCTGCGGTCGGTGTGGCGTCGGTACGTCCGCTACACGGCACCGCTGTTCGTCGGTGGCGTCGCGACGACGATCCAGCGGCTGGGGTTCTATCCGTTGATCGCCGTGTTCCTGACGGACGTGGCCGGCGGCGTCTTCGCGGTCGGGATGGTCGTCGGGTCGCTGGTGCGGCTGCCGCTGATGGGGATCAACCAGTTCGTCCCGCCGGTCGCCGCCGCGCTCCACGAGGACGACCACCGGGCCGCGCTCTCGCGGTTCTACCACGTCACCAGTCGGCTCGTCCTCGTTGGCGTCGTCGGTCTCTCCGTGCCGGTTATCGTCTACCGCGAGACGGTGATGTCGCTGTTCGGGCCGGCGTTCGTCCCCTACGCACCGCTTTTGGTCGGGTTCGTCCTCGCGCAGGTCGGTGCCTGCGCCGCCGGCAGCGTCGGCATCCTCCTCATGATGACCGACAACCAGCGACCCTACCTCGCGGTCAACGTCTGTATCACGCTCCTGCTGACCGCGATCGCCGTGCCGCTGACGATACGGTTCGGCCTCTCGGGACTCGTGGCGAGTTACGTGCTCATGCTGACGCTGAACAACGGCCTGGAGGTCGCCGTCCTCTATCACTTCGAACGGCTCCAGCCGTTCACGCCGCTGCACGGGAAGGCGCTCGCGGCCGGGGTGCCGCTGGGCGTCGTCGCCTGGGGCGCGAAGGCCGCGCTCGCCGGATCGGTGGCGCCCGCCGTCGGGGTCGTCGGCGGGCTGGCGGCGTACGCGGCGACGCTGGGACTGCTCGGGTTCACGCCCACCGAGCGGCGGCTGGCCGGGACGCTCCGCGACCGGTACCGCGCCGCGCTCTCGCGGGGCTGACCGGTCCAGGTCCGCCCGCTGCCGATCCGAAACCTCCCGGTTCTTTGAGGGGCCGGTCCCAGGGGTCGCGTATGGACCTGCAACTCGACGACAGCGCGGCACTGACGACGGCCAGCTCCAGCGGTCTCGGGCTCGCGAGCGCGAAGGCGCTGGCCCGCGAGGGCGCGGACGTGGCCGTCTGTGGCCGCACGGAATCGCACCTCGAATCGGCCGAGAACGAACTCGAAGCGCTGGGCGACGGCGACGTGCTCGCCGTCGAAGTCGACCTCACCGACCGCGCGGAGGTCGAGGCGTACGTCGAACAGGTCGCCGACGAGTTCGGCGGGATCGACCAGGTCGTCATGAGCGCCGGCGGGCCGCCCAGCGGCGCGTTCCTGGAGATGGACGACGACGACTGGTACGGCGCCTACGACACGCTCGTCATGTCGGCCGTCTGGACGACGCGGTTCGCCTACCCCTACCTGGCCGAGTCCGATCAGGGCTCGATCACGGCGATCACTTCCCGCTCCGTCCGGGAGGTCATCGACGACCTCGTGCTCTCGAACGCCGTCCGCCGGGCGGTCATCGGGATGGTCAAGACCCAGGCGCGGGAGTTCGCGCCCGAGGTCCGGGTCAACGCCGTCCTCCCGAGCGCTCACGAGACCGCGCGGATGGAAGAACTCATCTCCGACGCCGTCGAGCGCGGCGAGTACGAGGACTACGAGGCCGGTCTCGCCGACTGGGGCGAGGGCGTCCCACTGGGCCGGATGGGCCAACCCGAGGAACTGGCCGACGTGGTCGCGTTCCTGGCCAGCCCGCGCGCCAGCTACGTGAGCGGAGTGGCGCTGCCCATCGACGGCGCGACGATGCGGAGCTAAGGGTTCGGTCGGTCAGGTACCGACGCTGTGCGGAACGTTCTCGGTGTTCCCGGCCACCTCGCGGGAGCGTCCGAGCAGGTAGCCCGCCACGGCGCCCAGCGGGAGCGTCAGCGGCGCGACGCTCACTGGGACCAACAGTCCGACGAACAGCGCGGCGCCCAGTCGTCCCAGGGGATCGATCCCGAGGACGGCCGCGTTCCGTGCGAGACTCCAGAACGCGAAGAACGCTCCCGGGCCCAGCAGTCCGACCAGGGCGCCCGCGACCGCGCCCCGCCGCGAGGTCGACCCGCCGCCGGGACGTTCGACGACCGCGGCCCAGCAGGCGGCGCCGACGACGACGGTCACGGCCGCGATAGTGGCCAGTCCGCGCACGCCCCAGGTGCCGTACTCCGACGCCAGCGACGCCGCACCGACCAGTGCAAGGGCGACGACGGCGAATCCGAGGCCGGCTCCGAGCGGCCACCAGGGCGACGACCCGTCGGCCATCGTCACCGCGTCCCGGGCGAGCCGCCCGACCGCTCGCTGTCGGCGGTCAGCGACCACACGAGCAGTCCCAGCGATATCAGGGCGACGAACACCGAGACGACGTAGCCGACCGAGTCGGCCGTCCCGAGGATCGACCCCGGCAGGAACGCCGAGACGACCAGGAGGATGGCCGCCGAGACCGTCCCCGCGAGCGCGAGGATCAACAGCCAGAAACGAACCGCCGGGTCCATGCTGGTCGGCGGTTGTCACCGGGGAAGTATGAGCGTTCCGGCGGCGACGGCGAACGGCGGGATTGTACACTTCTCTTACAAAAATGCGGTTCAGCGAACAGTTTTGCGGACAGCGACGCCCCGATCGAGTATGGACGACGAGCGAGCGAACGACGACCGACCGACCGTCGGCACCGACTGGCGCACTGCTGGCCCGGAGATCCGCCTGACCGACGCCGACGCAGCAGAACCCGTCCGCGAGACCACCCCCTCGGACGCGCAGGCCGGCGCGAACTTCGTCGTGTTCGAGCCGGGGTGGCTCCCCGACGACTGCGAGATGAGCGAGACGACGATCCGACCCGAACAGCCGCCGGGGCGGCCCGAGGGACTGGACGCCGCGGATATCGGACAGACGCCCCACAGCGAGGGGAACCCGTCGGCGGTCCGGACCGTCGTCGCGGGCGAGGGCCGCGAGTTGCGGATCAAGCAGTTCTGCTACGACTGGGCGCCACCGGCCGCCAGTGTCGCGCCGCTGTGGGGCACCGAGGACCCGACGCCGGTCGACGCGGGCGACGCCGTCGGCTTCCTGGGGACCGACTACAAGGACAACCGGGGCGCCTGCGTCCAGCGGAGGCGTACGCAGGTCGAGGTGTCCGTGCTGGCGGGGGCGTTCGACGACGACGAACTCGCGGGACTGCTCGACGGGTTAGAGCCGGCGGTCGACTCCGATTCGGGTGGCCGCGGGGCGACTCCGATTCGGCAGATCCCCTTTCACCGCCTGAGCTACTGGGCTCGCTACCGGTGTGCGGCGGTGGGGGTGCCCCACGGGCTGTGGGCCCACGGGATCGCTCGACCGTACGACGAGAGCGTCCCGTGCTCGCCGGTGGCGCTCCGCGACGCGGAGCCGCGACTGCTCGTCCCGAGCGGCGACGGCCCGGGCGCGGCGTACGCCCTCGACTCGGCCGTGACCTTCCCGGAGCACGACGCGGTCGAAGCGGTCTACCGCCACGAGGGGAACGAGAGCGACCACCTGTGGATCACCGCGGCGGCGCCCGAGAGCGACCTCGGCCCCGAGGTACCGCCGGAGCCGGCCGACCAGCCCGCCGAAACCCGCGAGACGGTCGACCTGCGCGGCGAGCGAGTCCACTACGCGGCGCTGACCGAAGCGGCCGGCGCGTGGGAAGCGGTCTGGACGGAGGGCGGCGTCACCTACGCCGTCGTCGCCGGGGCGTCGCGGTATCTCGACGGCGCGGCGTTCCGACGGCTGGTCGACGGGTTGGAGCCGGTCTGAGCGGGACCCGTCCGCCCTCAGAACAGGTCGTCGTCCCCGAGTTCGTCGACTACGTCGCGCACGCGCTGGGCCTGGTCCTTCGGCACGACGAGCGTGCGGTCGCCGTAGGAGGCGACGATCAGGTCGGAGACGCCGACGACGCTGGCGTGGCCGTCGGTGGCGACGACGGTGTTCTCGGCGTCGACGGTGAGCGCGTCGCCGAGTACCGCGTTGCCGTCGTCGTCGGTATCGAGGACGCGGGAAACGGCGTCCCAGGCGCCCAGGTCGTCCCACTCGAAGGTCGCCGGAACCAGGGCGGCGTCGTCGGTCGTCTCCATGACCGCGTAGTCGACGCTCACCGGATCGACGGCGTCGAACCCGCGCTGGGGGTCGCCAGCGTCGAGCGCGTCGACGAGGGGCGACAGTTCGGAGTCGGCGGCCGCCCGGAGGAAGGCGTCGGGCGTCCAGGCGAACGTTCCGGCGTTCCAGTAGTAGCCGTGGTGGCGATAGCGCATCGCCGCGCCCTGGTCGGGTTTCTCCGTGAACCGCTCGACGGGGTAGTAGGCATGCCCGCTCGCGGTCGCCGACTCCTCGCCCGGCTTGATGTAGCCGTAGCCGGTCTCCGGCCGAGTCGGTTCGACACCGACGGTCACGAGCGAGCCGGTCTCGGCGGCGACGGCGGCGGCGTCGGTCATGGTCCCCGCGAAGTCTCCCGTCACGTGGTGGTCGCTCGGGAGACAGACGAGCGTGCAGTCGCCGACCTGTTCGCGGACACGGTGGGCTGCGTAGACCAGTGCGGGGCCGGTGTCCTTCGGTTCGGGTTCGGTGAGGACGGCCGCCGAGGGGGCGTGTTCGCGGACCTGGTCGGCCAGGTCCGGGCGCGTGAGGACGTACACCTCGTCGGCGAAGCCGGCGCGGTCGACGGTCTCGGCCAGGAGTGACTGGTCGCCTCCGAGCGGGAGGAACTGCTTCGGGCGATCGCTCCGGCTGGCGGGATAGAGGCGGGTCCCGGTGCCGCCCGCCAAGACGACGGCGACGACGGTGTCGGTCATGGGCGTGTCGTCGAGCGGACGGGAAAAATAGCCGCCGGGTTCGGCGAATCGTCGCGGCCGATCCCGGGCTCCGATCGCTCCGGCAACAGATACCGGTGACGGCGTGCGATGTCTCCGGTCCTCGAGCTGGGCGTCCGTCCGAGCGAGATCGAAAGCGGTGAGTACGTACTGGACGGATATCGAACACATGTATCACGAAATCCTGGTCCCGACCGACGGCAGCGAGCCGATAGCGACCGTCCTCGAGCACACCGGAGCGGTCGCCGAGGGTCGCGATGCGCGGGTTCACATCCTCTACGTCGTCGACGACCGGGCGTTCCTGACGCTCGGCGAGGAGATGAAAGACGACGTGATCGAGAACCTCCGACAGGAGGGACAGACAGCGGTCGAGGCGGCGTCGAAACAACTGGAAACGGGGGACATCGAGGTCACGACGGCGATAACGAGGGGAAAGCCGGCAGACGAGATAATCGCCTACGTCGAGGACGAGGGGATCGACCTCGTCACGATGGGCACGCGTGGCGACGACACGTCGAACCTGCTCGGGAGTACGGCCCAGACGATCGTGACGAACGCGCCTGCACCCGTCCTGACCGTCAACATCGGCGAGGAGTGACGGAGCCGGACGGGGCTCTCCTCGCCCGAGGCGGACCTGGAGCCGAAAGTGCAGCGTCGGTCAGTGCGTCACTGCCAGAGCACGGGTTCTCGACTGTCGCCGGACGTGGGGACCTCGACTCCGAATTCACTGCCGACTAGCCAGTCGTCGCTCGCGGAGGAACGCCCGCATTTCGTCTGTCGTCCGCGCGGGTGCTTCCGAGGGGCCGGAGTGGCTGACGCCGTCGAACTCGACGAAGCGGCTCGACGGGAGCGCGTCGTGGACGGCCCGGGCGCTCTCGCGGAGGAACTCCGGACCGTCGGTCCCCGTCAGGACGAGCGCGGGCGCGTCGACGGCGAGGCGCTCGGGCAGTTCGTAGCGCTCGACAGCGCGGTTCATCCGGATCACTTCTTCGAGCAGGTCGACGCAGTCGGGCCAGACCGGCCACTCGGCCAGCCAGGCGTCCAGGTCGTCGACCGCGCCGGCGCAGACGACCTGCTCGACGTACAGCTTCATCGCCCCCTCGCGGTCGCCGTCGTCGAGGCGCTCCTGCATCCGGTCGGCGAGGTCGGCGTGTTCGGCGAACGGTTCGGGAAGGACCGCGGGCTCGTAGGCGACGACGGCGTCGATCGCGTCGCCCTCGCCGTCGGCCGTGAGTGCCCGCACCGTCTCGATGGCCGTCAGCGCGCCGAAGGAGTGGCCCAGCAGGACGGGTTTCTCGTCGCCGTCCGTCGCGTCGTCGGTGAGGTCCTCGACGAGCGCGCGGACGTACGCGACCTCGCGGTCGAGTACTTCGTCGGGACCGGTCTCCTCGGGGTCGTCGAGGCAGGTGCCGAAGCCCGGCCGCTGCGGGACGACGGCGGCGAACGCCTCGAAGTGCGGGATCGCGGGCCGCCAGTACTCTCTGGGGGCCATCCCGCCGTGGAGCAAGACGAGGGGGCGGCCCTCGCCGTGGCCTTCGTACTCGACGTCGATACCGTCCGCGGTCGCCGTAGACCGTGTCGTCGGCATGGGACTCCTCGTTGTGCGCTCGCGGGGCTACGCCTGACTCTCAGTCGTGCGGTCGTTTTTAAGCCGGTATCCGGCTACCCCCACTTTCGGTAGAGGAGCGGTCGGTCGCGTCCCCGAACGGATCGATACGTTCCATACATCGAGTACAGCAATACATTCAATACCGACGGAACGCTACCGCCGGTATGCCGATCGGAACGGATCGATTCGAGCAACTGGGTGCCGACGGGGACGGAGACGGACCGACGCCGGGCACGAACGCGGCGGCGATCCTCGATTTTCTCCGGGAGAATCCGGACAAGGCGTACACCCAGAGCGAGATCGCGGACGCGACGGAGGTGAAAGCGGGGTCCGTCGGACCGACGCTCGCTCGGTTGCGCGAGGGGGGACGTGTCGACCACCGTGGACACTACTGGCGTGTCAGCGACCACGAACGCGGCGTCGACGAGGCCGCCAGCCAGTCCGCCGCCGCGCTCGCGAGTCGGGAAGCCGACGACGAGACACCCGGGATGGCGGCCTGGCGGGACCACGCCGTCGACTCCCGTGAACACCGTGACGAGTGAGCGGTTCGCGGCCGGCGACGTGTTCTGGGCACCGGATCCCTACAACTCCGGAGGCGATCCGCGACCGTGGCTGGTGCTCTCGGCCGACGCCATCCCGTACGCCGGCGAGGAGTACGTCTGCGCGGGACTGACGCTGAGTGACCTCCCGGACAACGTCGAACTCACCGACGAGGACTGGGTAGTGGGGTCCGACCCCGAGCGAACGTCGTTCTGCTCACCGTGGGTTCTGGCGACGGTCGAACACGACGCGGTCGCGAACCCGCAGGGATCCGTGACCGACGCGTTCGCGCGCCGGATCGTCGATCAGAGCGTCGCGTACCTCTCCGGGGACGTGTCCATCGAGTACTGAACGGCCGGTTCGGGGGGTCGTGGGAGCGAGACGAGGCGGTTCGAGATCAGAACGGATCGACGGGCCGCGGTCGCTCTTCGACGTGGGCCTCGACCAGATGGGTCTGGGCGCGCCGGAGCCGTTCCGACAGCGACGACGCCGAAATGTCGAGTTCCGCGGCCACGTCGTCGAGCGTGGCAGTGCGGGGGATCTCGAAGTAGCCCAGCCGGTGGGCGGTCCGGACCGCCTCGCGCTGGGCGTCGGTGAGGCCGTCGTCGTTGTCGGAGTCCGGGCCGGAACCGAACCGGTTCTCGGCATCGTCGCCGACGCGGGTGAGCTTGCGGAGACGGAAGGGAACGTTTCGCTGCCAGAACTCCCGCAGTTCGTCGAACGCGCCGCGGTCCGCGAATCGGCTCGTCTGCACCCATCCGGTCGGGGTCGCGCGGATGCGCTCGATGTGCGTGGGCGTCTCGTAGAGCGCCCGAAGGTCGTCCAGGTCGTCGAGGTCGTCCCCGAGTTGTTCGGCCATACTCGTCCCCGGGAGAATCGTGTATCTGCTCGCCTCACCTTCGCGAGTGACCAGCGTGTACTCCCCGACGAACGGCGTGCGCTCGAACTCGACCTCGACCGCCGCGACGGTCTCGTCGCTCCCGACCACACGGACGGTGAAACGCGGCCGCTCGTTCATGCCCGGACTGATCGCGAGGTCGATGTCGGCGTCGGGGACCGCCGCGGCCACGTCGACCAGCGGGAGGGCCGTACAGCCGATCTCGTACTCGGCGCGCAGCGCCATACCGTCGTCTCGAATCGGAATGTCAAGTGTCCGTCGAAAGCCCACGGTCGACGAGCGCCGCTCACCACGTCTCGATGTCGCCCGAGCGGATGTCCTCGACACAGCCCTGGCAGTCCTGCGATTGGGGGTCGAAACAGCCCGGGCGGTGCTCGGGGTCGAGTTCGACCGCGCGGCGCTCGGCGTGCCGGCGGCAGACGATCCGCGCGCGCCCGTCGTCGCCGTGGGGGAGGTCGGCCTCCGCGGAGCGGCGGGCGTGTCTGTAGGCGCGCTTGGCCTCGCCGATCTGGCGGCCCGCCGACCGGAGCTTCTGCCGGAGGACGCGCTCGATACGGTCGTCTGCCATCTGGTCGCCGGTTAGGCGGCGTGGCCCTTAGCCCCGTCGGCGTTCGGCGGGATCGGGGGTGGACGAGGACTACCGCTCAGCCCAGATCGTCGATCACCGCTTCGACCTCGCCGAGCGTCTCGACGACGTAGTCCGGCTCACACACCTCGCCGACGGGCGGGGTCGCGTGGGCCGTGACTTGGACGGTCGTCATCCCGACCTCGGACGCCCACGTGTCCTCGTCGACCCGGTCGCCGACCATCAGACAGTCCTCGCCGTCGAGACCCGTCCGGTCGAGAAACGCCTCGAACGGCTCGACCGTCGACTTCTCGGCCTCGACCGCGGCCGAGGTCAGCACGAGGTCGAAGGCGTCGTCGACGTCCAGCGATTCGAGTCGCCGGTCGGTCATCAATTCGTTGCCGTTGGTGATGGCGCCGACGAACAGATCGCGGTCACAACAGTGTCCCAGGACCGATTCGGCGTCCTCGTCCGGTGATTCGGCGTCGAGGCGAGTCTCCCAGAACACCCGGTCGAGGGCTTCGATATCTTCCTGGGGCGCGTCGCGGTCCCAAACCTCGAAGAACAGTTCGGTGTAGCGGCCGAGTTCGAAGCGTCGATAGTCGCCGTGATAGCGGTCGGCGAACCGTTCGCCCGTTCGTGCCGTCAGGTCGTCGAAGGTCTCGCGGTCGATCTCGTAGCCTCGGTCGCACATCTCCCGATAGCGCGCGTCGACCGCGCGGCCGACCGCGTCGTCGCCGTGAAAGAGCGTTCCCCCGAAGTCGAAGATCACCGCCTCGACCATCCGTGCTCGTTCTCCGACGCCACGCTGTGGCGATAAAAAGCTGCCGCGAACGCCCCGATGGGTGCGGGTCAGTCCGCCTCGACCCGCGGTTCGGTCCGGAGGTCGACGTCGACGCGGCGCCCGGTCCGGGCGGACTCGTAGGCCGCTTCGGTGACGGCGGTGACTTTCAGGGCGTCGCGGGCCGTGGCCGGCGGTTCCGCGCCGTCGCGGATCACGTCGACGAAGGCCGTGCCCTTGTTGCGGCTCTCCCCCTCGTGTTCGGGGGCGTGCGCGTTATTCTCGTCGTCGACGAAATCGAGGTCGCGCTCGCCCCAGTCGCTCCCGCGCACGCGGAACCCGCCCTGCTCGCCCCAGACGTCGAGGTGCTCGCGCACGACCGGCGAGTCGCCGGAGACGCCGACACTGGCGACCGCGCCGTTCTCGAACGCGACGTCCAGCGCGGCCTGGACGTCCACCCGCTCGGCCTCGTCGTCGAAGCGCATCTGGGCGCTGACCGAGACGGGGGTGAGTCCGGTCGTCCACAGCAGCGCGTCGAGGACGTGGCTCCCGGTGTCGTAGAGCTGCCCGCCCCCGGAGAGGTCGGGGTTGGCCCGCCAGGTGCCCCGCTGGTGGGTGATCCAGTTCTGGGTGATCGACGCGCTGAGGAACTGCGGGTCGCCGACCCGTTCGTCGAGCGCCTCGCGTGCCCGCTGGAACGCCGGCGAGAGGTGGCGCTGGTAGCCGACCATCAGCGCGGCGTCGCTGGCCTCGCTGCGGTCGACGAGGTCGCGCGCGTGGTCGAGGTCGACACACAGCGGTTTCTCACAGAGGGTGTCGATCTCTCGTTCGAGCGCGGCGACGACCTGCTCGTGGTGCAGTGCGTGGGGCGTGGCGATCGCGACCCCGTCGAGGTCCGCGCCGTCGAGCATCGCCTCGTGTGACTCGTAGCGCTGGTCGTCGGGCACGCCGAACTCCTCGGCCCCGCTCCGCCGGGCCTCGTCGCTCACGTCCGCGACCGCCACGACCTCGGCGTCGGCGACGGCATCGATTTCGCGCGCGAGCGGCGTCCCGAGACCGCCGAGCCCCGTGACGCCGATCCTGACCGTGTCTACCATACCCGTCCCATGTGAGTGAGTTTCAAGACTCTTTGGTTTCCGGAGGCTTCGGATAGCTGAACCGATAGTCGAAACATACGTACGAGGTTTCCGCTCGGTACGCCGGATACCACGGCGGATCCCTTCGGCGGTTCGGCGGCCGTTGCTCGCCGCCAGTTTCGAGGGTCCCGACCGCCCGACGCACTCGTCGGTAATCGCGGCACGACGCCCGTGCTCCGCCGGCCAGACGCCGAGAATATCCGACTCTTAGGTGCTCTGGCGCAACGTTTCACTTCCACTCCGCCGTGCGAGCGTTTATGTACGGGGGCGACCAAGTGACGGATGTCTCCCATCGAAAACAACGCGGAGACAGGAACGACACAGATGACGGATTTGCGTACACAGGCGACAGAGATACACGAACAGTTCGAAGACCAGCTGGAGATTTCCGTCGACGACGTGGAGGAGCGTCTCGACACGCTGGTCAACGAGTACAAGGTCCCCCTCTCGGAGGCCCGTCGGAGCGTCACCAACACCTACCTCGACGAGGCGGGCATGGAGCGCGACGAACTGGGCGGTGGCGGCTCGGGCAACGACCGGGTGCAGGTCGCCGACGTCGACGCGCCCGAGGAGTGGGTCGACATCAAGGGCGAGGTCACGGAGCTGTGGGAGGCCAACTCCGACGCCGTGGCACAGGTCGGCCTGTTCGGCGACGAGACGGGCACGATCAAGTTCACCAAGTGGTCGAAATCCGACCTGCCCGAGCTGGAGGAGGGGACGGTCTACGACCTGCGGAACGTCGTCACCGACGAGTACGAGGGGCGGTTCTCGGTGAAGCTCAATCGCACCACGGTGATCGAGGAACTCGACGAGGAGATCGAGGTCGGCGACGACGACGTGAGCGTCGAGGGGGCCTTAGTCGACATCCAGTCCGGGTCCGGACTGATCAAGCGCTGTCCCGAGGACGAGTGCACGCGCGTCCTCCAGAACGGGCGCTGCAACGAGCACGGCGAGGTCGAAGGCGAGTTCGACCTCCGGATCAAGGGCGTGCTCGACGACGGCGAGGAGGTCCACGAGATCCTCTTCAACCAGGAGGCCACCGAGAACCTCACCGGCATCACGCTGGAGGAGGCCCAGGAGATGGCGATGGACGCGCTGGACACCTCCGTGGTGGCCGACGAGATGCGCGCGGACCTGCTGGGGAAGTACTACCGCGTCACCGGGCCGACTTTCCGTCGGTACGTGCTGGTCGACGAGGTCGAGCGACTCTCCGATCCGACGGATGCAGAGGCCGTGCTGATCAAAGCGAGGTCGATCTAGATGGCGACGACACCCACTCGAGAGGTCGCCCGCCGCGTGTTCGCGGGCGAGTTCAACGACGCGACCTACACGTTCAAAGAGAGCGACGACGAGCGAGCCCCCGTCTATCTGTTGCTCCCGACGGGCGAGCGGGCCAACCGCGTGTTCCTCGTCGGGACGCTCATGGAGACCGAGGACGTGGGCGACGACAGCGAGTACTGGCAGGGGCAGGTCATCGACCCCAACGGCGACCGCTACTACATGTACGCGGGCCAGTACCAGCCCGACGCGGCCTCGATGCTGCGGGAGCTGGAGCCGCCGGCGTACATCTCGGTCGTCGGCAAGCCACGCACCTACGAGACCGACGACGGCGAGGTGAACGTCTCCATCCGACCGGAGTCGATCACCGAGGTCGACGCGGCGACCCGCGATCGGTGGGTCGTCGAGACCGCCGAGCGCACGCTCGACCGGATCGGCCGCTACAAGGACGAAACCGGCGAGGACGGCGACGCCGCCGTCGACGAGTACGTCGCGATGGCCGCCGAGGAGTACGACCTCCCGATCGAGGACTACCGCCGCCAGGTCGTCGAGGCGCTGGAGAGCCTCGAAGACGACGAGGCGGTCGCCGCCGAGCCCGACGCCTGACCGGCGGGCCGCGGTAGCGACTCTTCGACCCGTTCGAGAGAACACGACGGCCCGGTGAAAGCCGTCGATCGACGCTCGCAATCGGGCGTTCGACGACTCCACGTATCAGAGATGATGCCGAGCCGAGCCCGCGTATCGGTCCGTAGCGAGTCCGAGACGGTTTCTTTCAGCCGAGCACGGACTCGTGCCAGCGTCTGACAAACGATTAAGTGGGGCGGGAAACGAGTGAGGAGTAATGAGTAAGAACAAGACGATCTCCTTTCGCGTGAGCGAGGACAAGTTCGAGACGCTCCGCGAGATCGCCGACGAGCGAGATCTCTCGCTGTCGGCGGTGTTCAGGGACTACGTCGACATGCTCGTCGCCCACGACGGGCAGGTGGAGGTGGTACCGGAACACCAGCTCAACGAGTCCAACGCCTCGACCAGCGACACGGAGAGCTTCCCGCCGAAGGTCGAGGTGCCAAAGAGCTTCGTCCGCGAGCACGAGCGCCTCGAACTCGAAGCGGAACACCTCCGCGAACAGCTCGAAGAGCACAAGCGCTACGTGACGAAACTCCGCCAGCAGCTCGACGAGCAGGACAAGGAAGACGTCGTCCAGCTCGAAGACCTCGACGGCAGCGAGGACGACGAGGAAGCCTCCTATCGCCTCGGCAACTTCGAAGAGTCGATCTAGCGCGGCCGTTCTCACTCCGCTTCTCGCGTTCTCTTCACCCACGTTCTCTCCGTTTCCCGTCACTGGCGCTCGCGTACGACACCCGCCAGCCGAGCCGTTATGTTCTTCGCGAGCGTGATGTGGTATCGTATGTCGTTCGACACAGAGCGCGTGTCGACACTCCTGTTCGATTCGCACAGCACGCTCGTGGACGTCGACGTGGCCGAGCGGGCGCTCGCGGAGTGGGTCGCCGATCCCGACGAAGCTGTGGCGAGCGCGCTCGCTGGAGTACACGATGGTCGCCAACCACCTCGGCGCCTACCGGCCGTTCTACGAGCTGAAGCCGACCTCGGGCACAGACCACCCCGCTGTTCCCGTCCTCAGTGACAGTCAGCACAGTAGGCTTCATCCCGCGACGAAATCTCCGGGGATTCGCCTCGCGACCACTGTCACGAGTTCCGTCGTTCAATTATCGGCGATGAGAGCGAGCGGAGACATTTAATATGTCTCTGTAAGGGTAGCCAGTCATATGGCTGGCAGTTCGTCGGTTGTCTGGGCATACCACTCGCTCTTGCTATTTGCGACGGTTCTACACGTGCTTCTCGGGTACTGGATCTATCGGGATCACTGGGACAAGCGCGGTGCGAAGTGGTTCGTAGCGATGCTCGCGATCGGCGGCGCGTACGCGCTGTGCGCGTCCGCTCAGTTGCTCGTTCCCTGGCTCGAAGTGAAGACCGTCCTCTCGACGGTGGGTGGCTTCTTCGGGTTGCTCTCCTACGTGGCCTTCGCCGTTTTCGCGGGGAAGTACACGGAGACCGAGTACCACCGGCGTCCGGTCGTCAAGCTCGCCCTGGTGACAGTTCCGGTCAGCTACTTCGTGTTCGTCCTCGTTCGACCAATCGTAGACCTCTGGGTTACCGACTACTGGATCGAGACCGAGCCGTTCCGATACCTGGCGCACAAACCCGGGCCGGGCCTTCTCTTCGTCGCGGTGCTGTCGTATCTCGTCGGCTTCTACAACCTCTACAGGCTGTCCATATATCTCCTGTCGACCTCGAAACGTGCCACGAAACAGCTCGGTCTCCTGATGGCCGGGACGTTCAGCGTCATGCTCATCGCCACCGCGAGCAACCTCGGGCTGTTCCCCGCGGAACACTTCTATCACGGCGTCTACGCGACGATTCCGTTCATCCTGTTCACCTCACTGGCGCTGTTCCGGTACGACTTCCTGCGGGTTCAACCCGTCGCCCGTACCGCTGTCGTCGAAGGTCTCGACGACCCCGTCATCGTCCTCGACGGGGACCGCGCCGTCGCGGATTTCAACCAGGCGAGCACCCGCCTGTGGCCACTTCTGCCCGACGCCGTCGGCGAACCGATCGCGGACGCCTGTCCCGACCTGGTAGACGCGATGTGGCTCGACGACGAGACGTGGGACCTCGCGGTGAAGGGAGACCGAGACGAACTCGCCGACCAGATCACGTTCACAGTCGACGGGACCGAGCGTCACTTCTCGGTCAACCTGTCGACTGTCGGCGGTGACGACGAGAGCGCAAACTGGGTGTCGATTCTTCTCGGAGACGTCACGGAGCTCGAACGATCCCGTTGGCGGCTCGAGAAACAGAACGAACGCCTCGATCAGGTCGCCTCGACGATCTCACACGACCTCCGCAATCCCATCAATGTCGCCGACGGCTACGCCGAGCTCGTCGAGAGTCTGATCGACGAAGACGGGCTCGACGCAGGTGACGCCGAGACCGCGATCGAACACCTCCACCGGATCCGGACCAGCCACGACCGGATGGAGGCGATTATCGCAGATATCCTCACCATCGCCCGCGAGGGCAAGACTGTCGACGAGACTCGGCAGGTCTCGCTGGTGGCCGCAGCCCGCGACGCATGGCACAACGTCGAGACGGAAGACACCACCCTGACCATCGCCGCCGACCGGCGTCTCCAGGCTGACCGCTCGAAGCTCCTTTCGATTTTGGAGAATCTCTTCCGGAACGCCCTCGACCACGGTCCGAACGACGTCCACGTGACTGTGGAAGCGACCTCCGATGGCTTCGCTGTCGCCGACGACGGCCCTGGAATCCCGGCGGAGCACCGTGACAGTCTCTTCGAGTACGGCTACACCACCAGCGAGGAGGGAACCGGTCTCGGTCTTTCGATCGTCCAGGCCATGGCCGAGTCCCACGGCTGGACCGTCGAGCACGACGACGGATACGCCGACGGCGCGCGATTCGTCTTCGGCAACGTCGACGCAGTGCCGCTGTCCGACTCCGAAGCCGCCAGTCACGGCGATTCTGACCCGGTCCAGCACGGGTGAGTGGTCTCATCACAGCCTCGCGAGACGGGTATATCGTAGTCCGGAAGGGCCCGATTAGAGTGGATTCCCGAGACTGCTACAGTAGTTCTTCGCGCTTGCGACGAGCCTCGCTCGCGGCGTCGGAGCGACCGTCCACGTCGGCGAGCGTCTCGACGGCTTCGAGCGTGCGGACGGCGCCGTCGAGAAAGGAGAGCACGTCGCCAGGGTAGGCGTAGAGCATGTAGTCGTCGCCCATCACGTCGACGATGGCATCGGGACCCAGCCCCTGGGCGCGGAGTTCGAGGAGATAGCGGACGAACTTCTCTTCGGGGTGGCCACAGTGGGGGTTGGCCTGGCAGTCACAATCCATGAAGTCGGTGGCGAAATCGAGCACGCGGTCCTGAGTGGTGTCGTCGAGTTTCGCGAGGTTCTCCCCCTGGAAGAGCATGTCCAGCGTCGCCCCTTTGAACGCCCCCTTGGGGAAGGAGGTCTCTAGCTGGGAGGCGATCTGCTGGTGGTTCTTGATGTAGATCTTGTCCGTGATGGCCACGGTTGTTCGATCGGAGCGGCCGCGAGAGCAAAAGCGTCTCGGACGAAAGACGGAAGCATCGCCGGTGTATACACGGATGTGTACATGGCCGACAAGACGATCCGGGTCTCGGAGGAGACGTGGCGAAAGCTCCGGGCGCGAAAGCGGGGCGACGAGAGCTTCGACGCCGTCATCGAGCGCGAGCTGGTGGACGACGACCCGTTGGCCGGGTTCGGTGCGTGGAGCGACACGACCATCGACGAGTCGGTCCGCGAAGTCAAAACGGAGATGGACGAGGACCTGGAGTCCGAGCAGTGAAAATTCTCGACAGCAGTTACTGCGCAGACTTCCTTCGGGGTCGCGACGCGGCGCGGGAGTTCCGGCTCACCAACAGAGACGAGGGTCTCGTGCTCACGTCTGTGGGGTTCTACGAGCTCTATCACGGTGCAGTCAGAGAGGGACGAGATCCGGTCCTCGTCGACGACGATCTCCCGTGGGTGGAGCATCTGGAGTTCGACCGACGTCACGCGCTGGAAGGGGCGCGTATCCGGCGAGAGCTGGAAGCCGACGGCCGGCGACTCCAGCATCCGGACATGATGATCGCCGGTGCCGCCCGCTCACTGGACGTACCTGTCGTCACCGCAGACAGAGGGTTCGAGCACGTCGACGGCCTCACCGTCGAGAACTATCGCGAGCGAGACTGATCGGCGAGTCGATCGGAGTCCTGATCGCCGAGGCCGCTCACAGGTCTGCGCTACTGAAGCGGGCGTAGCCGACCGCGAGTGGGACGACCAGCCAGACCGCGAGGACGACGAAGCCGATCTCGGGGACGGCGTAGAAGGCGTCGATGCCCGCGCCGGCGAACGTCTGCGTGGGGAGCGAGGCGGCCACGTCGGGCAACAGGGCGGTGAGGACGGCGGTGTAGGCCGTCGACGGCGGTACCTGCATGACGAGGAACGTCCAGTCGGGCATCTGCTGTGGGAGCGCGAAGCCGTTGGCGACGTAGACGACGCCGATCGGCACGACGTCCCAGAGGAACTCGAAGACGACGAAAAAACCGATGGCGAGCGTCGTCGCCCGCGAGGTCGACCCCGTCGTCGCCGAGATGCCGACGACGACCGAGACGTACACCGCGGTGAACAGCAGCGTCGCGACCAGGAAGAGGCCGACGGTCACCACGTCGAGCGACCCCAACATGGCGAAGGCGAAGCCGAAGCCGACGGCCAGGCCGATCGCCAGCGCCAGCGAGAGGACGGCCATACGCCCGAGGAGCTTGCCGAAGAGTACGTCCCGTCGCCGGTGGGGCAGCGCGAGCAGGAGTTTGACGCTCCCGATCTCCCGCTCGCCGGCGATCGCTTTGTAGCAGACGACGATGGCCGTCAGCGAGACGAACAGGCTGACGATCCCCGCCGTGAAGAAGACCAGCCCGCCGACCGACGGCTCGGCGCCCGGGCTGACCAGCTGGGGCAACTCGACGTAGGAGTAGGTGAGCGTCAGCGAGAGGACGACGAAGACGGCCAGCAGCGCCCACAGCGCCCGCGACTGGACGGCGTCGCGAAAGTCCTTCTTCGCGACGGCGAGGGTACTCATCGACTCGCCTCCAGGATGCAGTCGGCGACCCGCGGGCGGACGGGCGTCACTGTGGCACCTCCTGTTTCTCGGTCGTGTACTCGGCGAAGAGATCCTCCAGCGAGGACTCGTCGATCGCGAAGTCGCGGATCTCGACGCCGCGCTCGTCGAGGGCCTTCAGGATCTCGAACTTCGAGCCGTCGCGAGTCAGCGTCACTTCGAGTCGGTCGCCCTCCAGGGCCGCGCTCGTGACGTAGATGCGGTTGCGGATCGCCTCGGCGTCTTCGGCGTCGGCGCCGCCGACGTCGATGGTGAGCGTGGTGACCGTCTCGGTCTGGCCGCGCAGGCCGTCGATGGAGTCGACGGCGACGAGACGGCCGCGATTGATGATCGCCACGCGGTCGCAGATGGCCTCGACCTGCTCCATGATGTGACTGGAGAAGAAGACGGTCGTCCCGCGCTCGTTCTCCGCCCGGATGATCTCCCGCATCTGGCGGGCGCCGTTGGGGTCCAGCCCGGTCGACGGTTCGTCGAGGATCAACAGATCGGGGTCGCCCAGCAACGCCATCGCGAGGACGAGCCGCTGGCGCATCCCCTTGGAGTAGCCGCCGGCCTTCCGGTCGGCCGCCTCGGCGATCGACACCCGCTCCATGACATCGTCGATGTCCGCGCCGTCGAGGTCCTTCGAGTCGACGACGAACTGGAGGTGCTGGCGCCCAGTCAGCCGGTCGTAGACGTGGAACGCATCGGGGAGCACGCCGATCCGCTCTCGAACCCGCAGGCTGTCGGCCTGGGCGTCCAGTCCCATGACCGTCGCCGACCCCGACGTGGGCCGCACGAAATCGAGTAGGATGTCGATCGTCGTCGACTTCCCCGCGCCGTTCGGCCCTAAAAATCCGAATATCTCACCCTCCTGTACTTCGAGGTCGAGCCCGTCGACCGCCAGCACGTCGCCGTAGCGCTTGGTCAGCCCGTCGAGTTCGATCGCCGTCATCGGTCTCCGCCCTCCGCACCCGTCGTGTCGCCCGCGCTCGTTGTCCCGTTCACACCACTACTCTACTACCGGGTACGATAAGTATTATTGAATTATTTACATATAACGGATCGCTTACTCAAAGATATTTGAGCGGTATCAGCCCGTGACGACGCCGTACGCCGGGAGTATTGTGGGGTTGTCAGGGCGGCTCGAAATCGTCGACCGGCGTGACGGCGAACGAGTCGTCCATCGCGAGCGCGAGCGTGTCGCCCTCGAAGTCGAGCTCGAAGCGGGCGTCGACCGGGTCGGCCGAACGCACGTCGGTCGTCCATTCCTCGGAGACGAACAGTCCGAACAGCTCCCACAGGGGCGTCTCGGGCAGTGGGATCTCGTGGTCCCAGAGGAAGGCACTCGCCCGCGGGTGAAAGACCGCCGGGACTTCGATCGGGAGGTGGATCGTAAAGTCGCAGGTCCGACAGATAGCGGCGAAGGTGTACTGGCCCGCGTCGCCGGGTGTCTCGTGGCTCTCGTGGGCGTCGACGCGTCGGTCGACTCGCCCGAAACACTCCGGGCACACGTCGCCACGGATCAGGACGTAGGTGCTCCAGATCCGATAGCCGAAGCTCGCGACGACCTCGTCGGGCGAGCGCTCGCTCGCCTGGCTCCGCGGGAACGAGTCCGAGAGCAGCGTCCGGTCGCAGGCGCGACAGCTGACGACGAACCGCTCGTCGTCGAGACGCGCCCCCAGGTCGCTCGTGCCGCAGACGACGCAGGCGCCGGCGACTGCGATCGGGTCGAACGACGGTGTCGTCTCGTACAGTCCCGACCGGACGGCCCGGACGATCTTGTCGCCAGCGTAGGTGAGGCGATACCCCGCGTCGGTCTCGGCGACGAACGGCCCGACGAGCTTCGAGAGGTGATAGGAGAACTGCGACGTGTTCTCGACGGGGACGGCGTCGTACAGTTCCGAGAACGGGAGTTCGAGGCCATTGGTTTGGGTCGCCACCTCGCGGTCGCCCAGCGCGAGCAGGATCGCCAGGCGGTGTTCGTTGCCCAGCGCGCGCAGGGCGTCGACCTGCTCGTCGGCGGTCAGGTGACTCCCCGAGCGGTCGTCGCCGGCGTCTGTCCGGCCGCGGTCGTCCGGGCACATGCGACTTCTACCACGCAGGACAGCACCCGACTGGGTAAGCCTGTGTGGTAAGTCTCTGTTACGCCCAAGGGGGCTGCCCTTCGGACTCGTGAGCGAAGATCCGCGCGTGGTAACGTCGGGCCAACACCGCTCGCGATCTGCCCGGGGGGCTACACTCATAGCGTCGATCGACAGGGGGGGTGCAACAGACATAGCAACGATCCTTACCCCCACGTAGGTCGTTCCTACAATCGAGAGATGCACGAGCCCGACACGACCCGCACGGACGCCACCGAACAGCGCTACATCACCACCCAGTACGGCGACGGCGGCGAACAGATGACCCTCGTCCACGACACCGAGAACGAACAGGCCTGGATCCAGTCCGACTACGCGGTCGAAGCCACGCCGTAGGCCCGGACCTTCGGTCGACGACACCTCCACACGGATCTGCAGTTTCGACTCCCGACCGTGACCACCGTTCTCAGTCGGACCCGGGAGTCGTAACGTATTTCAATTCTACCCGGTTATCCCGATATGCCTCAACGAAGCGTGTCCGGGTTGGGGTAGTGGTTATCCTTCAGCCTTGTGGAGGCTGAGACGCGGGTTCGATTCTCGCACCCGGACTTTTCAGATATCTTACACTTCTAAAACACCCAGATGCGTCCATAGAGGCGATAGTGTTCCGGATGCTAACTAAATGAAAACATCTCTGATATGTTTTAAGCGGTGCCAGAGTTAGCGATCTTGGAGCGGAGTACGTCCTCCTCGATCGTGTCGAACTCGGCTTTTCGGTGGCAACTATTGCAGAGGGCAATCACGTTCGAGAGTTGGTGAGCGTCGGTGAGTTCGTGGTCGTTGGAGGTCACGAACCATCGAACCGGCGTGATATGATGGACATCGGGATTGCGGCCGAGTTCATCGTGAGTGGCACCACAGACCTGGCACGAATACTCGTCGCGTTCGAGTGCCGCCTCGCGTACCGAGTGCCAGCCCGGCCCGTACTCGACGTTGCCGCCGCCTTTCCAGTTCGGGTGACCGGAGCCGCGAAACGCCTCGGAAAGCCACTCACTTCGGCATGCTTCACTACAGAGGACCGTATCACTGATTTCACTCGGCCACCGTTCGACTGTCGTCTCACAGACGGCACAGGGAACGCGTTCTTTGCCACCGTTCCACTGTCCATTCGCCTCCGCAGTGACCTCAGGCGCCGATTGCCATTGGCCGGATTCAACGCACTCAGAACAGTACTTCCCTTCCTTCTCCGACGGATAGTATTCGAACTCGGTCGAGCACCGTCGACACGTCGCCGTCTCCAATTTGCCCTCGTAGTTGGGGTTATCGGCACCCGCAAACGAGACCGCAGCGTCTCTGCACTCAGGGCTACAGTAGACCTTCTCGTGTTCGGAGTGGAACTCCATTCCGCAGTGGCTACACTCTCGATTCGGAAGCGTTTCTCCGTGGACCTGACTGTGGTGGACACGCATCCCTCGCTCTGAGGAGAAGTCACGATCACAGGTCGGGCAAACTGCGTCACTCATTGCTGCCACCTGTGGACGGATTTCGAGCCCGATGTTCGGCACGACGAGCTACGAAACACTGAATTAGCGATACTACTCTGTGTCGTCTACCATTCGAATTCTTGAGATTCATTGTCGATATCAGACAGTTCGAGCACGCCCGCACCCCTCGGGGGGCGAGAAAAAATATCGCTGTATCAGCGCCTTCCCAAGGGGACAGTTACGCCCCAAGCGATAGTCGAAATTGCGAGTTCTCAGATCGGTCTATTTACTATTGGATTCCGATATCAACTCGCGACGACAGGCTTCGCTGCAGACGACACTGTCGTTCACGTTACTCGGGTAGCGCTCTACCGTCTCACCACAGATGTCACAGGCGAGCACTCGCTTCCCGCCTTTCCACTGTGGATTCTCTTCGCGACTGAGCGACGGTGTGGAGCGCCACTCGCCGGATTCGACACAGTCTGAACAGTACAGCCCTTCCTTCTCTGATGGATAATACTCGAATTCTGTTCCGCACCGCTCACAGTTGGTCGTCGCTTTCCCGGTTTGATCGTTTGCCTCACGTCGACAGCTTACGGAACAGTATTTCCGTTCAGCGTTTGCGTGGAATCGGTCTCCACATGCCTCGCATTCGTATTCGGGGAACGGACCATCGTGGCGATGATCGTAGTGGATCTTTAGCTGAGATTTTGCCTCGTAGACGCGGTCGCAGTCTGGACAGGTGTAGTCAGTCATTGGTATCACGAGCATCTCGAATGGGCCCGCACCCCTCGGGGGCACGACAAAACGAACCGTAGCTACACCCCGATAGATTGGCACAGTCCATTCGGGCAGCGCTGAGTCGTTTTCGTATATATATTTCAGGCCCTGTACAGACAGTCGACACCCACCAGAGATTCAGAACTGTTTGTCGATCACCTCTCCAGCGTCGATAGAATCTGCCCCCTGCACGAATGGCTGAGAACCAGTACTTCTGCAGCATAAGGATCACTCCGTCGGGTCGAGTGCTTCAACCTCAAACTCACTCGCCCGCACCCGCAACGGGAACCACCCCTCCTCGTCGATCCCAAGTAACGCCTCAGAGAACCCGTCCTCGTCGTTGCCGGCTTTCGCGGTCCGGATCCAGTTCACTTCGCGCTCACTGAGCCCGAACCACTCGGCCAGCTTGTCGGTCTCCTCTTGGACCCGATGAATGAGCGTCAACGAACAGAGATTCGCGATCGTCCGTGCCTCGGGCGTCAGCGCGAACTCACCCCCCGTCTGCGTGATGAAATGCAGCGACAGATCGTAGTGACGACTGTGCCGAACGGCCGTTTCCAGAAACTCCAGTGAGGTGGCGTCGTTCATCAGATAGTGCGCCTCGTCGATGGCGAAGACGACTCGCTTGTCCGTGCCCTTCGCGCGTTCGTAGACCGCGTTGAACAGCACCTGCATCATGAGACTCGTCTCCGAGCGACCCGTGGCGCCCTCTTCCTGGTGGAGGTCCAGATACAGCACCGACGAATCGAGGTCGAACTCCGTCCGCTGGGCGAGATTCGCGAGGTCGCCACCCTCGCGGAAGGATGGCCGAAGGTCGGTCAGCAATGTCTGGGCGTCACGTTCGACTTGCTCCTGTTCGCCATCGGTCGCGTAGCCGAACTCCGCGGGGTTCTCCAAGAGATCTTCGAGCACGGCGATCACGTCACGAACCGTCGGCGACTGCCGTCCGTGCGTCGAGGGGTCTCGCGAGATCCCCTGGCGTTCGTAGGCCTCCTGGATCGCCCGTCGGAGTGTCTGTTTGCGGTCGGCGAGTGGGTTCGACGCGACGTGTTCGAAGAACGTCTCGAAGAAGGTGAGCACCCAGGAGATCTGCTCGGACCACGGGTCCAGATCGGGCACGTCCTGTAGCACCTCCGTCGGCGTCACCCGAATTTCGAGCGGGTTGAATCCACGGGTCCCGCCGACCGTGATGCGCTCGCCACCGAGCGCCTCGTTCACGCCGGCGAAGCCCTCCAGCGGGTCGAGCATGATGACGACCGTGTCTTTGTCGTACATCGCCCGCCGCAGCAACTGCAGTTTCGTCGAGAAGGACTTCCCGGCGCCGAGTTGCCCGATGACCATCGTACAGTAGCCCGTCTCGCGTTCGAACCGATCGAGAATGAGCGGGCTCTCGTTCAACGCGTAGGTTCCGTATTCGATCCCAGGCTCGGCGAACGCTCCGGCGACGAAGGGGAACATGGCGCCGACAGCGCCGGCGAGCATCGGCGTGGTCGTATCCATCGACTCGTCGAGTTTGTCGACGCCGACGGGGCTCCCCGAGATGAACGAATCGAGCTGTGTCCATCGTGGCATCACCGGCGTGAGATTCGTCGGCGACTCACGGGCCGCACTCCTCACGCCGTCGACGTTCAGCTCCTCCGGTGACTCGCCCTGGACGGCGAGATACATCGAGACGTCGAAGGCCGACATCGACGTGTTTCGGAGTGCGTCGTACAGCGCCTGATAATCCTGCAGGTCTTTCTCGACGCCACGGGCACCAGCCCGGCGTTTCTCTTCGAGGTACTCCCGGTCGGCCTCCAAGTCCTCGATGGTGTTTTCGAGCGTGTCCAGCGTCGCGGCCGTATCCCGCGGCGAGAGATGGAGACTGATGTCCGTCTGTCGCGTCGCCGCAGTCGAGTAGAGCGTCTCGAAAAGGCCGTCTCGCGGGGAGTCCGGATACTCCCCGACCAGCAGGGTCTGAGTCCACTGGGCGTCCGTCCGGACAGCAGTGGGCCCACGTTCGATGCTCGACGGCGTGAGGACCGTCTGGTGGGTGTCCGCGACATCGGGGATGGTTCCACCGCCAGTGGCCGCGGCCGGGTCGTACGTGACGCTGACGCCGTCTGTCGGTCCGTCCTGTTGCTGTCCATCGTCGGCTGTCTGATCCGTCGTCTCGTCGTCCGCGGACTCCTCGTTTCGAGTCGGGAGGATCGATAACAGCGAGCCGATCATCGCTCTGGCCCCCCGACGATGCCACGGGTACGAAGCACCTTCTCCAGGTCGCCGTAGGCCTGTGAGCCGTCGCTCCAGTACTCGCCGACCACTTCCGTCGCCGCTGTCCCGTCGATACGGTGGGCGGTACAGCCCTCGATACTCCGGAGGCCGGCCCGAACCTGATCGAGGCGGTCGTCGAGTTCCGCGAGCAGTGCCTCGCGTTCGACCGCTTCTCGCGGGCCGTAGAGTTCGCGGACGATCGCGCCGAGGACGGGCAGGCTGGCGAGTTGCTGTGCGAGACTCGCCTCGTCGAACTGGACTTCCACGGGCGCGACGGGGACGACGACGTAGTGGTCGCGGATGGTCATCCGCCGGTCGTGGAGTTCGGTCTCGTACCACTCGAGATAGTTCTCGATGAGCGCTTCCAGGTGGGGATTGGCCTCGACGTCGGGATCGTCGAGCCGGGATTCGTATCGACCGAGGTGCTCGTCGACGGGAAACGGCTGTGTCGTCGAGTAGATCTGGATGGGGAACGCGACGGTCGTGTTCAGGAAGTCCTGGAAGCTCTCGGCCTTCTGTGCCCACTCTGCCTGGGTCGCCAGCGCCATCGTCGGTGGAATCACCTGGACGAGGCCGATCATCGCGCCGTCCGTGCGCTCGATGGCGTCGCGGTCGGGATACACCCGCTCGACCTGGGTGTATTCCTTGGCGGCCTCGTGGTCGATCTGTTCGGAGCGACTGTGGAAGGTAACCATCGAGGTGACCCAGTCGGCGCTGGTCGTGTACGCCGGCGTCAGGTAGACAAAGAGTGCGCCGAGGCCGATCAGCACGCCCGCGAGCGGGAGTGCGAGTGTCTGGACCCGATAGCCCTGGATGGTCATCCCCGCGGGGAGCAGCACCTGGACACAGAGGACGACGACCACCCCAGGGAACAGTGCGACGGCTAGGTCGGTCATCGTGTAGTTGCCGAATAGTTTCGTGTCGGTACCGAGCGATTTCGGGATGCGTTTTGCGGGATTGCGGTCGTCCATCTTAGCGAATGTATCGGGGTTCGTCGTCGATCGCGGCGCGATCGCGGTCGGTGCTCGTATCGTCGGTTCTAGAGGGGTCACGGAGTGCGCCAAAATCCTGGGCGCGGCTGTCGGCCGACTGGCTCGCGGACTCTTCGTCGGAGGCGTCGTCAGTGGATTTTGTAGTACTGCTCGACTGCGTTGGAGTACTGTCCGACGAGCCGGTGTCTGCGCTGGCAGTCGTACTGGATGGCCGTGCCAGCGCCCCCCGGAGTCGCGACCCTGCGTCGTTGAGTCGCGACCCTGCGGCGTGGGCTCGGGACTCTCCGGAGCCGAACACCGCCTGGCCGTCGGGCTTGAGTGCGGCCTTACCCTGTGTCCCGCGAGAGAAATTCCGTCCGCCGTGGGCGACAGTTCCGGCACGGTTTTTCGCCCCGCCCATTCGTGACTGAGCACGTCGCGTCGAGGCGTGTCGGGACGCGCTCTGGGCCATGAAGAAGATCGACCCGGCCTGCCAGAACAGGACGAACGGCGAGACGATCGCGACGATTGGGATGATGAGGGCAGTAAGCCACAGTCCGAGCCCCTCTACCGAGAAGCCGAAGTTCTCCCCGAGAATCTGCCCGAGGCGGAAGAGAAGTGCGACCGGAATCGTCATGAAGAGGAACGGAACGTAGAATCCGGCCATTCGCTTCATGAACTTCGAGACGAGGCTAAAGGGTCCGACCCCAGGAATCCAGAGTGCGATCAGGATCGGCATCAGGAGCGTGAAGAGGTAGAGGACCACTTCGCGGATGAAGTAGATGAGGATGACAAGCGCGATCAAGAAGAAATCTACCGAGAGGGTGATTGCCGTCACCAGCGCACCGACTCCAGAGACAGACAGCGTCTCGAAGAGCGTGATATTCGATAGGTCTGGAGCAAGAAATATAGCCAGTTCATTCGTGAACTGACGCGCAAACGCATCCATCCACCACCATGCGAGAATGCCCAAAAGTCCAGCGAAGGCACGACGCTTCAATTTCGTACGATGGTAGCTACTGAAGAGGTAACTCGTCGATTCGAGGAAAATGACGATGCCTACAGAGAGGGCCCATAGTAGCAGTGCAAGGGGTGTGAGTACATCCCAGAAATAGCCATAGATACTTGTCCATGGGTTGTTCGTTGGAGCGACAAACACAGCATTCGGATGAGGGGTCCCGATGGCGACGCTCAGGGCACTATTCGCGTTGTTCTGAACTACTGTCTTGAGAGGATCAAAGAGAACTCTGAGGGCGTTCTTGATCGCCCAGACGATGGTGTTACCAAGTGCGCCGCCACCGTCCCCGTCACTCTGAGCACTAACAGACCCTATTGCAAACTGGAGGGCAATACAGACACTCAGTATCGAGGTCCAGTACGATCGATTACTCATCGGGATCGCTCGCCTCACGGGGTTCTATTTGGATGTCGCTGCAGGTTCCGCGGAAGTTTGCGCGGACAGGCTCTCCATCAAGAACCGCTCGGAGTTCGCGTTGCCCGTTCTCACCGATTCCAGTGGAAACGATCGCGGTTAGATTGACCTCTAAACCGTTGCAGTGGTCGTCCTTCGAGAGGAGTAGCGGCGAGCGTATTCCCCGAAATACCGTCGAGTCTCCCGGTTGTAATATCACATCGTCCGCTGATTGCGGCTTTTCGAGATTCAGTAGAGGCGTTGATCTAGCGTAGTCAGTCGTGGGGATACGGTTGGCTGCCGAACGGGGTGCATTCTCGTATCCGACGTAGTAGACCCAGGTCGGGCCGGTTCCGGTATTCTCCACAGTGACGAGGAGATTCGCGCGGTTCGATGGCGTTGGCCGCCCACCAGTGTAGGGCTCGACGTTGGTAATCTCTAATTCGGGGGTCAACGGAATCGTCGTCGAGCCAACCTCCTCACCGTCTTCGACAGCAACCAGCGTGTGCTCGCCAGGCGTGTAGTGCCACCCCCGCCGATAATCGAACAGACCAAGCTCGACTGTCGTCGCGCCCGTCGCGACCTGTGACGACTGGAATATCGATCCAGACGAATCGATCAGGTTGACCGTCGATACATCGTGGTCCTCTCGGAGCGTGACCCTGAGCGAGTTCCCCGAAACCGAGGTGTCCCGGAAGACGGACTCCGGGGTAGCAGTCCCGGCTGAATTGCCACCCGAACACCCGGCCAGTCCGGCTGCGGCGACTGCAAGCCCACCCTTGAGAAATCGCCGACGGGAGCGCTCCGTACCCGTCATAGTCCCCTCCACGGTGGCCACACAGCCAGACCAGTAATCCGGTCGATGAGGAACACGGCGAGCAAGAACAGCCCGACGGGCACGCCAGCCCGGTAGATCGAAGTAACGACTCCGAGTACCGTCCCCTGGACGGAGACCGTGTCCGAATCACCGACGTGGGCCGTCTGTCGAAGCCACCACTCCGTCGGCTCGAAGCGGGCGTCGATCGCACCGGCTGGCCGGTCGATCGTCGTCGTGACCGTCCCATCTCTGCCCGTCTGGACGCGCTCGCCAGCGAGACGAACGTAACCCCCACTGTGGTCCGTCTCGATCGGCTCGCCCGTCTCCTCGTCCCGCAACGAGACATGGACGGTCGCCGTCCGGTCGGTCGTGTTCAGGACGGTGAGCGTGAGGTTGCTCCGGTGGATGGGTACCTCCTCGAACGTGCGCGAGTCGACGTCGGTGTGAGCACCGCGGACCAACCCACGAGCGGTCACGTCCGACACGCTCCGGTTGGGTGTCTCGAAGCGCGTCATTAGATTGTAGCTCGTCCGGTAGGGCCGTTCGAGCACGTCCAGGTTGACCGACCTGGGGAGCGTGGGTGGCCGTTGCTGGCGACCGTTCACGCGAAGGATCGAGACGGTATCGGCTGGCGAAGCGGTCGGCCCGGTCTCGATCGGGTAGGCCGACACCTGCAGCGGGTGCATCGGTGAGTGTTCGGTCGCCGCGTCGTCGGCCGTCGACGTGACCAGCCGATCCCAGCTGGGATCGCGAGCGGAGTAGAATCGCCACACGCCGTTGACCTGCCCCTCAGGGAGAGAGTAGCCCAGCCAGGGCGCGGTCTTGAACATGGCCAGCCCGAGGTCGCCGTCGGGATAGCGGGCGTAGAATCCGAACACGTCCAGCGCGTACTCGCGCACCGACCGCGAGTCGGTCACGGTGAGATTCTCCGTCACGGTGGTCGTCTGCTCCGGCGCCCACGCCGTGCAGTTGCCCGCGCCGGTGGCGTTGGTACACCAGGTGTACGTTCGCTCCAGCGCGACCGAGAGATTCGCCTGGACGGTGAGCGTGTGATTCAGCCCGCGGTCGTCGGACAGGTCGTATGCCAAGTGTGGCGTTCGCGTCTCGCTCGATTTGGCTTCGCGCTCGCCGTCGACGAAGAGCTGTATTTGCGTGACGTTGTGCGACGCCAGCGCCCACCGTTCTCGCTCCGTCTCGGTCGTAGCGTTCCCTGGGACACGAAGTCGATAATCGAGCGTCGCGAGCATGGCACCCTCCGAGGCGACGTAGTAGGGCTGGCGCTCGGGCGTGAGACGGGCATCGGTCGACGGCTGGGTGGTGAAGACCTCGGTGTACGCATCGCGGATGTACGTCCCGTCACGTAACGTCGCACCCGGTGGGTGGACCGATTCGTCGCGCTGAAAGCCCGGCAACCGATCGAGTTGTGCGCGGTTTCGCCGCTCGATAGCTTTCGGTGGCCGGTTGAACGGGATGTCCGTCGTGGCCGCCAGCGCGTTCGTCGGCGACCCCGTCTGGTTGCGGAGCGCGGAACCGTTGATCGTGTCGCGGTCCCGAGACCAGAGACTCCGATTGTCGCCGTGGTGATAGTCGTCGTCCGGGCCGAACGCGCTGGTATCGAGCGGGCGGGCGACCGACTGGGTCGCGACGAGCGCGCTCGTCGCCAGCAGGAGCGCTACTGCGACGCCGGCGCCGAGCGAGCGACTTAGAAGCTGCAACTGGCGCCCCCTGCCACGACGGACGTGAGCAGGAACTGCAGGATGGTCGTCCCCAGCGGTGCGACGATGACGCCCCAGACGACTGCCTGAACGCGCATCGATTTGAGTTCCTTCTTCGTATCGGCACGCCGGATCACCGGGATCGCGACGGTCGTCCCGAGCGCGACCAGCCCGCCGATGAGCGGGCCACCGAACTGGATGAGCGTGAAGAGATTCCGGACCGTCGTCGCCATGTCCGTCTGGCAGAAGCTACTGCCGACACCGGTGCCGTTCGGCGCTGCTGTCGCCGTCTGTGCGGCCGCCGGTTCGACCAGCACGAGAGCGAGTCCCCCAACAGCGAGTGCGAGCCACGAGAGTGTCGGTGCGAACCCGGCAACGGCACTGCGAAGCATACCTGACTGATCCTCCTGCGCGAAATCTGCCTGCGGCGTATCGTCGTTCATGGATATAGCTGGCGCTCGATGTGCCGAATCACACCCTCTCAGTGGGGCGAACGGCGCGAAACGAGCGACCTACTTCAGATCGCCCCGTGCCGTTGTAAATATCTTCGCTATTGGCCATGAAAATAGTAGTATTAGACATCAATTCTCGATAACTGTGGATATTCGTCGACTGCGTATCGGCTACTCAATGATACATACAGTTACTATCCAGTTGCTAACGGAGCTGCGAGACAGGTCGAACTCGCCGGATGATTCCCGTGGCGGGATTCCCGCGTCTTCAGGCGCGGGAGGTTGTCGATCAGGCACCCTTCCCGTTCTAAGCAGGGGTGGCTGACTGAGCAGCTGCCGACCAGGCTTCATCAGCAGAATCGGTTGTTAGAGGCGAATCAGCCACTTTCAGGCGCTGCCGACACTGGCCAGCGAAACATGTACTCCCCTCGAATACGTCGAATACAACATGAGCTCGTCCATCCGGATTTCCGACGAAACGAAACGGAAACTCGAGCTGGTGAAACAAGATGACGAGACGTACGATGAGTTGCTCGCCCGCCTCGCGACGACGGAGAAGGATCTGGAAGAGAGAGGTGGCTTCGCTGATGACGGTGTCGTCGAAGATATGGCTCGCGCTCGTGAGGAGATTTGACTTCCTCCCACGCCTAACCCCACTTCCTCAAGGAACGACCGAAGGGAGTAGGGTAGGGCAGCTCACTCCCAGAATGCTTGCACTCGCTCATCCAGATCATCTAATATGTGTGTGAGAACAGCCCGCCAGTCGGCCTCGTATGAAACATTCTCGCCAGGAGTGTCCGCATCTGGCGGCGGATGAAAGTGGGCTCGTGTATTGTGGTCATCTGGGTGTCTGTCCCAGCGACATTCCCACTTCGATCCGTCCTGATACTGCTCTGAATAGTGGATCGAAAAGTCGTCTGTCTCGAACCATCGAATCCGTAAGTATGCCCGGTCGATAGCTGCTGGAAAGTACCCGCTATCGTAGTCTGCGACGACTGCGTTTGGCGCTGCTGACGGTCGTTCCTGAGTATCTTCGAACCGCTCACTCGCTGATAATCGACGCCCAATCCGCTGTAACACGGTAGCATCAATTGGGCCAGTCGCTGCGGCCGAGTCCTCAGGCATCGATTCGTCCGTCGCTCGCACCTGAGGCATGCATCTCTCGTCGCGCCGCATCGAATAACGTTGCCCGTCGTTCGAGCGTCTGCCAGTCGCTTAGCGCCTTCCAGGTCGCTTCGACCGACGTACCGTCCTCGGCGTCGACCAGGGATACGTCCGCAGGGGTTTCAGCATCGAACCGCTCTCGGTAGTCCGCAATCTGGTCCATCGTCTCCGAGAGCACTTCGACGATCTCGTCGTCCGAGTACTTCTCACGGATCTGCTCGATTCGTCGCCACCGCCAGTACGAGTCGTTGCGCTCGTACCGGACTGGCCGGCCGGCTCTCTCACGCACCATCCCCATCTCGGTGAACCACCCGAGGTAATCCCGGGCCGTCTCGGTATCACATCCCGCTCGCTCGGCTATCGTCGAAACCTTCGCGGGCTCACGGAGCAAGAGAATCACGTCCAGCATTCGCTCCCGGATTGGGCCGCCTTTCAGCACCGCTTCGGGGTCGTCCCACTCGGAGAAGTCGGGCGGTTCCTCGTCTGCATCGCGAATGTCATCCCGCGTGTCGGTCAGGTCCATACGAGGTCACCGTGCTATGCATGCTATGCGCCATGCTGTAATATATTTGCTGGTGCGGAATTATATCAGCAGCTGTCTTCACCGTCGACCATCTGTCGGACACACTGCCGCGTATTTGGTATAAACTCTCAAGGGTGGTGGGGAGTCAGTTCGTGATCGCCTGGGGATTGCTTCGAACAGTGTCGGATTCCTCCCACGGCTCAAGCCGTGGACATCCTCCTTGCACCTTTGTGACTGCCACTTCTGTGTACTGGAGAGATAAAAGGAGGCCAATTAGGGGAGGGGGTTATTTTGATCGTCCAGTTCGCCGGCCTGTTCCTTGTCTCCGAGATGGGTCAGTAGCTCCCACTCGAATTTGGCGAAGGCTTCATTGGCATCGTTCTCTGTGTTGAGGGCATACATTTGGCTGTTGCCGACGCGACGGGTTTCTTCAATGAGTCCCCATCCCTTGAGGGTGTCCAGATATTTGTAGACTGTATCGCGCTTGAGGTTGGCGTAATCGGCGATCTCTGTCACATTGAAGTCCATCTCTGGGTTGCCAACGAAGGTAGCCAGAATCTTCGTTTTGGGGTGGTCACCAAGGACGGAGACCAGCACATGCTCGTCAGTAACGTGTGCCTCGTCGCTTGGGTCTTCGGGCTTGGTGTCCGTGGCCATCTTGTTCCAGGGTATGAAGAGTGAGGTTAAAAATGTGTCTATAGTTGGGGCTTGACTAACCCATTTGATGGGCAGTGCTGTCCATGCTGATGGGCAGACTTATTATAGAATGGAAAGTAGACGGTAAGTGAGGTGAGACATGGAAGACGAGGAAATAGAACTCGCGATCAAGATGGTGGAGTATCTCGTGAAAAACAAAGTCACTGGAAACCACAAGAAGCAGGTGGATACGGTCATCAACAAATCTGGACTCCCGGTTCACGCGAAGGGCGATGCCCGAGATGTTCTAGAGGAGATAGCCACGTCTCCGCCGCCGATTGAGATGTATGGGGGCGGGCATCGGCAAAACGTCCGTCTTACATCTATCCAAGATGGTGTCGAATTCATCGAGGAGAACGGCGGCGACCCTCCTTGGGGTTTCTAACTGACTTGAACTCGGCTTTTTATTCGTGTTCTCGAATATCCGCGATTGCATCCATCGTCTCGTGGGAGTGATCAATCGCCGTTTGGTGTCCGGTACTCGCTCGTCATCGAGTCGTGGATCGACCCGTCGAGTAGCACTGAGACCTCGACCCGTTGTTTCGTGTCGTCCGGTGGGACCGCACTGACCGAGAGCTCTGTATCGCCCCCGACAGGGATCGTCTGGGGATCACTTTCGGCCGTCGTCAGCGTGTTCTGCTGGCCGTCCTGAAACTGAACACGCAATTGCGCTGTCTCCGCGACTGCATCGCCGACGTTCTTCAGCCCGCCGTTTACCGTGACGCCACCCTTCGGGGAGACCTGAACCCCGTAGGAGAATACGAGTACCGGATGGCTCCGGATCGAGATGACCTCCGGCGAGTGACCCTGAACCTGTTCGGGAGCCTCTCCGACTGTCCAGCCGGTATCGGTCGTTTCGACGTAGTAGTAGCGCTGTCCGTTGTGCGTGACTGACGATCCCTGGATATCGTCTTCACCCGCTATCCCCAGGGCCATGTGCTGGGCATCGTAGAATGCCAGTAGGACCGCGCCGTAGCCGAACTGCTCGAGCATCGATGCAAGGAGAATACACGTGTCTTCGCAGTCGCCGCCTTTGTCGAGCAGCGTTTCGGTGGGGTATTTTGGATACTCGTTGTAGCCCGTGCTCACCTCGTCCGTGCTGTATTCGAGGTGCTGCACGAATCCCATCATGTGGTTGATTATTTCGCGGTCAGAGAGGCCGTTCTCGTTGCCATACGTTTCGAACTCGGAGACGATCGACTGGATATACGAATCGTCGTACGAGTCCGAGACGTAGGCGCCGTAGTTTCGCGTCCGCGTTCGGTTGGCATAGTACGAGGACAGCACCTCCGGCACCTGGATCGTGAGGTTCGTCTTCCGAGAGCCGACATCCTGCGTGAAGGTTTTCTGGATAGATCCGCTCTGCTCGAGATTCGGGTCGGTGCTCCCGCTGAGCCCGTTCAAGAACATCGGGAAGCTGGGCTCTTCCTGGGTCCCGACCATGTGGTCGCCGAACGATTTGGTCTGTTCGAGATCCAGCGACGTCTCCAGTGGATAGCCCGCGATGAGCATTCGTCCGCCTTCGATCGGGCCGTACTCGGTGTCCGGCCCAGCAATGGTGTGGGTGCCGCTGGAGGTGAGCGTGACCATGGGATCGCTGGAGGGCGTCCCCTTCATGATGTGGACTTCATCGAGGCTATCGAGTTCGACGGTGACTGTCAGCCGGTAGGCCGTTCCCTCGAGCCACTCCTCCGTCCAGCTAATGCTTGGACTCGGTTCAGGTGTCGCAGTCGACGGCGCCGATTCGGTCGCGGGGTTGGTGCTGTTGGATTCATCGGCCGGACACCCAGCACTCGCCGTCAGGGCGGCGAGGCCAGCTACCGATCGGAGGTACGTACGGCGGTCCATTTGAAATATAAACCAATTCTAATCGACAATTGACTTTAATCTACTTGTCGAAACCATGCTTTCCGGAGGCAGATGGTCGGATATCGCTTCTAGTACAGTCGGTCACACTGAGTGGAGGAAGCTCTCTCGGACACACGTTGCTGACTGCCTCCCTGAGAACGTCCTGAAAGTGAATGCCAATCTTCCGGTTTCGGCGGTTGATAACTATGATTTTCACTCGGAGTCAGGGGTGTGTGCTCTCACGAGACTAGTACGCAGTGTCGTTTGCTTCACTCGGATCGAGGAGTGTCTCGTCCGCCACTTATACAGGAGTCTTTCAAACGAACATCCCCACCCCTCGATCCGAGTGTATCGAACTGACCGGCCCAGTAGATCTCCGATAGAACTGTTCACTTACCTGGCGAAAACGGTCTTCCCAGTAAGAGATTCTTTGTGTGATAGACCAATATCTGGTATCCACGCCAAATGGATCCGACTGAATCCGGACTCCACTCGCTAATCTGATTGGGAACGTATTGAATAATAGATATTGACGCGAGTTGCTGAGCACACACCCCTGGATCCGAGTGAAACGCCACAGGATATCCCCCTCTGCATGAACACGGGTAAACTCCGAGGTCGGGGTATTAGGGTTTGCAGTCTACCACTTGTCCTCTTGGTGAGAATCCGTGGGACAAGTCCTGAACAGAGACTTCGGGCTGTGCCAACCAGCCGGTACTTCGATACCCACCCAGATCTGGTGTAGACTCGGAATTGTTTCGAATGAATCCCACTCACCGAGATGCCGATACACTCGGATCGAGGGGTGTGACGAATTTGTAACATCAAAAACCGGCTATTCACGGTCGATACGCCATAATGCTCGAGAATAGCTGTCAAATATGCTATTTCACTCGGATTCGGGTTCCACAGATTTATTACGAAACGTATGGAAATAATATCTATGACGCAGTCAAATCAGATCGACGATGACGAGCTTTTCGACACGGGCGACATCTACGCGAATCGCGAGCTCGTCACCGTCGGGTACGTCCCGGACGAGAACCGAATCGTGGGACGACAAGAGGAGATGCGGAAGGTGGGCCAAGCACTTGGCCCCGGTGTCGAGGGGGGCCCGCCCAAGAATTTGATCATCTACGGGAAGACCGGTGCAGGAAAGTCTCTCGTCGCGAAGCACGTCGCACAGCGTGCTGAACGGCGAGCCCGTGATAATGGGATACATTTCGTAACCTGCTACGTCGACTGCTCGAACGCAGACACAGAGACGCGTGTTGCACGCGAAATGGCATTTTCCATCCGGGACGAACTCAGTCCGTCGATGGAGATCCCGATGAACGGGATCGGTGCAGCGGAGTACTACCGGTATCTGTGGTCCCTGCTCGATGACCAGGATGTCTTCGTGGTCATTCTCGACGAGGTGGATAAGCTCCAGGAAGACGATGTCCTCATGCAACTGTCGCGTGCCCAGGAGTCGGGCAAAACAGACGCCCACGTCGGCGTGCTCTCGGTAAGCAACAAGATCGAGTATCGCGACCGGCTCAACAAGCGGATCGACTCCAGCCTCCAGGACCGTGAACACGTGTTCGATCCCTACGATGCAGACGAACTCCGGTCGATTCTCAATAACCGCCAGGATGCGTTCAAAGACGGCGTTCTTGAAGACGGTGTGATCGAACTCACCGCCGCCCTGTCGGCACAGGAACACGGAGATGCTCGGAAAGCGATCGACATTCTTCAGGAGGCCGGAGAACTCGCAGTACAGGAAAACGCAACTACGATCACGGAGACTCACGTCCGAGCGGCAAAGGAACGCGCCGAGATCAACCGGTTCAAGGAACTCATCAGCGGGACGACGACACACGTCAAATACACCCTTCGGGCCCTCGCGCTACTCACGCAAGATACACGAACAGACGACACGACCGCCGCTGAGGACTGGTTCCGGACAAACGAAATCTATGCGTTCTACCGGGATATCGTCGAGCACGAGGGACACAACCCGCTCAAGAAAGACAGCGTCTATCGGATCCTCGATGAACAGTCATTTCTCGGTATCACCGAGTCTCGACACACCGGTGGGGGGAAGGGTCAAGGGAGCTACCTCGAACACACGTTACTGACCGACCCCGGGATTGTCCTCGAAGCAGTTGCCGATATTCAGGACTAGGCGGCGGACACTCGTGATTTTCACTCGGACCGGGGGGTGTGTGTCCTCACGGAGCTAGTCGGTGGTATCGTGTTTTTCACTCGGACTCAGGGGTGTGTCTGGCGCCCGCTTCATTGGGATCAAGGGGCGTATCTGTTGTCTGTTTCACTCGGATCGTGGGGTGTGTGGCTACGGGTTCCCATTTTCTGCCTGAGAATACGAGTCGTACTGTGCGTCGATCGGTCTTGTGCACAACTGCGGACAGGCCTTATCCTTACATCGAGGCGTCTAAGTGACACTCTTATCAGATACGCCCCTTCGTGACCGAAGCGGTTGTGGCGCGCGGCATCCAGATGCTGGACGAGCAGTACCGCGACGAGATGCCTCGGTAGCGACGACGCCCAATCCAAGTATATCGACGGGAAAAAGGCCCCACGTTCGTCAACGAACTTCGGACATCGACGCTACTTCGAACTCTCGTGAAATGTGGGGGGGGCCCCCTCCCTTCAGGTTGCACCCTATTTTGGAACTCTCGTGTATCCCTCAACAACGAACTAAATATGAATTTCAAGCGGCGCCTAGAACACTGTCTCGTAGGAATTGGCTGATTCAAACCATTAGAATTCACCGGATAGACCGCTTCCTTCTACGGAGTACTTGGCCTTGTTTAGACGCCGAATTTCGGGATTTCGAGAGCCTGAAACCCGATCAGGAGTGAATCGACATTATCGGTTCGGCTCGTCCGATCGGTTTGACCGACTTATTTGCCCGGCTGTTGCAACCGGTCCAGGCTGATCAGACTGATCTCGGCTCTAACCTTCGATACTCGCTGACTCTCTCTCCTCGCAACCTCCGAAACAGCGCTCTCAACCGCTCGTACGAGCGTCTAAACACGTTGACTCGTTCTCAAATCGCTTCAGTCACGTCGTCCAGCAACCGCCGACGATTGGCTTAGATCGTTCGCCTTCGCGTGGAATCGTCTTATCTGAACACTACCCTGAACAAAACACGACCATTGAATTCAGGGCGATCTATATCTCAGAGCCACCGACCCACGTCCACTCCCAGGTTCCTTGTGCTTGTTCCACGAGGTCCCGTGACTCTGCTTCTTGGAGAACGGGTCTTATCGTCTTCTTCCAACCGTTCCGGTACGACGGACCGTCGGCGTCTATTTTTTCGGTAACCTCACTTACAACTTCGTGACCGGTCCCGGTCCAACCACGCTTGAGTAGCAGGAGTGCTTCTATCCCAGCCCGTTCACGCTCGGTCTCGTCGTCTAACGCACCGAGTGGTCCCCACGACTCGGATACCGTCTCTACGATCTCTCTAGCCCACTCGACAGTATCTGCCTCGGGATCGGACTCTCGGTGGGCACCTTCTATTGACCCAAACCGGCTCACGAAGGTCGTGGCCGTATGGTCGGAGAGCTCGTCAATGTTCCTCGCTGTCGGTGTATGCCCTACCCGATCGGTGAGACCCGCGAGTGTAGCGAGCAATTCGTCGTCGTAATCTTCTGGGTGACCCCACGCTTCGTCTATATCACAGCCGATATTCGAGAGCGCTGCTTCCCACGAGCCGAACTCGTCGATATACGCTGACGGAGAGAATCGACCGTAGTTGCTGATGTCTGCCGGCCGGGGCGGATGGCCGAACTCGTCGTACAAGCGTCTCAAATCGTCGCCGAGGAGCGTGCGTCGTTGGAGGTCTCGCTCTGGTTGGAGTCGTTCTTCCACAACCACTGGGCTCTCGTCTCCTTCGGCTTCGCGAACGTCGTCTATACCAGTCTCTCCGTCGGTCTCCGTGTATTCAGACTCCGTCTGTTCGGTCTCGGCTGGTTCTCCTTCCGCTTGCAAATCAGGGAAGACATCCTCAACGCTGGAGTCGATTACGTCCAAGATGTGGAGCGTGGGAAACAGGTCTAACATCCGATAGAGGGGGACGCCACTAGACGTCTCACTACGAACCTGGTCGGCAAACTGCCTCGTAGCGACCGATGCAGGATACGGAGTCACACCTCTTCCATCCGATCTGAGTTTCTCTTTGACCCGCTCCTCTACGTCTCGCCACGATTCGACCGTCGAAGCGACCCGTCCAGGGTCTAAGTCAGTATGCTCTGCTATCTTTTCGAGTGTCGGTGTCTCTCCCAACTCTTCGGCAAGGCCAGCGACAGACGCTGAGAGTTCGTCGTGGCCTGGAACGTCAGTCACGTCTACCTCCTCTCGTAGCTCGCCGGACTCAAGGCCGGCCTCTGTGACGATCTGGTCCCAGGTTCCGAGTGACGAAACCGCGTCACTCGTCATCGGAGCAAGCTGGTCGAAGACAGACGCTCGTGGTGGCTCACCGAGGATATCCGAAAGTATCTGAACGGCTGCGATCACCTCTGACGGCCTGTACTTCTCTCCAGTGTCGTCTGTCAGTGTCTGGTCCCTGAGTTTGTAACCAGCTGTCCGTAGTGCGTCGTCGAAGGAACCGAACGTGAAGATGTACGACCCGAAGGGGTATCGCGACTTACTCACGACAGTCTCCTCTGTCGGTGGATAGAGAGCGAAATCGTTCATCTCCTGCAATTCGTCGACGAGTTTCTCCCGATCCGTCTCCAAGAGACTACTGGAGTAATGATCCGGGACAGCTCCTTCGGACACCTCCTCATCGGTCCGTCCGTGCTCGGTCTCGGTATCCTCTGCTGACTCAGATGGTGAATCGTCCCTTGCATCTTCGGTGGACGAACCCCCAGGACTCGGCCCCTCCTGATCGTCGCGATCGCGCGTAAGTGTGTCCATCCGGTCTCTCGCATCGTCGGCGAGCTGCACGTCCCCGAGGCCCACGACATCGGTGAGGCCATGGGCCGAATCACTCAGATACTCGTAGACATCGGACGGGTTCTCGAAATCCCACCCCTCCACGAGTTTGTCCTTGCCGATCGGCCCGTCACTCCGATAGAGATCCAGCAGCCGATGTGCAGTCGTCTCGGGGACACTGAATTCTATCTGGACATCCTCGACGAGGCCTTCTGGCTCGTCTTCGAGGTGTGGCCCTGTATACGGAGGAGTGACACCTTTTCGGTCCATTTCGTCGTCCGAGTCGGTGTCTCCGCCTCCACCGTCTGAATCGTCGGTCGAACCGCCGTTATCGTCTTCGCCTCGGCTTTCTTCCTCGGACTCGTCTGGCTCGGCTCGGGGCTGGCCGTCGTCTGTGCCTCCCTTGAGCGGCTCGTGATCGACGAGTCCACGACCGAGTTCTGTCGCACAAACGGCGCCTTCGTCGTCACGCGTGAGGTAGTCGTCTAACTCTCCTTTTAGAACCTTCGCCAGGGCGATAGAGGAGTCTAACCCCCACAGCTCAATCAATTCGTCGTCAATGATCGGTTCGCGAGCGACAACGTCGTCGACTCTATCGAGCTGCTCTCGTGTCACGTTCTCGGGCAATTCGTCACTCTCGTCACTCGGTTCGGTTTGGTCTTCGTCCATCTCGTCAGTATTTTGTTCTGATTCTGCAGTGTCCTCGTCTTCTGTTTTCGCCCGATTTTCTGACTCGTCCTTGGACGTAGCCGATGTGGGGCTTGTTCCGGCCCACGTGAACGACGCCATTTCGTCGTCACTCTGTTCAACGACTTGGCACAGCTCAGTCAGCCGGTCCGCCGTCTCCGTCGAGTCCGCGAGTGCTTCGATGTCCCGCGGGAGCAGGTCGAACGATAGGACTCCGTTCTCTTCGAACGCTCGCAGATTCGCCTCTAAATTGTCGCCCCGATGCTGGAAATAAGGGGGTTCTTCCATCCGTTCACCGAGCAGCTCGAAAGAACAGATCCGCTCCAGGAATTGCCGCCCGTCCTCGGTCGAAAGTATCGCTCGATCGTCTGTCGGGACGCTCATCAAATGGTAGAACGAGGCATCCTTTCGGCCAGACGGGTTCCGGAGGACACGTCCGATCCGCTGGACGAGGGAGGCGTTCAGTCCGCCTTTCCCGACGTTGACGGCAACTTCAGCGTCGGGTAAGTCGACGCCCGTCCCGAGCAAGTCTCCCGGCCCGACGAGTATCGACGCTTCGCCCTCGTTGAATTCCTCGATTATCTCTTCCGTGTCGTCGGTGCGATCGGTGAGTGCCGCGAGCGCCGATCCGCCAAATTCCTCGGCCAACACCGACTCGATCCGTTCGGCGAACGAGTAACTTTGGACCAACACGACCGTTTGCTCGTCCCAGTGGTCTCGGACGATATCTACCACCGGCTCCAGTGATGGTCGTAGCTGCCACCGACGGGTCAGCCGTGAGAATGCCGCGTTCGCGAGCGTATCGAACTTCTCCGAATCGTTACGGAGTTCCCGTCCGTCGGAGGTGTTCGCAAACGCACGAAGTTCCTCGATGGTCCCGATGTCTGCTGCGGCCACGATATCGTCCAACGACTCGAAGTTCGGGCCTGCTGGTGGGCCGAAGTACTCCGCACACGTCTCGGTAACGTCTATCAACTCCTCTACGGCGTCGGCTTCCGAGGTGGGCATGTAGGTGACTTTCCAGGAGAAGTCGGCGACGATACCTTTCTTCCTCGCCTCCGGAAGCGAGAACGTGAACACCTCGTCCAGCTCGTCGTCGAGGACAGATTCGACCGTCTCGTCGCCGATCCAGCCCGCGTCGATGGACCCCGACATGGCAAGGATGTCTTCACTCTTCTCGGCGAGCGTCTCGAACGTATCACGCCACCCCCGATCCGTCGACGATCCACTCGAGTACCGGTGAGCTTCGTCTAGAATTACCAAGTCGTATCGCCCGACGAGGTCGTCACTCGCGAGCTGTTGAGACGTCTTGAACTCTACCGTCCCCCAGCTCAGGCGGATCTCTTGGCCATCGCCCGTATCCATCGCTTCGGTCCGATGCTTCGGGATGTTCATGTGGGCCGCGAACTCGTCTCGCCACTGGTTCAGGAGCAGGTTTCGTCCAGCGACGATCAGTACCTGCAGATCTCCGTCGAGGTCGAGCGGCGACTCTGGAGTGATCCTCTCTGCATCGTTTGCTGGATGTAGCCCGTCGAATTGCTGGGCGATCGTCGCCAAACCAAGGACTGTCTTCCCCGTCGCGGTCGCCATGTTGACGTATCCTCGTCGATCCTCGTCGACCCAGTCTTGGAGCGCATCCGCTTGATGTTCCCAGAGTGGGGTCGTCAACTGTGGTTCGTCTACCAACTCTAGGATGCTCTCGTTCTCGGCAGCCCGTGCCATCTCGTCTACGAGCACGTCCGTGTATTCGTCGGCTGTCGGATCGGTCAGCAGTTGGACCAACATGTCGACGACTGCTTCGGTTTCTCGAAGTGGTCTGCGGAGCGTCCCCGACTCCACCTCCTTCGTCGTGAGCTTCTCAACCAGTGCCTCTAGTGTCTTCGATAAAATCTCGGCGTTCAACTCACCAGACGTCGCCGATTGGAGTCTAAGTCGAAGTTCGGTGAGCTTGAGAACCAACCGACCAACATCTTCGCCCTCGTAGTTTTCGAGAACAGTTTCGATCTGACTCTCGGCGTCCGTCAACGCTTTCAGCCCCTCGATGTAGAAGGGCCCTGCAGCACGCGGGAAATCTGTCTTTCCGATCGTACCGCCGATGTCACTTTTCGAGTCTGTCGAGCCGATCGCTACGTCTCCGACGACATCGTACGCGGCTGTATCGATGGCTGTAGCCCACCGAGTCTTGTCATCGTCGTAGCGTTTCAGTCGTTCCTCGTAGAACTCCTCGTCTAAATCTTGGTGATCCGTGACCGAATCGACGAGCTTGTCAAGTGGATCCATTGGGAGAGGATGCTAGAGGCCTTCGGCGCTTCTGGCTGGATGATGTGTACGAGATATCTATCGACACGGTATAGATGTTTCCCCGGTTGCGTTCTCTATCGGGCGTGATAGTCCGTTTGGCGAGCACGCAGAGTCGTTCGGGTCGATCTGTGGACTCAGTCGCTCCGCTCACGTTTCATCTGCCGCTTCAGTTTCTCGACGACTTCGACACTATTGTCATCAACCCATCCCTCGGCCGGCATCATCGACAGGAGTGTAGACAACCGATCTGGCATGTCGTTGACGAGGTCCTGACTCTCGTCGGCGAACTGGTCTACGACAGCGACGACGAGGGGTTTCGACATGTGGAAGGCGTTGTCCAGAATTCTGTTCGCGAGGAAGTTGAATTCAAAAGCCTTCCGTGTCAGTTCGTACTCGTCGTCTACGTCCACGTCGACAGCCGCCTCCGTAGCAGGATCGACGTGTGTGAGTTCGGCTAGCCACCAGAGGCGGCCGATCGCGTTTGAGTAGAGGTTGTTCGCTCTCGTCTCGCCGAGGAACTTCTCGAACGCCGCAGCACGACTGTCCTCGAAGTCGAAGCGCCATCGGTAGCGAACGAAATCGTCGAACTTCACCGCTGCCAGGTAGTACCAGATCCGCTCGTCTCTGGCAGTTCGACGATCGATATCGATCTCCGCGTGAATCGTGGGAGCGAGTTTGGCGTCCATCGACGCCTCGTACTCCGGATACTCTGGGTCCACGAAGATCCCGTCGATTCGATCCTGTATCGCCCCGTAGTCGACGTCTGTTCCTTCGACGGGAATCGAATGCCGCTCAAAGAGTTCTGGCTTGATGTTCCGCTCCCCACTGATGAAATCCTCGTCTATCTCCGAAACAGCTTGCTGTTGGAGGAGTCGCAGTTCACTCATGATCTGATCCTGTCGACGAGGTCGTTCATGTCGTCACTCATTTCGAGGAACTGTTGGATGGTAGTCGACGTTTTGTTGAGTATCTCAGTCATGTCCCCGTCGGTATATTCTTGCGCCAACTCTTCGGCTGCGTCGGCTGCAGAGTCTTCGTTATACATTTCTGTCACGATTTCGTTGAGGAGGTCGCCCTGCCAATCGTGCTCTGGTTCACCTTCCTCGTCAACGTCTTCAGCAGTCCAGAGGACGAGTTCGGACAGTGCTGGGAGAAGGATACTATCCGTGTAGACGTTCATAACCTTGCCCAGCTTCCCTCTCGGACCAGTGTTCAGTGCAGCAGCGATCGGTTCGTGGTCCCGATTGACGTACAGTTTTGGAGCTTCCAGCTTGGTCTTGTCGACGACGTAGACAGCGTCGTTCGGGAACCGTTCGTCGTTGTCGCTCTCCTCGAAACTCTTGAAGATCGGGGGAAGCAGCGGACCAGACGCGTCGTCTGTCTCGTCGATGTTGACGTACCACGGCTCACCGTCTGCGAGCTCAAGACCGGCGTGAGTTCGATAGTCGCCCGATGTCTCTGCGTCTTCGATACGGACGACCAACGGCGTCACTTCGATCGTACCGTATACTTCCGTCGATTGAAACTCGATCTCGAAGTCCGTCTTCCCCGCCTCGAAGTTCTCGACGGGGACGGTTCTCCCTTCTCTGAGGTGTGTGTACTCGCATTCGACTGCGAGGACGACCTCGGCCATGGGCCCACTCTTCCACTCATCTGGCGGGAAGACAGATTCCAGAGTATCTTGGATCGTCAGCTCTCCCTGGAGCGATAGTTTCTTCCAGTCGGCTTGCCAGTTCTCGAGGAACACCTCGTTTCCTGCCTTGTCTACGTCGAACGAATTGTCGTCGTCGTCGAGCGAGAAGGTATCTATCTCTATCGAGAGTGTCGATGGAGCGTGACGCAGCGGCTCGTCGTCGATCCGTTCTCGACTCGAGCGGGTACGCTCGGGCATCAGGACTCACCACCCAGTTCGACGTTACCGTCGATTTGTAGTCGCGATCTTCCGATCCGACCACTATATGGGTCGAAATCTCCGAAGGAGCGCGAGCGGCCGCTGATATCGACACTCCGCGAACTCGCGTCACCTTCTATCACCAACACTCCGTCTTCGATGTTCACTCTGGCAACGTCTCCGTCTTTCTCGAACTCTTCGATAGCGATATCTCCCGTCTCGTTGTTCTCCTCACCGAGACTTACGATCTCGATCGTCACCCGCCAACTCTCGAACTCGTCGGCTTCGGGCGAGATCGTCCCGTCGAAATTCCACGACCCGTCTCGATACCCGAAGTCTGCGGAGACGTCGAACGCCTCCGACGATCGCACCGACTGAACCGACCTCGACTTCTTCTTGTTCCCCGTTCCGGAGCGCGGGATCTTCCGCTTCATCGAATCGATCATCCCACCCTCTTCGGTGACCTCCGATGCGACGAGATTCTGGAGGCATTTCCGTAGCTTCTTGTCGGTCAGGTCTTCGACCGTCCCGGCACAACCCCACTCGTACGTGGACTGGAGCCGAGAGTTCTTGTACCCCTTCCACTGGTCGTGTGCAGCTGGTTCGGACGTCCGTAAGAGTTCCTCTACGTCACCGTCCGCGAGTTCTAACGGCCTCTCACCCCAACCTCTCGCGTTTCCGGCGACCAAGAGACCGTAGAAATCGCTCCCGTACGACGCGGCAGCACTCATGTTGATGTAGTCCACGACCATCCCTGCGCCCCGGAAAATCGCGACTTCGTTGAGGCGGCTTCCATCGTCACCCGGACTGGGGCTCTTCGCGTAGACACTCAGACGCCCCTTCGGCTCCGTCTGTTGATCGTCCCCGATCTTCCTGTCTGGTAGGTCGAACTCGATCTCGCCCTCCACGGTGTTTCCTCTCGTTTCGAGGTCGTCGTCTGGCGAGTCTCGGCTCTCGAAACAATCGACGAACGGACGGACAGAGTCTACGTCGGAGGGGTCTACTCGGATCGCGTCGTCGTCTTCGGGCCCCTCCAGATAGACCTCCAAATTGCCCCGCTCGATAGCTGGCCAAAAGTACTCGGCCACAGACTTGCGGAACGTCGCCATCAGCTCTTCACTGTTCGAGAACTGCTCTGCAGTCGGATCTCTGAACCCGACGATCGTCGCCGTCGTACCCGTCGTTTCGTCGTCGACACTCCGGTGGGCGTAGAGTGATTCGGCGCGGTCACTCGCTTCCTCCTCCCACATACTTACGTAGCGCCCCTCGGGGTCGTCCGGGTCAAGCCGGCCGAACCAGCCGTTTCCGGAGTACAACTGGTCAGTCGTCTCGTCACGGTGATCGGGAAGTAAGGCTCGACCGACGAACCGTGGTGGCTGGTGTCCGCCCGTCTCCCTCACTGGGTTCGACGAGAAGAGAACGGTGGAGAGACCAGAGAAGGCCCAGAGGACGGTCTTCCCGACACCGTGGCTTCCGCCCTCGTCTGTATCTTTGTTGCTCCGACCCATGTCCCGGACGAGAGCGGTGTAGTTGGTTCCGTCCTCCGTCTCTAACCCGTCGAGACCTTCCGTGTTCCTGTCTTCGACCGAGAGGAGTAACAGCTCGTCTTCGTCCTCCACGTGGTCCAGATACTGATCGAGCTGACGGTCGTCTTCGACATCTCCGGCGGCACGGAGGTGGTCGTAGAGCCCAACCTCGTCGTCGTCTAACTTACAGTCGAGATCACTCAAGAACTGCTCTAGCCGCGAGCCACTGAGACTCTCGAACCGATAGTACACTTCGACGGGTTCGTCCGAGTCATCTACCTTCGCGTCGTTCGCGTTCTGGAGTGTCTCGCGGACGAACGTCGCGACATCGTTCTCGAACGCGTGTTTGGTGAGGAGATCGGCGTTCTGCTCTGCCTTGTCGCCCATCTCTTGGAAGTACCAACCTTCAGACACCCGAGCTCACCCGTTGTAATTCCTCGCTCGCATGGCCGAAAACCATAATTGAACCAATACGTATCATTAATCGATGATTCATTGCTAGTTCCTAACGGGTTAAAACCAATGGTAGGACGGATTCGTCCGATCAGACGAATAGTACCGAATCATCACACGACGTGACTATCGTGCCCGTTTCAGCGAGCTCCCGGGAGTATATTTTATATAGATCCATTCATATATCGAATCGTGACTGGAGGTCTAGAGCCGTCGGAAGAGTACGACGGCAGACTCACGGTACACGTTCTGAGAGACAGGGATAGCAAAGAAAAGATCGTCTGCCATTCGTATCGAGAGGCTATCGAGACTGTGCGACGAAAGAACGAGTCGGCAGTCGCTACTAAGATCGAAGATCGAGATGGCACGATCGTATTCTCGTCCGACGAGATCGACATTGACGACTGGGTGGTAGAGTGGGAGGACCAGATGCGAAGCCTTGCCGTCGACGTAGACGCTCACGATTGTCCGTACGGGAACGTCGCCTGTGTCTCCGACGACCTCTGTGTCCAGTGCAAGATGGACAAAGTCCAAGATCAGTACTAGAGTTCGGTCCCTCTCGAAACCGTGAGACGGTGCTACTCCACACCGACTCGAACGAGGTCAAGTCTCGGCTACTCCCGGTGCACCAAGCGAAGAATCTCTCGTTCTCACCGACCCAAACTGGCGAGTCTACTCGGACTTTACTTCGGATATGATCTGGGTGACTACGTCACGTGCGTCCTCTTCCGATAACCCTTCGAGTTGGACGTTCGTGAGCGTGTGATTGAACCGACGGGTCGCATCGTCGATGACACGGGACGGTTCGTCGGCCAGCTCGTCGCAGATAGCGACCACGGCCGGCTGGTATCGTGCGAACCAGCGGTCGAACACTTTGTTGACCATCGTTTGATTGGCGAATACGGTCTCGGTCAGGCTGTAGTCGTCCCCGTCGGCCGTCAACTCGGCGATCCACCACAATCTGTGGATAGCGTTCGAGTAGAGGTCAGAACCTGCACCGAGGAACTTCTCTCGCATCGCGTCCTCGGAGCGATACTTCCAGCGATGGCGGACCAGATCGGGATATTCGACGACGGCTAACCAGTGCCACAGTCCCGGGTCACCGGCGACACGCCGGTTGATATCCAGACACTGGTGGACATCTTGGGCGAGTGCCCCGTCGATAGCGGTTTCGTACTCCGAATACTCCCTGAGAGCGGCGTCTACCGCGTCGTCTAACGTTCCTAAGTCGGCCGTCGGATTCCCTGGAATCGGTTCGACGAACTCTTCTATCGACTCCTGCTCTATCTCTGCCTCACCCTTCAGGAACGGTTCGCTGACCAACCGCCGGCCATCTTCTGTGAGTCTACGTAGGGTCTCCTCTTCACTCATATTAGATCCTCAGTCCTTCTTCCATCAGGTTGATGAGCTGTGTCCTCGGGTCGATGTACTCCTGGAGTTCTCGGTCGATCCGCTCCATCAGGAACGGCAACGATCCCGGATCGTCGATTTCGTCGCGCAACATCCGAGTCGCTTCCGCGAGGTCCTCGACATCGTAGAGATTCCGTGCGAAGGTCTCCAAGATGGTCTCTTGCCACTCGTATTCGACGTCTCCGTTGTCGTCGATGGCTGTCCCCGCGTGGATCAACAACTGTGTCCAGACTCCGTAGCTAATCTGGTCTAAGACGACGTCGCGCATCCGTGGTTCTGCCCCTACGGATCCTCTACTCTGGAGGATATCGGTGATCCGGGGATGGTCAGAGTTGATCCACAGCTTCGGGCGGCTCTCGTTCCGAAAGTCGAGATAGTATAATTTGTCACCGTCGGGAAGATACGCCGTGCGTGAGAAGCTCGCTTCCTCACCGTCGATAGCCGGGGGCTCTTCTCCTTTCGGACGATCGACGATGATCCGATAGTCACGGCAACTCGCCAGTCGAAGATTCGACTTTGCAGCGTACTTTTTCTCACCGCTACGATCTTCTGTTCGTACGAGATACGGACAGAGCTCGACAGTGCCGCGGATATCATCTTTCTCCAACATTACACTGACGTCGTACGTTCCAGGGCCCGTCGGCGCCTCCGAGATCATGGCTCGATCTCTGTAGATGGTGTCGTGACAACGGATCGCGACGTAGAGTTTCGCAGGCGGAGAATCACGTTCGAATACAGGAAATACGTCGTTGACGGTCTTCTCCGGGATCGTCAACCGCCCATAGATCGTAACCTGATCCCAGTTGCCGACTTCCTCGTCCTCGTCTGGCTGGAGAACCGGGGCAAGATCGATTTCCTTCTGCCCAGGTAGTAGGTCTAGGTCTACAGGCTTCTTGCCGTCAACCGAGTACATCTCCAGTTCGAAATTGAGGCCTCCGCCTCGATACTCGAACGGTAACGTCGTACTTCGATGATGCTGTGAATGTCGTGTCACGCCTGATCACCTTCGGTAGTCTCGAGTTCGGCTCGGACTTCCAGCTGTGTCTCGCCGACTTCACCACTAAGCAAATTGCTTTCACTCTTCGTCCGACTATGCCCTTCGAACGTGACTTCTTTCGACGTTTCGTCGGCGATCAATCTAACGGTCCCATCCTCCGTAGTCGTCTCCACTCCCTCCGAATCGGTCGAGATCGATTCGATGGGCACGTCGTCGTACCTCGTACCGTCTTCACCGACGCCCATCATCGATATCTCGGCAGTCCAGCTCTCGAAGTCGTCGACGTTCGAAGTGATGTGGCCCGAGAACACCCACCGATCTCCGTCGAAGCGAGACGAACTATCGATCTCGAAGATTCGACCGAGGTCCGACGTACTCACTGTACGGGGGGCGCCAGTACCGTGAATCGGGAAATGGTTCAAGACGCTATCGGAGAGAGCGTCGCGACCACTGTCGTTCTTCGAGATGAGGTGGCGAAGCCCATCTCGGAGTGTACCGAACATATCGTCGAGGGCAGTTCGGAATCCTCGCTGGTACTGCTCACGAAGGTTCTCCGTCGACTCCCACTCGTCGTGCTCGGGGGGCTCGGAAAACCGTAGGAATCGATCGACTTCCTGGTCGCTCTCTGTCGCCGGACCGTCTGCTCTCGCTTCCCCGCAAGCGAGGACGCCGTAGAAGTTCCTGTCACCGAACGCGACACGGTTCTGATCGTAGTACTTGACGACCATCCCCGCGCCGCGGAACAGTGCGACCCTGTTGAGGTAGGTATCGTCGTCTGCTGGCGAAGCAAGCCGGGACGAGAGACGGACCTCGCCGTCGGGTGTCTCCGTGCCATCGGATCTAGGTGGCAGATCGACGGGGATGTCGAGTCCGGCCACGTCCCCGGGGTTCTGGAGAGTCGTTCCCTCCTCGAATCGTGCTTCGTACGATTCCACGAACGGCCGAATCGAAGGGACGTTGTCTACGTCGGCCTCTCGTGTCTCTTCGGGTGTTTCGACAGTGACTCGTAAGTCTCCACGGTAGATTGCCGGCCAGAAGTACTTGACCGAGGCCTCGACGAACTCGTCGGCCAGTTCGTCGATCTCCGGTCGCACGTCACGTGTCGGATCACGGTATTCGACGACCATCGCGCTCGTGCCGCTGACAGCCGGCCGATCGATCTGGAGGCGTTGCGCTAGTCTCGATGCCTCGTCTCCACGAAGTGCTTCGGGCCGGACGCCATCGTCGGTGTGTTGTGGCCGACAGAACCAGCCAGCACCTTGATAGGTCGTGTCGTCACCTGGTAGTTCGTGTGTAGGAAGCTTCGTCCGGGCGATGAGTCTCGGCGATTCACCGTCGTCAGATCCTGGAGGAAGTTGGGAATTGAATATAACCGTCGATGCGCCGGAGAACGTCCAGAGAACGGACTTCCCCAAGCCGTAGGACCCCCCGGCGTTGTCCTCTCGTTTACTGCTGTATAGTTCGTCGCGGACGAGCGCAGCGTAGTTAGAGTCTTGGTCCCATCCACCGGTGAGCCCCGTCGTGTTGCTATCTTCGACTACGAGAAGTCGTAGTTCTGCGTCGGGATCGCCCATCCGATCCAGGAGTCGGTCGTATCCACGCCCACGATCGGTCTGTGCGACCGCATCTAAACGATCCTGAAGGCCGTTGTTCCACTCTAACGTCTCCAAAAATCGGTCTCTCTCTTCTCCAGTCAACGTGAGGAAACGGAAGGTAACTTCTACCGGTTCTCCATTGTCTAGTCCCTGATCGTTCGCGTTCTGGAGGACTTCGCGAACGAACGATTCGGTATCGTGATCGACAGCGTGTTTGGTCGGGTCGTCGCCGTATCGTGGGGAACCGGGGCCACCGCTGAAGAAGAACCATTCAGTGTCGTCATTTAAGTGTTCTCGGCCTGTGTTCATGTGTCGAGAAACCGTCTGTTCTTACTCCACTGGGAACCTCGACCCTCATCACTGTTCCGGGTCGTGGGCACGCCCTCTGGCTCTCGAACTCTCTGAGTGGATAGTTGTGGCGAACAATAGGCTCGCCCGGAAGTGATACGCCAGACAGATCGACGTACCCCCCTCCATCGTACTGTGATTTTATATACGATCACTCGAAAATTGCCTCCATGAATATCACAGCAGTAGATCTCTTCTGTGGATCTGGTGGCCTGAGTTACGGACTAGAGCAGGCTGGCATCTCGGTTCTCGCCGGTGTGGATTGGAACGACAAAAGCAAGTTCCCCTACGAGCAGAATATCGACGCTGATTTCAAGCAATCGAAGATACAAGCCCTCTCGCAAGATCCAGAACGAGTCGCTAGAATGTTTCCCTGGGGATCCGATTTAGATGTCCTCGCGGGATGCGCCCCCTGTCAACCCTACTCTACGATGGGTCGTTCGGACGACGACACTCCTCAGAACGATAGTAAATGGGGACGGCTGAAGGACGTCAAGAAGATCATCAACTACGTTGAGCCAGACGTGGTCGTCACCGAGAACGTCCTTCAGATACGGAACGATCCGGTCTACGAGGAGTTCATCGAGTTCCTGGAGGCGGAAGGATTCTTCGTCAACAGCGACGAGAACAAGAACGTGTACTGTCCCGAGTACGGGATCCCTCAGAAGCGGAAGCGGTGGGTGGTCATGGCATCGAAGGAGGGGCCCATCTCTCTCCCGGAGCCCCTCTACACAGACGAGTCTGAATACCCGACCGTTCGCGAGACGATAGGGCATCTGCCGCCGACCGAAGCCGGTGAAGTACACCCCGATCACAAACTCCACAGGGCACGGACACTCTCCGACAAGAATTTAGAACGGATCAAGAATATCGAGCCTGGCGAAGATTGGAGTGTCTGGAAGGATGACCAGGAGCATCTCCTCGCAGAGTGTCACAAGAAGGCCAGTGGTCAGTCGTACAAAGCTCCGTACAGCCGGATGTCCCCAGACGAACCGGCCCCGACGATCACGACACAGTTCTACAACTACGGGAGTGGACGGTTCGGGCATTACGATACCGACCAAGATCGTGCGCTCTCCCTCCTAGAGGGGGCGCTCTTGCAGACGTTCCCACAAGACTACGAGTTCTACGACGACTGGGACGACGTCGGCGTCAAGAATCTTGGCCGGTTGATCGGAAACGCAGTCCCACCGTTACTGGGTGAGCACATCGGCAGAGGAATTCTCTCTCACGTCGGTGCAGAGGCACCCGCTGTACAGAGTGGCATCGCCGACGATTGAGGAAGAACAGTCTCGTACACGAAACGGGACCGTGTCTTCGAGTCGAACCATCTGAATTGACGATCGTTTCTATACGGTAATCTGTACTCGGGACACCCGACACGGTTCCCAAAGATGCCCTTTTATATCTCGACAGAAGACGTTCGAGTAGGATGTTTCGTCGGTCGATCGGAAGACACGTCTCTGTATCTCTGCCTCCGATCATTCGTGAACGGTTGTCCGATCGCTCGAGCGGGGAGTCGGGGGGCTATTCAAATGGTCACTAACACAGAGCGAGACGACGAACCCACGATTCTCCACTGCTTCGCAGACTATGGGACCGAATGTGAGGTTCTGACCAACTACGGAACGGTAATCCGTGTCGGAATCGCACCCCGCGACACCAACGAGAGTCACCCGATCAAAGCCGATGCCCATCTCAGTGGCCCGGAAAAAAACTGGCACTTCCCCATCTCCGACGACGTGACCTTCGACCTCGGTGTGTTCCACCCGGTCTGTTCGAAGTGGGCAGATACGACCAGTATCTCCGGCGAACCCGACGATCACGAAGACATGATCCCCAGTGCCCGTGAGATCGCTCGGGAGTACTGTGACCACTACGTGATCGAAAACGTTCCGAGGGCTCCGTTGAAAGATCCTATCGTCCTCAACGGGCGGATGTTCGGGCTCCCTATCGAGTACGAGCGGGCGTTCGAGACGACCTTCCGCGTTCCACAACCACCCAGGCACAAGCGATTCTGGGGTGACGACGGTCCCGAGAAGAACGCCGAGACATCGTCGTTCTTCTTCTCGGAACGGTCGAAACGGTGGTGGGCATCCGCGAAGCACTACCCAGTGAAGTCCTATCCGAAGAAGCACCTCTCGAAGAACTGTATTCCCGCCCCGTACATCCACCACCTCTGCCGTGCCTGGCTGAAGATCTACGAAGAGGAGCAGGGCGTCGCCGAGGGCCGTCGAGATTATTCTAACTACGACGAGGAGAAAGACCTCGAACGAGCGTTCGAGAACAACCGGACACTGGACGAATTTTGAATACTGGAGGAGCACGACCAACGTACCATGGACGGGTCGACAGCACGACGGTTCAGGTCGGAGTTACTGGAATGGGCGGAAGAGAACCTCCGTGAGTTTTCGTGGCGAGATCCCGACCGCTCGCTGTACGAAGTATTCGTCGCAGAGTTCTTTCTCACTCAGACACCAGCGGAGAACGTCGCTACGGTCTATCCTCGATTTCTGGATCGGTTCTCCTCTCTCGGAGCTATCGAAGAGGCCGAGGAGAGTGAACTCGCCGAGGTGATCGAGCCGCTCGGGTTCTACAACATGCGGTCAGATGCTTTGAAACAGATCGCGGACGAGCACGACACGTTACCAGAGACTGTCGACGAGCTCACCGACCTCGTCAGAGTCGGACCGTACGTCGCAAACGCCACTCTCTGCTTCGCACATGGTGAACCACTCCCCATTTTAGACCGAAACGTGGAGAGAGTTTACGATCGAGTCTTCGGTGACGAATGGCCCGATAGTCCGACAGAGCGACGGCAGTTTGCCGATCGACACCTCTCTACGGATCGTCCCCGGACTTACAACCTCGCTCTACTCGATTTCGGGGCGGCTATCTGCCAGCCAGAACCACTATGTTCCGAGTGTTTCGCGAACGGTTATTGCGAATACTATCAGGAGAGATAGATTCGTTCGACGGGGATCTTCTTCGTCGGCTAAGATGTCGAAACTACCACTCGAAGCGGAAGATCACGGTTCTCTCGCTGTCTCCTCTCGTTTTCCTGCTGGAGAAATACTTTAACCCCCACCTGCGTTACGTACCAGACGATCAGATGCACGTCTCTGCCGTCGATCTCTTCTGTGGCGCTGGCGGTATGACGAACGGGTTGGAAGCGGCTGGGATCACGGTGGAAGCTGGTCTCGACGTCGACCCGGACTGTGAGTTCCCGTACGAACACAACAACGATGCCGAATTCGTCGAATACGATATCGGCGAGCTCGCCAGAGACGAGCCCGAGAAAGTAGGGGAGTATCTGAATTCGCAAGCAGACGCGACACTCGTTGCCGGCTGTGCACCCTGCCAGCCGTTTTCGCCACTCACCCACGGCTCGGACAGCTCCGAACACGAAAAGTACGGGATGCTTGACGCGTTCCTTGAGATCGTCCGGCACGTAGAGCCCGACTTCGTGGCCATGGAGAACGTTTACGAGGTCCGGAACACCGACGTCTACGAAGACTTCGTCGACGGCTTAGACGAACTCGGATACAACCTCAATCCGGAAGAAGATCGGCGCGTCTACTGTCCCGAGTACGATATCCCACAGACCCGCCGTCGATGGATAGTACTCGCCTCCAGGGAGGGTCGTATCGATCTCGGGGATCCGATCAATTCTCACCCGGATAACTACCCGAGTGTCCGTGACTATATTGACGACCTGCCCCAATTACGGGCAGGTGAACGATCGGGAGAAGACTGGCTCCACAGTGCACGTGACCTCTCTGAGACGAACTTGGAGCGGATACGCGAGTCGAGGCCCGGTGGTACGTGGAGAGATTGGCCCGAACGTCTACAGCTCGACTGTCATAAGAAAGCGAGCGGTCAGACGTACGAATCGGTCTACGGCCGCATGAAGCCCACAGATCCGGCACCGACGATCACGACACAGTTCTACAACCTAGGTAGTGGGCGATTTGGCCACTACGATACAGAGCAGAACCGGGCGCTCTCACTCCGAGAGGGTGCTCTGCTCCAAACCTTCCCGAAGGACTATCGCTTTACCGAAGACATTGACGAGGTCAAGATCAGGAAGATCGGACGGCTCATCGGCAACGCCGTCCCCCCAAAACTCGGCGAGGTCGTCGGAAACCGGATCCAAGAGTTCCTGGAGTGGTCGGACAGACAGGCGACGGTAACCGACTTCTGACTCGAGTGTTCAGACTGCCAGGATGTTCGGAAGTTATAACACTCAGTATAACTAGCAGATTACGGTACCGTGGTTTCGATATCGCCGAGTACCGATCTGTCGCGTCGTTCGAATGTCGTCTCTTCCAATTCTACGAAAGGTGAGGATCGTGAGCGGTAGGGACATCTTGCAGGACGACGAGGTTGATTGGGTATTCCCCGATCTCCGACCGGGAGGGGCCGGACAAGGTGGAGACCTCACACAGTTCACGATGGAGGGCGAACTTGAGACGTTCGTCCGTGAGGTCCTGCAGAACGCGAACGATGCGGCGTACTCGGATCTCGACGATCCAGTCGAAGTAGACTTTCATATCCAAGAACTCACTGGTGACGAGTTGTCGGAGTTCAAGACGGCACTTCGGTGGGAGAAGTGGAAAGCCCAAGTCGAGAGCGCAGCGGACGAAGAGAACAGTCAGATCGCTAGGCGGATCGAACGGTTCGCAGAGAAGGTTGAGGACGAGGACTCCCTCAGACTCTTGACCGTCGAAGATAAGCACACTCAAGGACTGACCGGTCCCGACGAGGACAGTCCAGATAGAGGAAGTACGAACTTCTCTGCCCTCGTCCGAGACAGTCTCGAGTCGAACAAGGAGGAAGAAGCTGCAGGTGGGAAGTTCGGTCTCGGAAAGGCCGTACTCCGGATCTTTTCCGGGACTTCCACCGTCCTGTTTACCTCGGTACTGAGTGAGAACGATCCGCGTCCGGACTCACCACGACTCATCGGACGAACGAAACTCCCGCAACACTGGAAGGGTGAGACTCGCCACAACGGGCAGGGGTTCTTCGGCGACACTCGGACGTGTGAAGGAGAATATGAACCGCCCGCGTCGTTGTGGGGTGAGGAAGCAGCGTCGTTAGCCGACTCTCTGCACGTCTCGAGACCGGACCACGAAACGCCGGGGACCAGTGTAACCGTCGTCGGGTTCCGAGACCCGAGTAGGGAAGAGCCGCGTGGGACAGAGGAGCTAGCCGAAGAGATCCGTGACGAGGCAGTCAAGTGGTTCTGGCCGGCGATCTGGCGAGGGGATCTTCGTGTGCGGGCACAAACTTCGAATTCGACGTACGAAGGAACGATCGACCGTGTTCCCGATGTCGAACCGTACATCGAATGTCTTGAGTCCGAGTGCGTCAAGGAACTAGAGGAGACGGGTGATGTCGTAACCGAGTCGATCGACATCTCGATCCCAGACCGAGAGAACGGCGACGACCCGGAGATGACCGACGACGGTGAGGTGGGGCTCGCCGTCCGTTTGACGGTCGAAGACGAGCAGCGCTACACCAACAACGTCGCGCTGATCCGCGGCGCAGGGATGGTCGTCCGTTACTGGGACCGCAACAAGCTGGTCCACGGCAATCGCAACTTCCACGCCGTCACGCTAGGTGGCGAAGCGCGTGCGTGGTTAGAAGACGAAGATCCGACGAGTGACGATACGGACGTCGAGAACTTCCTAAAAGACGCAGAACCGCCAGCCCACGACGACTGGGAACAGACCGACGCGACACGAGACGACTACAAGCGCGGGACGAAACGCACCATCGATGACCTCAAGAGTGACGTAGAGGAAGCGATCAGTGACTTCGTCGGTCCGAACTTTGACCGTGGGATGCGAGGTCCACAACGGCTCGCGAATCGCTTCCCGCTGACGAATCAGGGGACGACCGAGGAGCCAGATGGGGCCGCCAAAATCGACGGTGATGCCGACATCCGCCGGAACAACGACTCTGAGCAGTGGTCGTTCTCGGCCACCGTCACGCCAGCAGACGACGACTACGAACTCGTCGAAGTCGAAATCTCGCTACCGCGGATGGCAGAGGAACGGCAGATGCAGGACGACTTCGTCCCGATCGGAACTTTCGACGAGGTCCCGTCGGGATGTGCGATGTCACGGCGAGAGAACGGGAAAGTCGTCGTGTTCAGCGTCGACGGGAATCAGGACGAGATCCAGCTCGCGGGTCACTCTGAGACGGACCCACTGGGTGTCAAGACTCGATTGAACGTCGATGGAACGGTCCGTCCTGTGGAGGTGACCGACGATGAGTAGTGGGGAGTTGCAAGGCCGCCTCGTCAGTGAGGGGTTCCCTCACAATTACCTCGATGACGCTCTGGAGTTCGAGATCGACTCCGTCCAGGTGACCGGGGATCACGACGTTGACGAGAGTGCCGATAGTGTCCAAGTCGTCCAGTCGGATCGGCGGGTCTCTGTCGTGAGCGTCCCACAGTGGGACGAGACCGAGTTGAGTGGGACCGTCGTCGTTCCGGAGAAGGTGCTGAACGGGACGCTCCCACACCACGAACGTGAAGATCCACCTATCGAACTCGTGATCGCCGTCAGATGCACCCAGACGATCCTTCGACGGCGTATCTCCGAAACGGACATCGGGATCGACGTCGACGGGGAGGGTGAGTACGAGTTCACGTTCACGATCGAGCGAGCCGAGTCTAGAGGTGATGTCGAGATCGAACCGTTCCTGGTTCGATCCGAACACCAGTCGGACGACGCAGACTACGCTGGAAGAGCAGGCGATCGCTTGGCCTCGACGGCTTCGTGGACGTTAGAGGTGGACGAAACCGACGACGACGGCGGCTTCTTACATCCACGTATCGAACCGTTCGACAGACACGACAGTTTCCCCGACGGCGAACACCTCCACTATCTCCACTTCGAAGACCCGTCGACACCCAAGCTCTATCTCAACGCGAATCACGGTCGCCTCGTCGACGTCCTCCAGAACGAGGGGACGAGAGGCGCCGATCCACGGTTCCGTGACGTCCTATACGACTACATCGAGCAGTCGATCTGGCAGCAACTACTCCTCCGAGCGGCGAACGATATCGACGAAGAGACGGGCGAGGCCAGATATCCGTGGCAAGAGGAAGTCGTCGAACTGTTTGACGACGACCTCTACCCAGATATCGACGAGACCGACGAACTCCGTCGAAAGATAGCGACCGACGCCAACTCGGGTGAGGATCTAGACGTGCTCGTTCGTCGTGTCGACTTGGCGATCCAACGCCGCATCGACCACCCGCAACGTGCTGTCGATCTCTTCCAGGAGGGCCTACACAATGACTGAATTGATGGAGTTAGACGAGGGCGGTCAGGCCTTGGTCGGCGAAGCGTTCCTGAGCGGTGACGAAGAGTTGACCCAAGAAGATCTCGGTCCGTATCTGAATCACACCGGGATCGAAGTCGATCTAACGCCGCTAGACGAGGCTGTCCAAGCAGTCCAAGAGGACTTCGAAGAAGGGGACGCGAAGATAGACCAGGCTCTCGCACAAACCGTCCACGAGACGCTCGATCTGACTCGACGGGAAGCCGCTATTACGGGCATCTGGCACTACCTGACTGTCGTCGAATATCCCGAACTAGTTCAGCATCGGTGGGGACACGTCAGTAACGTCCGAGAGAAGTACCTTGAGGGTGGAGAAGACATCTACTCGAACGCGCTCCACCGATTGTGGTGGATCGCAGAGATAACTCGTGAAGGCGACGACTACTCTCGTACAGAGGAGATCTTCGAAATGCAGGAACTTGCCAACGACGTTGCAGACCGATGGTTCGCTCGCTACGACGTGATCACGTACGCCTGCGTTGACGTGCTCAACAAAGACGAGATAGAGGAATACGACGTGTCGAATTCGAAGATCGTCAGCGAGACGACGACGAGACTTCGAGAGAAGCTCACGGTCGTCTGTGCGGAGGGGCTTGACTACCCGAAGGCAATTGAGTTGATCGCGGAGATCCGTGATGAGGTCATCAGTGAGTCTTAGTCAACGTGAAAGCGGGCACTGTCTGGTTCAGGACCTCCTCGGCTGATGTGTGGTTATTCATTAAATACAACCTACTCGCTTCTCAACGTCCCTTAACTAGCCAGTGCTGACTTCGTTTATATATAAAATTATATTATTTACACATTTCACGTCCGCACAAAAGTGCTCACTCGCGACCGAGAGAAGCTCATTCGATCTGAGGGAGCAGCAAGTCCCTCCCCTCGTCGGTCACGTCATAGCCAGTCCCGCGAGCACCGACGCGATGCCGAGACAGGAGCCCCAACTCAACCATACGGCTGACAAGGCCCGAGCGGACCGTCTTGGCCTGTGACTCCGACCAATTGTGGTTCAATTCTGCGACCTTCTCCGTGAGCGACGTCGGCCGGTTGACGCCTTCCATGATCGCGTCCGCAAGGAACTGCATCGCCTCGTACTCCTCGGTCACCGCCGATCGGACGTGCTCGACGTAGAACTCCCTCTCTTTCGCCGAGAGGGACTGATCGGCTTCGAGGTCCTCGTCCAACAACGGGTTCCGAATCGAAGCAAACTCCATCCCTGCCTCGGTGAGGCCGAACGTCTTCTCGTCTGGATGGATGTCCACAAACCGAAGATCAGGCGCGGCACCAGTCAGTTCACCACTTGTCTCCAACTGCCCAACAAAATGGGTCTTGAAACGTTCTAGCGACCGGTCTGTCTTATCGCTCGTCGGAAGTGCCGAGGCAAGTTTCTCTCCACGTCCACGGTCCTGGACGTCGTCAATCTCTTCGAGTCGCAATCCATATCCACGGGCGGTGGCCGCAGTCTCTTCTCTGAAGCGTTTATACGAAACTCCTTCCTTTTCACCATCCGTGAGCAGTGTCGCCAGCCGTCGGACGACGAGTTTAACTGGGAATAACCGGTTATACTGGCCCCACAGGGGGCCGTCGTCGAGTCGGGACTCGTCGGGCGGCGCGACGGTCCGAACCTCGAACGACCGCCACGAGAGATCCTCAAGGTGGTCGGTTGTATCCGAGTCGTTTGCCTCTTTGACCTCCGACTTGGTCTCGTTTGCAGCCGTCAGGAGGTCCTGTTGCTCTGGACGCCCGCCGCCGACGGCTTCGCCGAACGACGGCAGCGACAACTGCTCAGACTCTTCCATCTCCAGTTGGTTCCGGAGCGCGAGCTCTAAGAACTGCTCTGGGTCGTCGTAGCTTCCGTCAGCCACGGCTGTCCGGACACGGGCGACCAACTCGTCTGGAATGTCGACGACCATCTTCATATCATGTGGTCCTCCGTTCCACGCGTTTGTGTATCTCGCCGACGATGTCTTCAATGGTGTCCTCTTTGAGGCACTCCTCAGCGGTTACTGACCACTGGTGACTCACCGTCTTGGCCGTCTCTTCCAAGAGATCATCGTCGGCGTCCTCGTCAATCGCAACTTTGCTGAGCGCGAGCCCGGTCGCTGGCCGACGCAGGTCCATCCGGTCAAAGATACGGTTGACGCGGTACTGCTGTTTGAACACTGCCTCGGTGACCGAGTAGTCGTCACCGTCACAGGTGAACTCGGCGATGAACCACATGCGCGAAAACGCGTTGGTGTACAGATCCTGCGTTGAGCCTAAGAACTTCTCGTTCATGGACGTGACCGTCCGCTGGGAGTCGTCGTAGGGCCACCGGTACCGGACGAACTCCGGCTTCCAGGCGATTGCCAACCAGTGCCACAGCGTGGGGTCGCCCGCCTCACGGAGCGGGATATCGATGAACTTCCGGACCGCCGGGGCGACGGCGGCCTCTATCTCCGACGTTCCCTCCTTGACGGGACTCTGTTCGTCCAGCACCCAGTCGATGACCTGCTCCAGGGCGTCTAAGTTTGCTGTTAGGTCGGTCGCTTCGCGGAACGCTTTGAGGCGGGCATCAGAGTACTGCACGTCACCGGTTCGGAAGTCCTCGGTGACGAGGGTCGATGCGTCTTCGTTCAGCTTGTAGAGTGTGTTCTCGCTCATGTATTCAGCTCCAGGAGGCGCTTGATGTTCTCGTGTGGACTCCGGCGGCGTTGGACGGCGCTCTCGATGTCGTTGAGCGTCGCCGAGAGACTACCCGGCTTCAGCATCTCTTCGATGTCGTCGGGGTCGGGGTCGTCACCGAAGACATCACCGCAGACCTCGGTAAGCATCCGCTCTTGCCACTCGTACTTAATTTCGCCACTGTTGACCGCCAGCTCGGCAGCCTTGACGACGAACTCGACGAGCATCGGGATCCCGATCGTGTCGAGCACGACCGACCGCACCCTGCCTCGGAACGTCTGCGTAGCGTCTTCGTCTATCAGCGGGGGCAGGTACGCGTGATCTTTGTTCACGTAGAGTTTCGGGCTCTCCGAGTTGGTGATGTCGACGTACCACGTGTTCGCTTCTTTCGCCGGGAAGTCGGGCTCGGAGAACGACTTCGTTCGGATGTCCAGGTCGGTTGACTGTCCTGTCGACGGCTCGTCAATGTCCACGACCCACGCGGGGCCGGACGCCAGCTTGTTCCCGATGCGGTGTGCGTAGTCGTCTCCATCGTCCCGTTTTTTAGTCCGTACGAGATACGGCGTGAGCGTCACGCGACCGCGCAGGTCCTCGTGCGTCAACTCGACAGTCCTGGTCACGGATCCAGCCGTGAGCGATGGCTTCGCGAGCACCGAGACGAACCGATGGTGGTTCATCGGGCAGTAACCCACGACGACGAGCGCCCCGGCGTTCGGTTCCGTCGCCGGGAACACCTCTTCCAGAGTCTCGTCGTCAACGGCTACTCTCACCGAGAGCTCACCGGTCTCCCAGCCAGACTCTTCCGGCAACGAGATGTGTTGTTCCCCGTCGGGCTCACCTGCCTCACCGGTGTCCAAGTCGTACGTTTCGATAGCAAAACCGAGCGTTTCTCCCGCGTGCCGGTAGGGGAACTGGTCGATTTGGAGGGAGTTGCTCATGAGTCATCCTCCTCGTCGTCCTCGTCAAAGTCGTAGCCGATTTTCAGCCGTGTCTGTCCGCCACCTAGAAGGTCACCACCGTCGCCGACTTCGACCGATTCCACGTTGAACTCGGCGGTCCGCGTGCCTGCCGGGAACTCCAGTTCTGCGACGCCGTCAACGACCTCGTCCCGCGTCGCGAGCGGTGCGTCCACGCCCGCGACGTCAACCGAGTCCAGCTTTCGGTTGGCGCCGTCCACTTCTTCGATTTCGACCGTTGCCTTCCACTTCCCGGGACTGGCGTCGGCCGTCACGAGCTTCCCGTCGTAGTGGTGGAAACGGCCGTCGAAGTGGCTCTCGCTCGAGACCTCCTCAAACGGTGAAGACCCACCACCGCCACCACCGCCACCGGGTCCACCGGACCCGGACCGACTGTTCGGGAAGAAGGGAAACTCTTTCCCAGCGTTGCGCAATCGGTCCTCGTCGTCGGTTTTGGCGGTCGCGAGAACGTCGTGGAGTTCGTCCTGTACTCGGTTACGGAGCAAGTCCCTGATGAGGTCCAGGCCGTCCCCCTCGTAGCGATTCTCGAGCTTCGAGGTACCGTCCGTCCAGTTGTCGTGTTCTTCGGGCTCTGCGTCCCGGAAGAACCGCTCTGCAGCCTGATTCTCGTCCGAGAGCTCTTCTCCAAGACCCTGATTGGCACCCCCGACGAGCAGCAGCCCAACGAAGTCCTGGCCGGCCGTCCGCGCGACGTGGCCGTACTTTCGGTACTTGACGACGTGCCGTGCTCCCCGGAACAATGCGACCTTGTTTCGGAAGGCGTTGGGGTCATCTTCGTCGGGCCTCCGGACAACCAGCCGAAGCTGGCTTTCCGGGTGCGTCGTCCCGCCTTTCAGTGGCGGCACCTGAAACGGTATCGCGCTCGTGACGACGGTCCCTTCCTCATCCAACGAATCGTCGGCCGACGCTACCCGCTCGTAAGCTTTGATGTACGGTGCGATTTTCGGGACTGTCTTCGGCTCCACTGGCCGTGGTTCCGGGTCCGACGGGCCTTGGACGGACACCTCGATACTGCCGTCAACGAGTGCTGGCCAGTAGTGTTGGGCCGTCGCCTCGTACAGCCGGTTGACGACTTCGTCCGGCGACCTCGTGCTCCGGGTTGGCTCACGGAACCCGACAATGGCGATGGAAGTGCCCGGCTCGTCCGGCCGGGAGATGTTCAGGTCTTCGCCGACGGCTTCGGCGGCTTCGCTCCACGCCGAGACCGGACGGTCGTACCCCGTGCTTTCGACGCCGAGCCACCCGTCCCCACTGTAGGGTTTCCCACGTAATTCGTGGTCGGGCAGGTCAACACGTCCGACCAGACGTGGCGGCGTCTCCCCGCCTGCAAGGTTCGCCGGGACCGTGTTGAACAGCACCGTCTTGAACCCGCTGAATCCGTAGAAGATGGAGGATCCGACACCCTCGCTCCCGGCCTGGTCACCTTCCTTGGTCGTGATACCGAAGTCCTTGACCAACGAAGAATAGTTCGTCTTCTTCGAGTCTTCGGCACCGTCAAGGCCTTCGGCGTGTTTGTCCTCAACGACGAGAACGTTCAACGCACCGTTACGAACCTGCTGGAGGGCCTCCTCAATGCCGATGGAGTCGTCTGTCTCGGCAACTGCCTCCATGTGCTTTCGCAGTTCCTCCCAGTCGATAGCCGTGAGGAACTTCTCTAGGACATCTCCCTCGAGCGTCTCGAACCGAAACACGAGTTTCGGCGTCTCACCCACCAGACCAGCGTCGTCCGTGTTTTGGATGGCCTCGCGGGGAATCGTCATCAGCTTCGAGTTGAGCGCCATGTCTGTGGCAGTCTTCCCGTACATCCGATTCTCCGACTGCTTAGCGGGGAAGTGCGCCTTCAGTCCCCTCGTGTGAGACGTCGCATCTGTCATCTATATCTACACCTAAGACCAACAACATACATAAAACCGTCGCATTTTCACACTAACCCATGTGGTTACGACTCTATCGAAGCAAAACGTACTCAAACAACCTGAAACGACATAATATGCCCATATTAGTGTCGTAATTCTCCCTGAGAACCCGATGGGGATGCAGCTACCATGTCATATGCTGGAAATCATGGGGTAGTGCTTGGGTTGGTTTGGTAATGGGAACATATACGCCGCGATGGCCACAGTCTTACTTGATGACGATTGAGTGAATGGGGTAATCAAGGGTTCGTCGCGGATCGTCTCGGTGCACTTGGCGTGTGACCTTTGACACTCAACTGCGGAGCGGAAACGGGTAGATCGTCATTCGTGAACACTTTGAATCCATTATGGATCAACAGATCCCCAATCTTCATTCACCAATCTCCACATGCACAGAGCATGCCGCCTGAGGATGGGAAGAACTCACGAACCGACGAACTCCCTCCGGATCCGATCTTCGCTGCCTACCCAGTCACAGTCGACGAAGACGACCGATACCCGACAGCAGTCCGCTTTCTCGGGGGCGCCAGCGACCGCTTCGCGAATCTCGTCGCGATGTGCAAGTATATCTCGACCGAGGCGCCCACGAAAACCGACCTCCGGGCATGGTTCGAGACAGAACTCGACGCCCGCGAATCCACCTTCGACAAGCAAGTTCCCTTTATCGAAGATCTCGGCCTCATCTCACTCCCGGAAGCGACCGGTGTTGTCTACCTCACCGAGACTGGTGACCGATTCCTCACTGCGCTCGACGAGCCGGGCGAGCGGAAATACGAGATCCTCTTCGATGCACTTCGGGCGACGGTCATCGGCTTCGACTATCTTCTCGCACGATTAGCAGCCGACCCCATCCCACTCGACCAGCTTGACACCATCCTCGCCGAGGCATACGTCGACTACCAACCCGACGATGCTGTCGCGATCAAGCACTACACTTGGCTCCTGGCAATCGGCTACGTCGAGAAACACGACGGCGCATACGAACTCACCGACCGCGGACGCCGCGCATTCACGAGAATCCAGCCGACCCAACACGCTGACGAGACCGAACCACCTACACCCGAAGCCATCGATACATCCACCCTGACCGACGAGGAGCAACGGTTCGTCGAACAGCGTCGCCGGGTGCGTGATACAGCCTTCCGACGACGCGTCCGTGCAGCCTACGATAACCGCTGTGCGATCTGTGGACGCAACCGAACCACTCCTGATGGCACCCCGGAAGTCGAAGCTGCCCACATCTATCCGAAGGGCGCTGGCGGTCGAGATATCGTCCCCAATGGGCTTGCCCTGTGCAAGCTCCATCACTGGGCGTTCGACTCGGGGTGGCTCTCGATGTCCGACGAGTACGAGGTGCTCGTCACAGACGCACCAGACCAGCCCGGCTACGCGGAGTTCAGTGAGCTCGAAGGAACCACGCTTCACCTCCCTGCCAACGAATCTCAATATCCAGCGGTCAAATTCCTCCAGAAACATCGACGCTTGTATGGATTCACTGCTGAGTGAATTATCACGGTTCCGCCGGTCAGCGGTGTGACCTCACGCAATTTCCGCTGTGAAGCTACGAATGCTGTTGCAGTTCCGGTGGGATCCATTCGGCCGGGGTCGGTGTTCGGATAACAGCGATTCCGATGAAGCGGCTGGTGACGGCCCTGCGGTCGGTAGGAGTCGGCCGTCCGGGGCCGTGATCAGCTCTCGAGCGCGATCGTTCGGTCGGCCCACGTCCGCAATCGCTGGACGACATCGCGTTCCCGAGCGGAAACCGGGTCGTCCGTCCCGAGTTCGTCACTCTCGAACGCGTTGAGAACGGCCGTCTCGGCAGTGTCACAGTAGTCGAGCAGTCGTTCGACCGCCCCGTCCGCGTGCTGGTATCCGATCGTGACGTCGTTCACGAAGACGGCGGCGGGAGCAGCGGGCGCGTCCGCGAGCCGGTCGGCCGCAGCCATCGCATTCTCCCTGGCGAGCTCGCGCAACTCCGCTTCGTGCACGCTTTCGGCCCGAGGCGCGTGCGCGTCGACCGTCCCGACCCAGACGTCCGACGGGATGTCCGTATACCGTTCGAGCCGTCGACCGAGGACGGTCCCGTTGCGGTCGTACTCCGGGCCGAATTCGAGAAGCACGACATCGGCTGTCCCCTCCCGGTCGATCCACGCCTCCATGGCGCGGGCAGTGAGTTGCGTTTTGCCGGCCTGGGAGGGGCCGACGATCAGCGTCGACCCCTCGAGCGGGAACCCCAGGTCGGTCACGCAGGCGCCCCCTCCCGACGAATAAACTTCCCGAACATCCCGACCGTCCCCAGTCCCAGCACGACGGCGAAGATGAGGATCGCCCCCGACAGCGGGCCGATCCCCGCGGCGACCTGCTCCCTGACGAAGTTCGCCGCCAGCGTTCCGGAGACCAACAGCAGGGCGAGCCCGGCGAGATTCGCGAGCGGCGAGTTCGATTCGGGGACCGCCGACGAGTTGAGTAGATACAGCACGACCGCGATCGCGAACGGCGTTCCGACGGTCCCGATCGCGAGCACGAGCGCCAGCTGACTCAGGACTGGGCCGCCGATGAACGCGCCCGGGGCCGAGAGGAGCGCCGCGACGACGAGGAGCCCGCGGTAGCGGTCGTCCTCGACGGACGTTTCCCAGCCGAGTTTGTCCGCGAGGAGGAACGGCGGGACGATCGTGTTCGCGCCGAGCGTCGAGACCGCTGCGCCCAGGAGGCCGACGAGGAAGAGTGACTTCGCGAACGGACCCGCGAGCGGCCCCAGCGCCTGTGCCGCTTCCACGGTCGAGAGATCGCCGGAGGTGAGGACGCTCGCCGTGACGAGGTAGATCGCGACGCTGTAGGTCCCGAACGCGACCAGCATCGACGCGACCACGTCGAACGTCGCGAGATCGGAGTCGGCGACGGTCCACCCGCGTGCTCGCATCGTGTAGGAATGCATCGTTATCAGGGTGATGTGGACGGCGCCGCCGAGGATTCCCGCTGCGACCAGTGCGCTTCCGGACGGGAGCGACGGAACGAGTCCGCCGACCGCCGCGGTCGGATCGATCGGGACGACGAACAGCGATGCCACGAACGCGACGACGACGCCACCGACGAGGACTTTGGCGGCGACTTCGAGGAACCGGTAGCCCCGAGTGGCGAGCCCCGCCGCGAGGACGCCCGCCCACACGACGCCCCAGAGACGGCTGTCGATGCCGGTCACGGTCGCCGAAACGCCGGCGACGGTCTTCATGATCAGCAGCTGTGCGGCCCCGGCCGCGACCACCACGTCGAGGACGAGCAGCCAGGCCCAGGTGTCCCCGAGTTGGTCCGTGACGACGCCGACGATACCGCGTTCGGTGAGCAGTCCGAGCCGCATCGCGAGATACTGGGCGAACGCCCCGGCGACGGCCGAGAGGACGACGATCCAGAACAGCTCGTACCCGAAGGCGCCACCGGCGGTGATCAGCGATCCCATCGTCGCCGGGCCCGCGGCGATCGCGCCGGCGACCCACGACGGCCCCATGTTCGAGACGAACGATTTCACCCGACCTGTCGATGTTGGCTCCTCGCTACCCGTCGGCGTTTGCATACCACCGGTTCGGAACACGCGCCGTATGAAGGTTTCTACACGGTGGTACCACCCAGTGTTGTCCGTGCCGCGGCTCCCGGCTGGCGCTGACTGGCCCGTCGCGTCTCGGGCGAGTGGCCGGTCGCGTTCGATCTGTGCCCCGACCGGGTGAACGTCTCAGAGCGACCGGATCGCTTCTCACTGGAGAGGGACTGGCGCCAGTGGACACAGCTCGTGTCGGCGAAGCCCCGTTCGGAGTGTCGGTCCTCCACCGGCTCCGGATCGACATCGGGATCACCCCTCCAGAAACCCGATCAAGTCGGCCGCCGTCCGGCTGATCCGCTGGAGCCGGTCACGGATCGCGTCTGCACATTCCGTATCCCAAGCTGCCAGGTACAACGCCGACCCGCTCATATCGAGCCCACAGTGGCGACCGACGATATAGGCGACCGCTTCCGCTTCGACCTCGCGTTTGGCCCGCTCGGCCTCGTCGAGTTCCCCGGAGTGCAACAGTGCGTGAGCGTATTCGTGGACGAGCGTCCCGGCGACTGCAGCTCGCTCCGGTCGATCCCGAACCTCGACGACCGGCTGCTCGTCCTGTCCATCGGGCCACTTACAGACACCGTCGGCATTTCCATGACTCCACGCCGCGTCAGAGACAACACGTATGGATACCCCGACCGCGTCTGCAATGTCGACCAACCGACCGACGAGGTCGCCAGCCGACCCAGTCGCCTCGGTTTCCAGTTCCGGCAAGGGTTGGCCCTCGGTCTGGGTGATATCGAACACCGAAGCGGGTGTGAACCCGACCAAGCCGTTCGACCACTCCTCGGGTGGCGTCTCGTCGTACTCACAGTCGATCTGCTCGTGGTAGCTTGGGGCGTTCTCACACTCGGGACACCGCGTCGTGATGATCGGTGCCCAGATCCAGATGGCCGACTCGCCCTCCTTGACGTGTCGGTCGAACTCTTCCTGCCAGGTCCGATACCCGGCAACCTTCGTCGCCTCGGGACACTGCTGTTTGATGAGCAGCGTATTTCGATACGAGTAGTCGTGGAAGCGTTGCTGGACATCCAGCCACTCCTGGAACTGCTGGCTGGCCCGTGCCTCGTCGACGGCTGCGACGAGGTCGTCGATCCACTCGTCGATCGCACTGTGCATCTCGGCGTCTCGCGTGTCGGCCTCCTCGAACGAGACCGACGAATCAGTTGAGTTCATGAGTAGCGACTCAATTCAGAGGCGCCTCCGGAGGATGCGCCCCGCCCCTCGGGGGCGCAAACAAAACACACGCGAGCGCTCGCCTGTTGTCCGTCAGCGCCCGCACCTCGAAGGAGCGCCGCGAGAACGAGTGATGCCGGACCAGATTCTGCCCACGGGGCTATTCGGTTGCGTGCGATTAGTCTTATGTAACAATTGGCCATCCCAGAAAGCGGACTGTTACATAAGATTGGGCGGGACCCGGACGCAGGCGCCACGGGAACCACTGTATCCGGTTCGTCGAAGAGATTCTGGATCGAACGGAGCGGGCGGAACTCGCCAATAGGGCCGGACCGAGCGAAGCGGAATTCATCGAGTATCTGGAGACAGGATTCGTCGAGCGAAATCTCGGTGACCTCAAAGTACAAGCGAACAGTCGATCCTGACCAGTGTACTCAGGAGATGCCGCCACCCCACTGGTTCCGCTGTAAATGATGAGAAGAAGCGCCATATCCGGAGATTTTACCGAATTAGTATCAGCCCTTATCGAATCTTGAGGGGGTGGGCACAACACATCGATAGAGGTGTGTGCCCCTCTGGAGCAGTCTGCCAGAACACATCGATAGAGGGGTGTCTGTCAGACATCCCATTGGCTAACTCATCCCCTTCCAACAGAAGTGAAGCTATGTTGTCGAGACTAACAGCGGAACCAGTGGGGTGGGTGTGTCTCTTTGGTCATTGAGAATCAACTCTCATTCTCCAGTCAGACGAATTCCCGTACTGGTTACGGTTCGAGGTGCTGGAGTAATTGCGTGACGTAGGGGCTGTTCTCCCAGCTCCGATGTGGGCTGATCGTCGTGATCAGCGTTCGAGCCTCTTCCGCGGTCAGATGCCCGTTCCGGGCGTAGTCCACGACGAGCCGCGGTGTCGGGACGATCCGCGGCCCCTGCAACACGGCGTGGATCAGCGGGAAGTTCGTCCCACCGAACTCGTCGGTGAGAAATCCATCGACATCGAGGGCGTTCGCGAGAACGATACCGTCGGTTTCGCCGTCGTCGAGGCCGAACGTCGGCCGGGAGCCAGGCGTCTCGTCGCGATCGTACGGATCGTCGACGGTGTAATGGTTGCGGGCCGAGAGGACGTTGTTCGCAGCCGCAGCGTGGATATCCTGATACTGCGTGATGTCGCGCAGCTCCGCAACGACTTCCGGTGGCACGAATACCTCACAGGAGGTAAGGAGATACTGGAACGGGTCCGGAACGTCGGTAGCGACAGCTGTGTCCGCACGAGGCACGGCGAGGCTGACGAGCGCGCTGGTGTCGGCGACGACCGTTCGCAGCCGTGGCCTGCTCATCGATCGTCGTCTGCAGTGTCGACCGTCGTCGCGTCGCCATCGTAGACGTCGACATCGTCGGGGGCAGCGAGATCGAGTGGTTCGTCTTCGAGGTCCGCTTTGAGGAGGCGGAGCCGCTGGGCAGTCTCGGCACCGACCAGTTGCTTGACCGTCTCGAATTCGAGCTGGTCGTCGTAGTACTTCGTCGCGACCAACTCCCGGAACGTCTCGCTATCGGCGGTGTCTTCGATGTACTCACGGATGGCCTCGACGAGGAGATCAGTCCGATCCGTATCGAAGAGCTCCGCAATCGCATCGAGACGATCGACGAGATACTCCGGCGACTGGAAGTGAACCCGTCGCGGATCGTCGCTTGCGCTCATCTCGTGTGTAAGTTTTGCACATAGACGCATAACGGTTTCGCCGCATGCACAGAGCTTGCACATCGACGCTCGCGAGAAAGAGAACGCTCACGCCCCCCAGATGCGCCCTGTAGGGTTCGATCGCGGGGAATTCGAGGAGATCTGGCTTGCAGCCGAGCTGGGGGCAACTCTCTTCGTCACGGACGAGTTCACCGGATGGTTCGGTCAAGGAACTGTTGGATGGCCTCGGGCCCCGCGGGTGGAAGATCCGCGAGAAGGGGGTCGGGCGACCCACCCGCTTCGACGTGTGTCGCCTCGTACACCGACTGGGCGTGAGTCGGGTCCGCCGCGAGCAGGTCCATCGCCACGCGCTCGGACTCGATGTCTTCGACATCCTCGACCCAGACGTGATTCAGGTCGTGCAACTCGTAGAAGATCGCGTTCACGCCGGCCTCCTCTAGCGCATCGAAAAAGCGGTGGCTGTGTTCCACAGCGACCACTTCGTCCTCGCGACCGTGCATCAACAGCGTCGGTGGACTCTCTGGGGTGACGTGCGTGACGGGGCTAGCCTGTGCCCACCGCTCGGGGATTTCGGACTGGGGACCGCCCATTAGCAGTGGGATAAGTCCCTCCACATCGTCCTCGACGAGCGTGAAGTCGGCGGCGCCGTACCAGCTGACGACAGCCTGGACGGCACCGGATTCCTCTGGGGCAACGGTCTGCTCAACCTCGTCAGCGAAAGCATCACCGAGGTCGGTGACATCGTCGACGACACCCGCAAGCAAGGCGAGATGCCCACCCGCCGAGGAGCCCCACGCGGCGATCTTGTCGGTGTCGTAGCCGTACTCGCCAGCGTGGGCGCGAAGCCATCGGATCGCGGCTTTCACGTCGACGAAGTGGTCGGGGAAGTGACCTCGTGGAGTGGGATTCGTCGGGTCGTACATCTCCTCGACGGCTGCTCCATCGGGAGCTTCCTGGAGGCGGTAGCTGACGCTGGCGATCGCACAGTCCCACTCGGCAGCGTACTGCTCGGGATCGGGGATATTCGAGCGCGTCTCCGCGATCCACCCGCCGCCGTGAACGTAGACGACGAGTGGTGGGTTCTCCTTCTCCGGGAGGTAGAGGTCGAGTTTCAGCTCGCCAGTCTCGCGATCGGCGTACGTGATCCCTTCGTGGACGGTAACATCGTTCGTCATGATATCCGAAAGGGACGGAGCAGCTGCTATAGAACTACGGATTCCGGAACGTGCCTCGGGTGGGGTGGACCCACCCAGGACCGATGAGCCGCCCCGCGATTGGCGACGCCTCTGTCCGAACCAGTATCGTTCGTCGGCCGCGTCGACCGGAAAGTATTTCGATGGACATCGCAAGCAGAGACCACTGTTCGACCCGAAACCGACCACGGGGACCGAACTTTCAACGGTGACGATCTCGTGATACATCAAATATTCGAGATTCAAGCGAGCGTACTCAGGAGCATTGGAGAGACACAGAGGAGACAGCTAGTCTAGAACTCCAAATCGAATGGCCTGCCTCACAGAGACACACCACCGTCGCGAGTGAACGGTCTATGGATCGGACGGGGCGGACCAAACAACAACCTGACTACACAGTATCCACTATCGTAGCCGCTCGACCTGTTCAGAGAGATACTGTTTAAGAGCTGTGACCGTCTCTGTCGAGACCGCCGATGCCCCGAAATCACTCCGGTAGCCATGCTTGAGGTCGTCACTCTCTAATATCTCTAACCCCCACTCAAGCTGCACTCGCAGGGCATCTTCGTCTCCCCGATGCAAGTGGGGTGTGACCGTCTCCAGATCGATCTCTTCGGCGACCGCTAGAACGTCCCGGAGATCCGTCTCGCGGCCGCTGTGGAGCTTTGCTGCCACGAGTACCGCGCCATCGATGACTCGGGCGGTCGTCGCCACCGTCCCACCAGAGACCTCCCGTTCTTGGCTGTGGTCGTGTAGATAGTCGAACGACCACTGAGCCTCGGTCTGGCGACAGCCGAGGCCGTTGACCAGCAAATCGAAGCCGATCGGTTGCTGCGGGGCAAGTCGTTTCTCGTACTCGATGACTTCCGTATCGTAGAACCACCGCTTGGCGTGGCTGTCCGTTTCCTCGAATTCGTGCGCTTCGAGAAACGCGACGAACTCCGCCTTGGTGTCCGGGGCGACGACGATATCGAGGTCGGTCGAGAAGCGCGCGTTGAACGCCGAGACGGCATAGCCACCGACAAGGACGTATCGGTGGTCGCTCTCAGTGAGGTCTTCGAGGAGTTCGATGAGTGCGTCACTCCGATTGCCGAAACTCATGACCGGACTCGCTCGGTCTCCCGGTAGGCGACACCGAGGTCGAGGTCCTCGTACATCCGGTCGAGCATTGCAAGCGCCGACTGGAACTGCGCGTAATGGTCGCGCATGTACTCGATCGTGTCCTCGCGCGGAATGACGGGATAGCCTTCCACATCCTCGATTTCGAGTGAGGGCTGTGGGTCGAGGACGATCTGCAACGAGCCCTCGATCTCGTCGCTGGACTGGCGCTCGAAGGCAGTTGGCAGCCCGAACGATGCGAAGAACGTCTCCCACGCGTCGACGTCTTCCTCGCGAACAGCTATGAACAGCGGGTAGTCGTCGGGATCGCGGCTGACTTGGTAGCCGCCCTGGGTCCACACGTAGACGGCGTCGATTCGCGTGAACGCAAACGGCCATTCCCCGAATTGCGGGATGACGTACGCCTCCTCGATCGTTGGCGGACTCACGCCGGCGCTTGCCGTGATCAACTCACGCGCTGCGTCGCGCACGCTGTCGTCGACAACGGACAGGCCATTGTCGTAGTGGACGTAGCCTGCCGCTTCGAGCCTGTTGGCTGCCTGTCTGACCGTCTCGTAGGGGATGTGAAGTTGCTGGGCGACGCGGCGGATGGAGTCGCCACTCTCGATGGCGAGGAGTACTTGGGCCGCCGTGTCGTCGAGCACTTCGTACATATGATAGTTACCAATATTCCGGTAACAGTTAAAAACCTTACTAGAATCGCAATTCTGCTAACGCTTTCTGGCTTTCTTCTGCGGGGACAGACGGCCTCTCACCTTCGTGGAAATCGCCGGAGAGAAACGACACACCGAGAACAACGAGCGGACACATTTCCGTCCGTTACAAACGCGATGGTGGTGTGGGGGTGCCTGGCCTCGTGCTGTGTTGCCCATTAGCCCATGTAGTTTCATCTTCGACTGAAGCTGTTGCTTTCCCATTGATGCCGATACATTCGCGACGGTGGTGTGTCTCCCAAGCAAATTCACAATTCTGGCAGCTGATTTCGAGTGGGGAATGGGTCGCGGACACACCCCGTGTGCAATGTGAAATTCGGTTATTGAGGTTCAGTACGGAAGCCACGTAGACCTATCGCGACATCGGCCGTTCAGCGAAGGGACCCTCGGTGAGCGGTTCGAAGGATGAGTGGACATTCCCATCTGAACCAACCTTCGGGGCGCTCTGCTCATCCTGATCAACTTACTATGGCGTTGCCATTGACCTCCTCCACGCCCTGAAGGGCGTGGAATCCCACCATGGGATTTCGGCCCCGCTTGGTAGGCCTTCGCGGTTTCAAGACGCATACGCGCTCGCGTCATCTACCTCGCCCCCGCAGTGCCAGTATCGCTCTGGGTGCTAGACTCGGTATCCGCGAGCGTGTCTTGTGGCCCGGTCAAACAGGCCCCATCCCCACTAGAGTCATCGCCAACCGCCTTCTCACTCGAATCCGAGTGGGTTTGGGGCTGGCTCTCTCCAGCGGGGTCGTATCTATCCGCAATGTTGAGCGCGGCGTTGATATCCGCCTGATACTCGGACACCCAACACGAATCGTCCGTACACTTGAACATCCCCTGTCGCGGACGATAGCCTTCCTCGCCGCACACATGGCACATTTTCGACGTGTACGCTGGCTCGACGGTTTCCACTGGAATTCCGCATTCCGTGGCTTTGTACGTGATCTGGGCGTGGAGCTTGGCGAACGCCCACCCGTGTAATCGGCGATTCATGAACCGTCCGTAGTCCATGTTCTCGCGCAAGTGCTGAAGATCTTCCAGCACTACCACAGGATTCTCGACTGTCCGGGCGTGCGCGACCACGTCGCTCGACACAGTGTCGATGAGGTGGTCGATACGCGACCAGAGTTCGCCGCCGTACTCCTCGTCGAGGCGGTCCGCCTCGCGTTGTTGGAGGCGATGGGTGGCCGTGAAGTACGTTTTGCGGAGGTGTCGGACTTCGCGAGATTCGTCGCTCCAGATGTTGGGTGTGGTCGGGGTGCCGCGCTCATTACGGTGACACACCGTGGCTAAGGCAGCCTCCCCGATATCCACTCCAACCGGCGTCCGCTCACTCGCAGACGCCGAACTGGGCTGTTTGAACATTCTTTTCACGCTCATGTGGACGTACCACTCGCCCTCTCGCTCGAGTAACTGGCACTCGCCCATCTCGGCATCGCCGTGGTACACGGCTTCGATCCACTCGCGCTTGTTCGCTGGGGGCTGCGCGGGCAGCCACAAGTGGTAGTCCCCGTGGTGGGGGATTTTGACGTACCACTCGATAGCGTTCTGTGGCTTGTGGTCGAGGCTCGGTCCCTCGTTGGTGAAGCGAACGGGATGGGTTCCCTCGTTGAGTTCGTCCGCGTCGTACGTGTCTTCGTCGAGCAAGTTTGGCACGTACTGTTTGAGGGCGTTCTTCGCGTACCCAGACAGGTCGTAGTCAACCACGACGTCGTTGGTTTTGGTCTGGGTGTCACAGCCTTGGTCGAACGCGTCGTGGAGGGCGAGTTGGTACTCGTCAACTGTTTCACGGAGCTTGCGCTGTTTGTGCGCGTTCGGGTTGACCAGTTTGAGTTGCAGCGTCTCCGTGAGTACCTCAGGCATGGTATGGCTATTCGTCGGCGCCTGGGTTGCTGGTGCGGATGATTTTGACATCTGCGCCACGCCAGTCTTTGGGGACGAGAACGTGTGCGCCGTTTCCTGTGGGTTTGACCTCGCCTTCGACGACTTCGTGGCCGTTGATCTCGAACCTATCCTGCATGATAGTATTTACACCATGTTTAAACTTAAACGATTCGGATGAGGGAAATCCATTCCTGCTTACACGCGTGGGTTGTGGGAGGGGCCTATCGCTCGACCTCCGCCTAAAGACGGAGGTATGCGCTAACAATCTGTATCAACGCCTGCAGCTCGAAGGAGCGCCGCGAGAGCACGTGATTGCGGACCGGATTCACCTCGCGGGGCTACGCCGGTTCCGTGCGATTAGTCTTATGTAACGATGGCCTGCCCTAGAAGGCGGGCTGTTACATAAGAATAGGTCGGGTCCTGAACGCAGGCGCTACGGGCACTGCTGTATCCGATTCGCCGAAAGCAATCTTGAACGAGTAGAGCGTCCGGAACTCGTCGATTGCGGACCGAGTGAAGCGGAATTCGCGGAGTATATGGAGAAAAAATCGTCGAGCGAGATCTCGGAGACCTCAAAATACAAGCGACCGGGCGAGCCTGATCGGTGAACTCAGGAAAGGTTCCCACCCCACTGGTTCCGATGTTGAAACTAACGACTACTATCGCTACTCACTGGTCCTCGCTCGCTTCCCACTCTGGTCGTGGCGTCGGCGTTGGGAGCTCGTCAACCATCGTTCGAAGTTCGCCCTCTGTCGTCCACGGGAAGCACCGATCGTGGAGTTCGAATTTGCGGAATTTGTTGAGATGAACCCAACTGTAGGTTGCTGGCTCCGCTCCCTCATCCGCTCGGTCGTCGATACTACTCCAAACCGCCTGTTCGTCGATATCGAGACCGCTATCTTGCGCACGGTTGACGAGCGATTCTATCTTCGACTGGGCCTCATCTTCTGATAAATCGTCTGCGAACGCAATCTCGAGGGCAGCCTGAACGACGTGCTGGTCCGATTTCAGATTGTCGTCAGTCACCCACGCGTAATCACGGGGGAACACGTACGACTTGTCGAAATACGGCTGGTCGTCAATTTCACCTAGTTCAGGGGCCTCACCACCGCTCTCCTTCTCGAAGACACCGACGATGTAGTCGCTGTACGTCGCGAGCAACGAGAACATGATATCGAACGTATTGAGACGGTCAGTCGGGAGTTCGAGGAGATCACCCATGATGAACGGATAGGCACCAAGTTGCTTCGCGAGTTCGTTCTGGACGGCGCGAAGCCGGCGGATATAGGGGTCGCGATAGCTCCCCAGGATGAAATACGACGTCCGCTGACTCCAGAGATACGGCAATTCACGCTTGGTGAATCGCCAAATCTCTCGTTTCTCTGCAGGCTCCAGTTCGATGCCTCCGACGGCCTCGTGAACAACGGTCATAATGTCCCCAGCTTCCGGCGGAGGGCTTGGGTCGGTCATTAGCTGCCAGTTCGAACCACACCACCTTACTCCTTCTGAACCACTTTGGGATTTTCCGATTTGACCAACTTGGCTAGCCCTAACTGTTATAGCGCCCTTCCTCGTACCAGCACGTATGAGCGAAACCGACACTGGCGCGGCCGATGCAGGGCCGTTCGCGGAACAACAGCGGCTGTTCAAGCTGCTGTCCCAGGATACGCGCCATCTCGTCATCCAGGAGCTGTTGGGTCACCCTGCCCATCTGATGTCGCTCGCCGAACTCGAGTATATGACCGGTAAGAGCCAAGCAGCAATCAAAGACCAGCTGGAGACGTTGATCGATGCTGGCCTTCTCGCACGCTACACGTACGAACCAAGCGAGGGGAAGCGTGATCTCCCCGCCCAGTTCTACGGATTCACGGAGCGGGGCGTCGAGGTCCTCCACGACTACAAGTATCTCCGTGGGCTTCCGGTCGCACGCGCTCTCTACGAAAACACGCGTAAGACCGAGAAAATCGAGCGCCACGAATCGGCACCCCGCCCGGAGCTTCCGGATGCTGTCGCGGAAGCACTCGAGTTCGACGAGCCCGTTCTCGACGCGGGCGATGGTGGTACAACCCGATAGTTCGTCGTCGAACAGCACCGTTCTCGACGCTAGAGAGAAGGGACGCCAGCTTCGTACTTTGGTCAGGACTCTGTCGACTGTTCCTCGTGCGGATTTACGCACGAGACCAATCGACGGTCGAAACACCAGTTCGTGTGTCAGAAGTGCGGGTACGAACTGATGTGGACTATCCGACCTCGTAGGTCGCAATGCCTGACCGCCCACAGACCGGGCACGACTCAGTCGTCGATTCGACCGTGTGCCCGCAATGGCGACACTCGTGGATGCACTCGCCCCCCGATCCGAACTCCGAGAGGAACGCACGAACACCGGAGAGTCCCATCAACACCACCCACTGCGTGCTTCCTCGATCCGATCGCGATGGGCACGCACGGTCACCGGCGTCACGTCCGCGGCTTCGGCGAGGGCTATCTGCATGATTTCCACATCGTCGTCCCGACAGGCGACTTCGAGACAGGCCGCGGCGAACCCCGAAGGATGGACACCGATGCTCTCGCCAGCGTCCCACGCACGTTCGGCGAGTGAACGTGCATCCCCCTCAGTTTCCGATGGAACGTCCATCGCCGACGCGAGCGCTGGAATATACTCCCGCGGACGCTGTGGAGGTGTCGGCAGGTTCAATTGCTCGTTGAGCACGTCGTAGGCGGTGATCACCCGCTCACGGCCGACCTGGGCGACCGACGCCACCTCACCGCGCGTTCGAGTTGCACCCGTACATCGACAGACCGCGTAAACCGAGGCTGTCGCGAACGCCTCGATCGACCGACCGGGGAGGAGGCCTTCGTCCTGGGCCGACCGGAACAGCGCACTCGCCTGCTCGCGGTGGGCACGTTCGAGGTCGAGCGCGCCGACCATCCGCGCGATCTCCCCACATCCGTGGGAGAGATTCCGTTCGGCTTTCGACCGCCACTTCGCCCGGGTATGCTCGCGACGCAAGCGGGTGAGCTGGCGTCGTTTCTGTCCGGAGAGCGCGTTGCCGTTCCCATCGAACTTGTATCCGATCTCCGTCGACAGCCCGCGGTCGTGCCGTGCTTCGGTGATCGGCGCCCCGGTGCGTTCTCGGTTGGTGTCGTCATCGGCGAAGGTGCGTGGGCCGCGTCGGTCGACACGGCAGCCCTCGACGACGAGTCCGCAGTCGGTACACCGGGTTTCCCCACCGTCAGTGATGAGCCGTCCATCACACTCGGGACACTCGGTCGTCTGGATCGTTCGGCCGCTCTCTTCGTCGAACGTTCGCTCGAAGTGTTCTGTCGTAGCCATCGAAGGTCAGCGCGAGGCAATGTTGTGCCCCCCGCACCCCTCGGGGGGCAATAAAATACGTGCGGGAGCGGACACCAGTCTTCCATAGTCTCACAGGGATGGGCTGTCCGCTGAATGGGTGGCTTCGAGCGGATCCCTCGGCATGGTACGGCCTTCTCCGACGATTCTCTGGTTCGAGATTCCTAGACAACAGTACAGACTCACGAGTAATCCGATGTTGTAGAAACAAAAACAAATATATGTGACTGGTGAGCGTGTGGGTATAATGGGGCCACTGGGCCGAATCGGGGCACTGGGGTGTGCCCTCATGCTGGTGATGGCAGCGATTCCCCCCGTTGTGGGTGGTACGACCGGATCTGCGGCGATCGGGACGGCGGGCAACGAGGCGACGCTGGCTGGCGCGGGTAACGTTCCCGCCAAACCGCCGGCCGCGCTGAAAGCCGAGGCCGCGGCGGCGATCGACGACGTGAGCGTCGAAAAGAACCGTTCCATCTCGGCGCGGGATCGGGCGTTCGAGCGGATCAACGGGACACTCGACGATTACCGCGATCCCGTGCGGCTGGCGTCGATGCAGTCGTTCACCGACGACGCAGTCGGGGTGCAAGCGCTCGCGAAACTCGCCCGGTCGGAGGCGAACGTCACTGCCTTGCGGGCGAGCCGCTACGTCGCGCTCGCGGACAATCGGACAGCCTACCAGACGATACTCGACGCCCGACGGGCGCTGAATCAGACCGAGGGCAAAGTAGCGAATCAGGGGCTGCGCCGCAGCGCAGAGGCGCACTTCGACAACGCCCAGCGGCAGTTCGACCGGGCACAGCGACAGTTGGGTCGGGCGAACGACTCCGAAGGTCGGCGAGCGATCAGCCAGTACGCCCAGGCGATCCGGACGCTGCGGACGAGCTGGCAGCAGGCACAGCTGACGCTGCACTTCCTCGACCGTGAGATCGACCCAGCCGTGACGATCGTAAATCGTGCGGACCCGATCCGTAACGGTTCGGAGACGACAACGCGAGTCGTCACCGTCCAGTTCTCGGACCCGCGCCCGTGGACGCTCGGCAATCTGACCGTGTACGTCGACGGCGAACAGCGCCGTTCACAGCCGGTCGACCGGCTCGGGAACGGACCGATGGACAATCGGACGGTCGGCGTGCCCGTGCGGCTGTCCGAGCGCGTGGCGAACGTCACCGTCGTCGTCAGTGACACAGACATAAAGCCCGGGCAGAACGGCAAGCAGAACGCCCGGACGACGCGGTCGCGTGCGACGCTGTTGCTCGACGGCGACGGACTCAACGAGTCGACCGAGGCCAAGCTGGGTACCGACCCGCTCGACCCCGACAGCGACTCGACCGAAACCGAGCGAGACGAGAGCGACGACGGCGTCATCGACGGCCGAGCGGACTTCGATCGCGACGGACTCGGCACGCTCGCGGAGTTCGACCTCGGGACTGACCCGCTGGTCGCCGACACGGACGACGACGGACTGCGCGATGGCGTCGAGCAGTTATTCCTGCCGACCGACCCGCTCGATCCGGACACCGACGACGACGGGACGCTCGACGGCGCCGAGGATCGGGACGGCGACACCCTGACAACGGCGGAGGAAATCGAGGCCGGCAGTTCGCCGTTCCGCGCCGACACGGACGGTGACAGGCTGTCCGACGCGGAGGAAGTGAACGGCGAGACCAACGTCACCGACCCCGACACGGACGACGACGGCCTGCTGGACGGCGTCGAAGGCACTGGGCCGTTCGACACGGACCCGCTCAACCCAGATACCGACGGCGACGGCGTCCTCGACGGCAACGAGACCTACACGACCGACGCAGGCAACGAGTCACTCGGCATCTCCATCGACGTGACCGGCGAGGGCAACGTCGCAGGTGCGACGACGGTTCGGCAGGGCGACCAGGGGCAGTTCGACACGCCACAGGTCGCGAACATCACCGCGACGCCGGTCGTCAGCATCCAGTCCCAGCGTGACTTCGAGCGGGCGAACATCACGTTCACCTACGAAGAATCGGATCTCCCGCGACACAACGAATCGCGACTCGGCGTCTTCCGCTGGAACGACACCGTCCAGGGGTTCGTACCCGTCAACTCGACGGTCGACACGAGTGCGAACACCGTCTCGGCGGAGACGAGCCACTTCTCGCAGTACGCCGTCCTCGACGTCGAGCGATGGAAGGACGGGTTCACGACGGTTCCGCAGCCGAACCGTCGTAGCGGGGATGGTGAGGACACGAACGCGAGCGAGACCGACCCGCTCGATGCCGCGTTCGTGCTGGACTCCTCCGGGTCGATGGAGGGCACCGACCCACAGGACCTGCGGGCGACGGCAGCCAAGCGGTTCGTCGGCGCGCTCCTCGAAGGTGACCGGGCGGCCGTCGTCGACTTCGATTCCGACGGTCGGCTGACGGAACCGCTGACGACCGACCGCGCGGCGGTCAACGAGAGTATCGACCGGCTCGACCAGTACGGTGGTACGAACCTGACCGACGGGCTCGACACTGCACTCGCGGAGTTCGCCGCCAACAGCAGCGCCGACCGGCAGAAAGTCACCATTCTGCTAACCGACGGTCAAGGCCCGGGCAACGCCGACAAGATCCGAGCACTCTCCCGGGAGATGGCCGAGCGGAACATCACTCTCTACACGGTCGGGTTCAGCAACGCGAACGCGGAGCTGTTGAGCGAGATCGCGAACACGACCGGTGGGACCTCCTACTTCGCGGAGAATGCCAGCCAGTTACCGCGGGTGTTCTCGCGAGTCGCGACCAACACCACCGGCGGCACGGACTCCGACGGCGACGGACTGACCGACGCGACCGAACGCTCCGGGTTCACTGACGAGACGCTCCCGGTGTCGGTCGTGCCGTTCTCGACGGACCCCAACGACGCCCAGACCGACGCTGACGGGCTCTCAGACGGCGCGGAGGTCGGCTCGATCGTCCAGCGCTCGGTCGCGTTCACGATCGTCACCGACGGCGAACCGTTCTCCCAGCGCCTCTCGGGCGGCAACTGGCAGATCCACAGCAACCCGACGAAAGTCGACACCGACGGTGACGGGCTGACCGACGACACGGAGACAGACGGCTGGACCGTCCCGACGATCAACCGCAGCGGGCAGGCCTACCGCTACGCGACCCACGAGGCCAACGGGTCGGTCCACGTCGACTCGAACCCACGCAAGAAAGACTCCGACGGCGACGTGATCACCGACAGTGCCGAAAAGTTCCGCGCCCACACTGACCCCAGTGGTGACGTGCGATACGGTATCGCGGGGACGCTGGCCACCCGCGCCGTCAAACTGGACGACACACGAGACTCCGACCAGGACGGCTTCCCCGACCGCCAGGAGTTCCAGGGCATCCCCACACAGGTCGACGGGTCGTTCGTCCAGTTCGAGACCGACCCGCTGAATCCCGACACCGACGGCGACGAGTTACACGACTCCGAGGAGTTCGAGTCGCTGACGACGGTCGACCGCGATATCGGTGTCACGAGCGTCCAGCGCGATATATTTCCGCTGGTCAGCGACCCGACCGAGACGGATTCCGACGGCGATCAGCTCTCTGACCTCGCTGAGCGAAGATTCGGAACGACGCCGCTAGCTGCCAATCCCGACGGCGACCAGTTCACCGACTTCGCCGACCCGCAACCGTACACCGAGAACCTCCCGCCGGAGATTACCATCTCGACCGATAACAAGTGGATCGGTAACGAGATCGAGGTCTCCGCCACCGACAACAACGCGCTCGAACGCATCAACGCGACGTACGTCGGTGAAAACAACTTCGGCGAGACGCGAACGGACACGTATCTGGAGACGGGTATCGAGGGGCAGTCGGCGACGATAACGCCCGCAGCGCCCTCGAGCGCCAAACGATTGATCGTCACCGCTGTCGACGACAACGGGAACGCGTACTCGTATACGGCGGAGATTCAGAACGACGGGTCCGGCGTCTCGATCGTCAGTGCGAACGTACTCGTTGCGGGACTGCCTGGTCAAGTGGCGCGGAAAGGGACACAGCAAACGCTCCGGACCCCGACTCCGGCCGGAAAAGCGGTTGTCGGAGGGCTGACGATCGGGGCGGTTGCCGGGTCGACCGGGTATTTAATTCTCGACCACAAGTTCACGACCGATATCGAGACAGGTACGTATCCCGCGCCGCTGTACAGCGGCGAGCCGGCCGTCTCCTATCCGGAGGCTGGCGTCGAAATCCCGCCAGGCCACGTGGAACGCGCAGGGGGCTTCGTTCGCGGCTACGGCTGGGCGTACATCCAGGCCGCGACCGAGCTCACCAAAGAAGAGATCGGAACGGTACTCGCCGCCGAAGAGACGCGAGAAGTCACCATATCACGAACCGAGAGAGTCGAGCGGAAAGCGTTAATCGCACTTATCGGTGGGAGCGGAGGCCCACAGAAAGTTGCCATTGTAGTCACTGTCGCTGGTGCGATATCGAGAGTCGTTACCCAGCAAATTGACAGCGCCGTCGACGATCAACAAGCTTTGGATAACGCCGAAGAGTTCGTCGACAAAAACGGGGAGAGTTCACTCGATTGCACAGACGGTTTGGATGGTTCAGTATCGAGCGATGATCTGTCGGAACTGAGCCAGGAGGAATGCCAGACGCTCCAGCAACTGGATATCACTGATGAACAGCGAGCCGGGCTAGTGTCCGCCTACGTGTCTCTGAGTGACGCCAGTCAGGCCCGGCTGGTGGAACTGGTCGAGCGCTCAAAGCAAGGCCAAGTAGAGTTCCTCGCAGAAGCCGACAGTGAGACCATTTCGGCCCTCGTCACCGGTCACAATCCGGAAGATAGCTACCAGCAGGCGATACTCCGCGTTGCCAGCGACGATGTCGATCCTTCTGATGAACAGGTCGAACGCGTCGTTCAGGAGATCGGCTCTCAGAATGGAATCGCGAGAATCAATGCACAACAGTTAGTCGTCAACGCCGGCGATCCGGGGATAAAACTCGTCGATGCCTTCTCCGGGTCAGAGCCAGATACGCTCGAATCGTTCCTCACAGCCGACCTCAACGATGCGGATATGAGAACGTGGCGTAGCGTTCTCGCAGAGCGTGCAGCCGACTCGAGTTCTGCAATCGAATATCAGGACGTTGGGGAGTATGCCCGAAACGTGCGGGAGATTCAGAGTCTCGTGGAAGCAGATGGAACAGAGATCACGGACCCGAATCGGGTAGTCCAAGAGACGATATACAATAGTGAAGACGACGGCCAGATACTAGGACAGATGCTAGAGGCTAGGCGGACGGCCCACTATGCAAATAGCTATGATAGAGTTATTGTCGATCCAGAAACCTCTGGAGATGGAGAACCTGACCTTCAGGTCGACCGTGACAGTGGACCAGATAAATATATAGAAATAAAAATGGTAGAAGGAGATCTCGATCGGGGACTGAAACTTAAGGACAAAATTATCGAGGCAGACGGCTCGTTCAATGGAATTTCAGATGGACAAAATATAGTTGTTGAAATAACTGCTCAGGGAGAAATAACCGACGATTTCAACTCGAACACTCCAGAAACGGAATCTCCTATAGAATCGTTCAAAGGAATTATTGAAGCTAAGCGTCAGGGAGCAGATATTGAGAATGTACCGAAAGACATTGATGGACTAGAGAATCCAGAGATGAGAGTGAGGGTTATAGATCAAGACGGAAACGTCGTTGATGGTGGTGAGTTTGTTGTCAGTAGCATATATAAGGAGCTTAACAATGGGAACTAAAGACTACGACTATATCGAGTACGACGAGCGTCTCTTCCGGCAGCGATTCATGATGCCGATAGATGAAATGGGGGCTACAGAGCGACTCGAATCAATGCTCGATACGATCTCAGATGTTTTCACTACGTTCAAACACGTCGTTCGTCCCACCGAGGTCACGGTTCAGGTAACCGGTCGAGACGACTCTGCGGTTCACGAGCGAACACTTACAGACACTGAACGGGTTTCGTTCCGGTCAGTCTCGAATGCAATCAATGAGATGGCCGAGCAGGTTGAATCACCGTTGCCTGGTATCGAAATATCGTCCGGGATCCGTACCGCGCTTTCGGACGGAATCCATCACCTCGGCGGAAACAAACCATTGTCGAGGGTAGAAAGGTCAGCGACAGATTCGAGCGATGTGTCCTCCCCGCTTCAGATCACTACGGGATACAGGGATTATACGATGCCATGCCTTACAGAGTCCGTTACGCTAGTGGGCCACTCGGACCATTGGTTAGACGGCGACGAAGACCGATTTTATCTCCCTGAGGCGACACCGCTAGCGAAACTTGACCAGTCACGGCTAGCCGCTGCTCTCTCAACACTGTATGACACTCTCAACCCGGTCGAGATTGCTTTCGATGTCTTCGAGAATACGGAGGGATGGCATACGCCTTCTCAAACCGTCCCTGCTTACGAGTCGCTGCTGATTCGCCACGCAATCGAGTGGGTTTTGGAGAATTTCGAACAGCGACGGCTTGACGAGAATACGGTGGAACTCGAATTCACCGGTGGAAAAATTCATCCACTGATATATTCGCCTGATAAAAAGGTCGAGACGTTCCTCCGAAAGGCGTTCCCCCAAGACCGCTATAGTGAAGGCGCGACCGCAACTGTCCACTACCCTGCCGACGAAGCAATCTTTGTAAAGGATGAGGAGGGAAAGTGGGATATCAGAAGCCAGTCTGACCTGTAGAAATCAAGGAGATTGATTTCTGATGCCGGGAGCAGAGAAGACAAGGTAGCGGTGATTCGGGATGCGCTTAATCCTGACTCAGTCGGACAGAATAGTTCGAAGACAGAGCTAGACATATTAAAACAAGGTGATGAATATGTCGAAGCGAAGTCAGGGGGTGTCGAGTATGATGATATAATTGACAAAATCATACGATATAAAGCACATCAACTGGATGGTGATCTGGATTCGAGTGATACTATGATCGTGGTCGCCAAAGACCGCCAGGAGTTCATTGACGGTAACACCGGTGGCCCTAACAAGGTCGCTCAGTTAATTAATAATACCCGCGGCGTAGACTGGGATATACTGGAGTGGTGAAAGAATGACAAACTACGTCCATGTCGAATTTGTCTATCCCAGCGGGGAACCTGAAGAGACTTTAGACGATCTTGAAGAAACGTTGGGCGGATCGGATAGCATTGAGTCAAGCCGGATTATGATTGAGCCAAGTAGTTTCGGGAATGTTAGAATAGGTACATACGACGGGATTACAGATCACTGGCCTCTTGAAGAGACTGAATTTTTCTACGAATCGTCTCATCATAGTCTTAATCTGGCAGATTCACCGACGGTTCAATTCTCCGTTAGTGATGTCCAGTATCTGAAAGGCGGTGCCGAACATCCTCTTGACGTTGGGCCTGATGAGCCTCTCCGGGAGCTGCTCGATATCCTCACATTCTGCTACAGGGCTACCGAGAACCGTCCTATAGCCGCGTATAGCACTACGCCCGATACACCACTCGATCTACTGAAGCCGCCGATCACTGCTGAATCTGTTGCCAACGGCCAGCTTACGTATCTTCCGTGGCTGACCATCTTCCCGCCGAGGATGGTCGAGAGCTACGGCAAAGAAACGATTCTATCGGCCCTTGCCTGGCATGTCGAAACGTTAGACGACGGCTCGATTCTGGTAGTCTGTCACAACGACATGGAGTGGGAGACGGACTGCCGAGACGTTGCCGAGCACATCGGATTGCCAGCCTACGAAGAGATTGGTTGAATCGACGGGAAACCAGCGGTCGTTTCTCTCCTGTGCCTCATTTATTCTTGCTTGGTTAACCTCCCGTACTCGCGTACGGCGAATCGAACGGCATCGAGACCGGCCGCGGGTGGGAGTTCATCGACGCGACCGACGACGATGTCACGCTGGAGAACATCGGTCGGGCGCTCGAACCGGACAACGCCATCGGCGTCACCCTGCCCGAATCGGACGACTCGGGAGTGAAGCCGAACGTCGGCGTCGGCATCACCGGCCCGATCGACGACCCCGAGCTCGTGTTCGTCGTCATCGTCGGCGATACCATCCTGCGAGCGACCGCGCAGGATCTGGAGGGCATCGACAGTCGGGACGAACTCGACGCCGCGCGGGAGTTCCTCCACGACGACGCCTCGGAGACGACCAAGCGGGTGATGACCGACGGCGGCCTCGAAGACGAGGCGCATCCGGGTGCGCTGGTCGAAGCGCTCGACGACCCCGACGTGAGCGAGGAAGATGTCGACAACGCCGTCGGGACTATCGAGTCGCTCAATCAGGAGGAGATGGCGTGGGGTGTCGTCGAGGAATCGCCCGCGCTGACCGTCGAGTTCTTCGCCGAAATGGAGAGCAACAACGTAGCGGCACTTCTGGGGCAGGCGCAGTCGGCACAGCAAGTCGCTGACTTCCTCGAGGCTACCGACGGAGACGCAGCAGAACTGGTACAGCAGATTGATGACCGGGGACTGTACAGCGTTCTCCTCGAACTCGAGAGCGAGAACCAGCGCGGAGTCGCAACCATCGCAATTCACGGCAAGATCGACGGTCGCTCACAGTATATTGACAAAGTAGACGCCGATCCTCTCATAGAACTCGCTCAGAATTACGAATCTGGGGAGTACGACTCCCAAGATGTTCCAGGCACGAGTGAATTTCTCGACCTCGTTGTCATCGCTGAAAGTCCTGTAGGGGATGGGAGACCAGTCTTCATGGATGCTGATGACATTACTCACGCCATAGACAGACATGTGAACGGCGAGAGCATGAAGAACAAAGCAAATACTACATTTTTCCCCGTTGGAGGGAAGATTAGCGCAACTGGAGTCCCAGAAGCTCAACTACCAGATAGAATGCCATCAGAGACAGGCAGTATTGACCGAACCCGGGTAAAAAGATCGCGTACGAAGCGATACGGAACGGGAAACAAGATACTATCGGTGACTCAGTCACGTACTCACTCGATCGATACGGAATCCAAGAAGTGGTAATTAATGTTGAGTTCCGTGGACACGGCCAGAGCATCTACCCGTCTCACGGAGATTCAGTCCGACGGTGGAGTGAATGGGCAGGAGGAGAGTGGCAGAAATGGGATGGTAACAAGTGGGTCGTATGGAGTAGCTACTCACCATGAACATTGACACAGTGGAAATAGAAGTCGCGATATCGGAATCAGAGGAATCTATTCGCGACAGCGATAGGATTCCAGTTACACTCGTAGAAAAGATCCCCGTAACGTATAACGGGAAAAGCGGCCAGATTACGGTATATTCCGATCAGGCTTGGGGGTTCCTACTAAGGCGACTGGAGGCTCTGTTCCCCATGGTAGCGGACTCTGTAGCTTATGTTGAGAGTGGATATCAGGCAAGTTACGAGGGAGAACACTCTGACCTGAATATCGGAAGAGAGTGGAACATCGTCTTTCTCCCGGTAGACGATGACACGTTCAAATACGCAGTTGTCAAGCCTACCAGTGCTCCACCCAGTGTAACGGAGCCACATCCAGATCCCGAATCTATCTCCGTCGAGAGTAAACTACCAGTCGAGGGAATTCTGCTGAGCAAAGGAGAATATGCCACCGCCCTGTTCGAAGCTACAGAGGAATACATAAGGCTCGCCGAGATTGCAGATCCGTCCGGTAATAATGGACTAAGCACCGTGAATGAGAAACTGAGATTGTATTATACCGGTCTTGAAACTATCGTAGAACACTACGAAGATCACGGTACTCTAGAAAATTTCCGATTTAGTGCAGACAGTGGATTTATCAATACATTCTTATACGAAGATATCAAATCTGATGGGATATCCAGATACGCAATCAAGGAACGTATTATCGACAACGAGATCATGAATCTCAGTCAAACTGAAAATGGTTCTCTCCCTGACTAATACAAAACACTTCTCTCACACTCGTCGCGTCGGATCAGAGCAGAAGCTGCGCGCGTTCTCGCGAAACATCCCGACGAACGTGCTAAGAACGGGTTGCTTTGGACGCGCTGGACAGACAATCCTGATGTCGTCCCACATGCAATTCGCGCACTGGTCCAGATCGGTGGCGAGGATGTCCGCGAGGCACTGCTCGAACTCCCCGATTTCTCCGAGGAAGAATCGATTCGAAAAGCCGCGATTGAGGGGCTCGCCGAGTTCGACGACGAGGAGGTTAGAACAACACTCCAAGCGATCGCCGACAATGAAGAGGAGTCGGAACCGATCCGTGAAGCGGCACGCGATGCGCTTGCAGCGGTAGACAAATAGACGCAAGCGCCTGACGCGTCAGGGGAGAGGGTGGGAGCATCCCAGTGCGCTGGTCGAAGCGCTCGACGACCCCGACGTGAGCGAGGACGATGTCGACGATGCCGTCGAGACCATCGAATCACTAGATGAGGAACAGGCAGCTTGGGATAGTGTCGAGGAGTCCCCCGGACCGACGGTTCAACTGCTTTCGGAATTGGGTAGAGCGGACGCGCAAAAATTCTTCGAGGACCGTGGTCTCTCAAAGGAAGAGCTGGCGGCCATCAGTCGTCAGTTCGATGCCGGTCGACTCAGTATCGAGAACATCGAGCGCCTGATCGAACTGCGGTCCGATGGGAAGCTCGCGCCCGACGAAGTCGTCCCGTTGACGGAGATGCTGGAATCGAAGCAAACTGATCCAGATATCGACGGCGATCTGACGGCGGAAGACCTACTGTCTATCGTACCGAAGGCAGATCTGACCGACACCCGTATGCTCGTTCTTGACGGAGCAGGGAACGTTCGCTGGCTCGAATTCAACGAAGGCGAGCCTGTGGGATACGACAAGATTCTGTCTAAGCATAAAGAGGACTTCTATAAAGAGTACCCATCTGTGAATTCGCGACGGGAGATCAAACAATCCATCTACGACGCAATCAAGAAGTCTGAGACTAACTCAGTGATTATCAAACCGAATCCCGATGGAGGAAAGCGGTATTTCCTTGATGTTGAATCAAGTGATATCCCTCTTAGGGTTGCAGTTTCGGAAAATGGATTCATTTTATCGGCATTCCCTAGCAGTAACGACCAAGGGATGTTCGACTAACTATGTCACTGAAAATCTCGATTGAAGAGATCATACCGGAAACGGTGTATCAAGAAACAGTATATGAGCAGGTTGTTATTGGTAAAACCATCGATGGCACTAGATTTGGAATGTTTGACTATGATATGCATGTTCCACCAAATTCCATCGGTGAAACTTTGGAAATTTGCATCAATTTATTCATCCCCAGAGAGAGGGTAACTACAACTGACCGACAGGTGAAGGGTGTGCAACCAAATGAAAATAATCCTGATGGCTGGTCGGATCATGAATTTTATGGGGAATTGACGTCATTGGAAGAAATTTCACAGAGTTCGTATGAATGTGAGATCGATGTGGGAGTTGGTACGGTAAGTATTAAATCATACAAAAACCTGAACCAACATCTGTCCGTGGGTGATTTCGTTGAATTAGAAGCAAGTAGAACCGATATTGCGGGCTTAGTAAGAGACAACTGAAAACCACAACTTGATTAGAATTAAAAATCTGATTTCAAAATTTCTATTTATACATTCAGGGCTGAATTATAATGAATGGAAATGTAATAGAACATCGGCCTGAGGTAGTATATTAGGATACAGTATACGAAGTGATCGGCTCCAAAGACGAGTTCCCCGTCACAGTCTCGCCAAACTCATCCACTTCTAGGTGATTGTTAGCTGGACCCTTACCCGAAACCAAGTTCAGTATTTCTCGCAGTGATCGAGGTCGGACACTCCTTGGAGATTGGCGAAAACGCGGCGAATTCACCTGCCAACACGATCCTTGGGATCCGGACACCGACGGCGACGGGCTGACCGACGACACCGAAACCGAGGGCTGGACCGTGCCGACGATCAACCGCAGCGGCCAGGCCTACCGCTACGCGACTCACGAGGCCAACGGCTCGGTCCACGTCGACTCGAACCCGCGCAAGCAAGACTCCGACGGCGACGTGATCACCGACAGCGCCGAGAAGTTTCGCGCTCACACCGACCCCAGCGGGGACGTGCGGTACGCCATCGCCAACACGCTGGCGACGAGGCCGGTCCAGATGGAGCAGACGCGCGACTCCGACCAGGACGGCTTCCCCGACCGCCAGGAGTTCCAGGGAATTCCCACACAGGTCGACGGGGAGGTCACGCAGTTCGAGACCGACCCGCTGAATCCCGACACCGACGGCGACCGGCTCCACGAATCCGTGGAGTTCGAGTCGCTGACGACGGTCGGCCGTGACGTCGGTGCGACGACTGTTCAGCGCGATATCTTCCCTATCATCAGTGATCCCACTGCAGTAGATCCCGACGGAGATCACCTGTCAGACCGGGAAGAAAGAGCGTTCGGGACCGATCCGCTCGACGCAAATCCCGATGATTCAGGTAGAGATTCGACCCACTACCCAGACATCGTGTGGTATCTTTTGCTTCGAGACGACTCGCAGCCAGCCGCAGTGTCAGCCAGCGTCAATCCGGATCGTAGGGATTCGTCGCTGTATCGAGCCGATATACATCCTCGACTGCGTCAAAATCGTCGTCGAACGCATACAGGTAGCCGAGCCCCTCGGTCTGCATATACGCAACAATGCAGGCGTCGACGAAGGAGAGTGGCTCGTGTTGTCGAAATATGGCCTTCCCTGTCGAGAGGGCATCGGTGGTGAGTGAGTCGATGTGGAAGCGGGCGTTTTCTTCGATACGATCGAGAAGATCGACGGCTGCGTCGTGGCCAGCGTGGGTCGTGAGGCCGTTGAGTGTTTCCGCGAGTACGTAGTCCAAGACGACTGCCTCCGGGAGCGTTCCATCGTCGATGCTTTGGAGCACGGGAAGCGCGCCATCGTGAGATCCATCTCGCCGGTATGCAGCGGCAAAGAGGACTGTCGTATCGATGAGTGCACGAGGCATTTACTCGATGTCGACGCCCCAAGCGTCGTGATCGCTCGTTACGTCGGTCGGCTCCTCACCAGCATAGCCGTCGAAGTCGGCGAATGTACCCGTTTGCTGTTGGATGACCTGGACTCGTACGCTTCCGTCGTCTTCGAGATGCCAACGGAGCTGATCACCATCGTCGATATCGAGTTCACGTCGAATCCGGGCGGGGATATTCGCCTGGTTTCCAGACACCTTGCTTTCGGCGTCGATTCTGTCGCTGCTCATATCTCCGGGTAGGTGACTAGCCGTGAAAAACCTAGTGTGCCGCCACACTACCCAGTACACGAGAGCGATTCCGACGAAGAGGATGGCGCCCTACCCCGTGGTCGTTGGGAGCTGGCCGTCTGATCGGGGAACCCAGCCTGCTTGATCTCGTGGCCGACGCGACGCAGGCGCTTGCAGCCACCCTCGGGTGAGCACTGGTGCCAGTCAGGACAGGTGCACGACTCGTCAGTGACGGCTTTCAGCGCGCGGAACTCACCTTGGGCGAACCCATTGCCGACTGTGGGCGCAGTTTCGACTGCAGCACAGTCGTACTGCAGGCCGAACCAGTGCGTCCGGTAGGCCGTCACCGTCAAGTCACTATCGACCACGTAGAATGCTTCGTGATGCAAGAAATCCAGCTGCTCGCTGATGATCTCGTCGAACGTGCAACGCGTCGCCCACGGATCGATATCGACCGGGAGCGACGGTGATTCACGGCCGTCCAGGGCGTCCCGAATCGCTGTCTCGGTCGTCGCTTCGAGGAGTCGCGTACAGATGGACTGGCTCGTCTCGTTCGGTTGCTCCCCACCAAACGGTGTCCCGCGACTGATTTCCCGCTTGAGCCTGAGATGCATTCCACCCCAGTGGGTGTAATGGCAGTTGTAGGTAGTATCCGGTCGTTCGTAGGCGATGAGTGCGCGATGTCCCGTTGGTACTCGCGAGGGACTCAGTGGTGCCCCCGCGCCCCTCAGGGGGTGATACAATCGCCCAGTGTCGCGATCGATAGCTCTGAATTCGGCAGTATCTGTGTCCGTATATTCAGCAAAATCCCTCCGGTATCGGTACGACTTTCTCGTCTCGCACTCCCGTATGTGGGAATGTCCAGTGAGAAGACACTCCGCGAACTGGCCGACGAGAATGACGTGACGATCGGGGCAGGCGTTCCCGCTCGATCGTTCAGACAGTATCCCGACGATCCGACGCTCGCACAGACGCTCAAGCGGGAGTTCAACGCGATTACGACGGCGAACGCGCTGAAGATGGGGCCGTTGCGCCCCGAACGCAAGGTCTACGATTTCGACGATGCCGACGCGATCGTGAACTTCGGTGTCGAGAACGACATGACCGTCCGAGGACACACGTTGCTCTGGCACAAGCAGACCCCGGAGTGGTTCCTCGCCTGGGACTACACCGACGACCAGTTAGAAGCGTTTGTCCGAGATCACATTCACACGGTGGCCGGCCGCTATCACGATAAAGTGGACGTCTGGGACGTCGTGAACGAAGCGGTGGCCGACGACGGGTCGATGCGCGAGACGATGTGGTACGAGGCGATGGGCGAAGCATATCTCGACAAGGCCTTCGAGTGGGCGAACGACGTCGCGCCGAACGCCGATCTCTATTACAACGATTACGAGATCGCCTCAGACAACGACAAGGCCGACGCCGTATACGACCTTCTGCAGCGCCTGCTCGACCGTGGCGTGCCGATCGACGGCGTCGGGATCCAGATGCACTCGCTGCCGTCGTATCAGCACAGCCGGGAGGGCCCCGAAGCGGTCGGCGCGAACATCCGTCGCTTCAAAGACCTCGGCCTGGACGTGCAGGTCACCGAGATGGACGTCGCGTACGGCCCCGACGAGGAGTTCGACGATCGCCTCGAACACCAGGCACAGTACTATCGAGACGTCCTCGAGGCGTGCCTCGACAACGGCTGTGACACGCTCATCACCTGGGGCGTCCACGACGCGGGAACCTGGCTCCAGAATCGCTACGACGTGACGAGCGATCCACTGCTCTTCGACGAGAACTTCAACCCCAAGCCCGCGTACGACGCGATCCGAGACCTCCTGGAGAGTCGGAGTTGACGGACACGAAGCCTCACTACTGAGGAAACGAGGGTGCGAAGAGAAGAGTTGAACGTCTGGTTGAGACCCACGTTGCCGACGGTCGTGGCTGCGCGCGCAGCGATTGGCTGAGAGCGAGCACGGAGCGGTGAGTGGGGAGGTGGAGTCGGGTCGGTCAGGAGAAAAAACGAGAGTGCTTGCGCCCTACTCGGTCCACTACCGGTCTTTCTCCGGGAACTCCATCTCCGACCAGCACTGGCCACCGAGACGCACCCCTGAGACCAGTTCTTCTCGACGTTGCGCAACCGCATCCGTTGCAGTCCAGTATCCCGTTACCGATGGCTTGAACGAAGGTCCTCGATGAACCGGAAGCCGTTCACGAACGTCACTGAGTCACCTACCCCCTCACTATCCAGAACTGTTTCAGCGCCCGCTCCGGCCGCGATGTCGGTGGTCTAGATGTACGCTTCCGTCACGGTCTCTGTGCTAATCGTCGGCGGGCGACATGGCGGCCGTGTCGAGTTCGCGCCACAGCTCCTGATAGTCGTAGTCCGTATCGAGCGCGGTGTTGAGGCGGTTGTAGGAGGCGAAGTCGCTGACCAGGTGGGTCAACTGGACGACCCCCTTGTCGCCGAGGCCGACCTCGCGAAGGGCCTCGGTATCCGCGTCGGTGACGGCGTGGGGGTCGTCGTTGATCGTCAGCGCGTACTCGACGATGGTCTCCAGGCGCTCGTCGTCGAGGACGTCCGTGCCCTGCTCGGCGAACGCCCTGACGTAGTCGGTGTCGGCGTCGAGCCCGTAGTCGAGGATCGTACAGAAGGCGCCGGTGCAGTACGAACACCCGTTGGCGGTGGAGACGGCGATGCCGACGTGCTGGATCTCCGGCATCGACAGCTCCCCGTGTTCCCACAGCGCCGCCGTCGACTGGAGCTTCGGCTTCATGTACTCCGGAAAGTTCAACTCCAGATAGAAGTGGTTCGGGACCGACCCCTCCATTTCGGTGACCCACGCGAAGATCTCTTCGACAGCCGGATCGTCGACCGCTTCGGGTTCGATGAGTGGCACTCGTGCCATGGCCTCACGACCAGTGTGGGTTGCTTAAATCCTCCGTTTAGAGGCTCTCTAAACCAGTTCTACGCGCAATACGCATCGCTGGCTGGGGCAGGAAAGTACGCCGAGCGCCGAGCGGTGAACCCAGCGCGACCCGTTGCAAACACGGTCGACCAGAAGTGCCGACAGTCCGAGTTGCCGCGGACTGTGCTCGGTGCCCGTTCGGTCACCACCTCCACCAGCTGCGGCGTCGACCACCGACGACAGCCCTCGCCAGATCTGTCCGTCCCATCGAGTACACAGACCGGGGAGTGTACTGGTATAGTCATTCCCTGAGACGACGGTTCATCACCTGAGACACCTGACGGAACACTTATGATTCGAACGTCCATGCCACGAGCATGGAACGCTACGAGGGTGACCCACACCAGTTGTTGGATCGGGTGCCGTTGCTGACGGCGGCCCGGGACAGGCCACTCGACCGGTCGCAGTTGCAGGACGAACTCGACATTTCACGGGCGACGGCGTACCGACGAACGTCTACCCTCTCGGAGGAGGGATTGCTCGACCAGCAGCCAGGAGGGTATCAGACGACCGGCGCCGGCCGTGCCGTGGTCGAGGCTGTCGAACAGTTCGAGCGCTCGTTGGTGGCGATCGACCGCCTGGAGCCGCTGCTCGCACAGCTGTCGGCACCGGAACTCACGCGCAACGTTCACCTGTTCGCCGACGCCGACCTCCACGTCGCCACGCCGCAGAACCCGAACGAACCGATCGAGCCGTGGCTCGAACACTTCGAGGAGTTCGACTACTTCCGAAGTCTGGTCGTCGCCGGCTGTCCCCCGAAGGTCACCGAACTGGGGATCGAACACGCCAGAGACGGCGTCGACTTCGAAGCCATCTGCACGCCGCTGGCGCTCCAGGCGGACCAGAACGCCTCCGAGGAGGCGTTCGAGACCATCGCCAACGCCGACGCGCCGTCGCTGTACACCCACTCGGCGCTCCCGTTCACGATGGGGATCGTCGACGACGTGGTCATCATCGGCGGCTTCGACAGCGAGACGGCGCTACCGGTCGCCTCCCTCACGACGGAGAATCCCGAGGCTCGGGAGTGGGCCAAAGACCTCTACCGGCGATACAGACGCGACGCGGAGGAGCTCGACCTCACCGAGATGGACGCCGGTCTCCAGTCGGTGACCAACGACTGAACTCGTGGGCGTTCCCCTCGGATCTGGCTCCCCCAGACCCCGACCCCACATACCCCAGACACGTATCTCACGGCCTGAAACATCGTCTCAGGGAATGACTATAATCGTCATCTGTCCGTGAACCGGTGTATGGAACGTACAGGATCGGCCGATCCGACAGACCGTGATCGACAACAGGAACCACAACTCGAGGCCGACGGCGGCTCGGCGCTCGCGGATTCGTACGACGTCGTCGTCGGCGGGTCCGGGATGTCGGCGTCGACGACGGCGACGATCCTGGGGAAACACGGGTTCGACGTGGCCATGATCGAAGCCGGGACTCACCCGCGGTTCGCCATCGGCGAAGCCATGTTGCCCCAGAGTTCGATGTGGATGTGGATCGTCGGGGAGTACCACGATATCCCGGAGATCCAGTATCTCAGCGACGCGAACGAGATCGTGGACAACGTCACCGCTTCCTGCGGGATCAAACACTCGATCGGCTTCGCCTACCACGAACCGGACCGGCCGGTGTCCGCCGACCGCTCCCACCAGTTGATCCCGCCGAATCTACCCTTTTACAGCGAGAGTCACCTGCTTCGCGAGGACGTCGACCACTACCTCGTCGAGGTCGCCCAGGAGTACGGCGTCGACTACGTCGACGAGACCGAGATCACCGACGTGGACATCGGTACCGACGCGGTGACGGTCACGACCGACCGCGGCGCCGCCACGGCGTCGTTCTACGTCGACGGGACCGGCGGCAACTCCACCCTCGCGGACCAGCTGGGCTATCGCGAGAACGCGCCCGAGCTGGAGACCGACTCCCGGGCGATATTCACCCATGTCGAGGGGCTCGACCCGTTCGACGAGGTGCTCGAAGCGGACGCCCGGCCGGGGCAGTCCAACCGTCTCCACGACGGGACGCTCCACCACGTGTTCGACGGCGGGTGGATGTGGGTCATCCCCTTCGACAACTTCGAGCGGTCCGAGGCCACCAGAGCGAGCGTCGGCCTGATGCTGGACCGCGAGAAGTACCCGGTCGACGAGTCCGTCGAGCCGGCCGCGGAAGTCGAGCGTATCGTCTCGCAGTTCCCGGACGTCGAGCGCCACCTCGACTCGGCGGACCCGGTGATGCCCTGGACCCGAACCGGGCGGATCCAGCGCAGCGCCAGCCACTCGTCGGGTCACCGTCACTACCTCACGAGCAACACCTACGGCTTTGTCGACCCGCTGTACGCGATCGGGCTGGTCGACACCTTCGAGTCGGTGTTCGTCTCCACGAAGCTCCTGCTGGACGCGTTCGAGGACGGGGACTTCTCGGCCGAACGGTTCGCGCCCGTCGACGAGCTGCACCGCCGACAGCTCCTGAACAACGACCGGCTCATCAGCAACGCGTACAAGTCGATGGGCGACTTCCGGCTCTGGAACGCCTGGACGCAGATGTGGCTGGGCCAGGTGCTGTTCCACGACCTCTACATCCAGCGACACTGCTTCAACTACCTGGAGTCGGGGCAGACTGCCGAGTTCGACCCCCTGCTCGACGAGGCGGCGCCCGGTGCTGGGGCACCGTTCGCGACGCAGAAAGAGACGATGCACCGGACGATGGCCGACCTGCTGGACGCCTACGAGGCGGGCGAGACGAGTGCCGACCGCGCTGCCGACCAGATGTTAGCCGAGATGCGCCAGGCCGACTGGCTCCCGAAGCACGTCTACGACTGGGGGGCCGACCGAGCGCGACACGTCGACTTCTCGAACCCCGAACTGGTCGGGAAGCTCATCCAGTGGGGCAAAACCGACTCCCCCGACCGGATCCGGGAGGATCTATTCGACTTCACGGTCCCGGAGATGGCCTGAGAGCTGCCCGACGATCGCACAGAGCGACCATCGGAACACCCCCTGAATCCTGCTGGTGACCCCAGTTTTAACCTGCGAGTCCGCGATCTGCAACCATGCCCCGCCCCTTCGACGCACGGACTACGACGTGGTACGACTCGCCGGCGACGGAGTGGCTGGAAGCGCTCCCCGTCGGCAACGGCCGCCTCGGCGCGATGGCCTACGGAGACCCCGGCGTCGACCGAGTCCAGTTCAACGCCGACACGCTGTGGGCGGGCGGTCACGAAGAGCGAACGAACCCGGTCGCACGAGAGCATCTCGAAGAGATGCGGAGGCTTCTCTTCGACGGCGACGTCGAACGGGCGCAGGCGCTCGCCGAGGAGAAACTGATGGGCGACCCGATCCGCCTGCGTCCCTACCAGCCCTTCGGCGACCTCGCTCTGGACGTGGGCCACGACGACGTGACCGACTACCGACGCGAACTCGACCTGTCGGCCGGCCTCGTGCGCGTCCGCTACGACCACGAGGGGACGACCTACACTCGCGAGTACTTCGCCTCGGCCCCGGACGACGCCATCGTGGTCCGACTCGCCGCCGACGGGCCGGACACGGTAGACGCGACGGTCGGGCTCCATCGCGAGCAGGGCGCACAGGCGGCCGCCCGCGACGACACACTCCACCTCCGGGGCTCGGTCACCGATCCGCCGGCCGACGATCGCGGTGCGGGCGGCTGGGGGATGCGCTTCGAAGCCCAGGCCCGCGTCGAGACGCCCGCTGGAACGATCGAACGGGTGACTGACGCGGACGCACCGGCTGGGTCAGATGCCGGCCTCGCCGTCACGGGCGCCGACGAGGTGACGGTGGTGGTGACCGGCTTCACGAGCCACGAGGCCGAGGAACCGACCGCCGCCTGCGAGGACGTGCTGGCCACCCTGTCGGGCCGGCCCTACGACGACCTGCGGCGGGCGCACGTCGCCGACCACCGCTCGCTGTTCGACCGCGTGGAACTGAACCTGGGCGAGCCCGTCGACCGGCCGACCGACGAGCGCCTCGACCGAATGGCCGAGGGTGCTGCGGATCCACACCTCGTGGCGCTGTACGTCCAGTTCGGGCGCTATCTCCTGCTGGCGAGCTCACGGCCCGGGACCGAGCCCGCGACCCTCCAGGGCGTCTGGAACCAGGAGTTCGACCCGCCCTGGAACAGCGGCTACACGCTGAACGTCAACCTGGAGATGAACTACTGGCCGGCGCTGCAGGCGAACCTCGCGGAGTGTGCAACGCCGCTGTACGACTTCGTCGACGAGTTGCGCGGCCCCGGCCGGCGCGCTGCCGAGGCCCACTACGGCTGTGACGGCGTCGCCGTCCACCACAACTCGGATCTCTGGCGGAGCGTGGCACCGGTCGACGGCGCACGGTGGGGACTCTGGCCGATGGGGGCGGCGTGGCTCTCCCGGCTGGTCTGGGACCACTACGCCTTCACCCGCGACGAGCAGTTCCTCCGCGAGACGGCATATCCCATCCTCCGGGACGCGGCAGCGTTCCTCCTCGATTTCCTCGTCGAACACCCCGAGGACGACTGGCTGGTGACCGCGCCGTCGATCTCCCCCGAGAACACCTACGTCACCGACGACGGCCAGGAAGCCGCCGTCACCTACGCGCCGACGATGGACGTACAGCTCACTCGTGACTGCTTCGACCACTGCGTCGCCGCCGCGGAGACGCTCGATATCACGGGGGAGTTCCACCAGGAGCTGGTCGCCGCGGCCGAGCGCCTCCCCCCGATGCAAGTGGGCGAGCACGGCCAGCTACAGGAGTGGATCGAGGACTACGACGAGGCCGACCCGGGCCATCGCCACATCTCCCATCTCTACGGCGCCCATCCGAGCGACCAGATCACGCCCCGGGAGACGCCGGATCTGGCCGACGCGGTCCGGACGTCGCTGGAGCGACGACTCGAACACGGTGGCGGCCACACTGGCTGGAGCGCCGCGTGGCTGGTCAACCAGTTCGCCCGCCTGGAAGACGGCGAACGGGCCCACGAGTGGGTCGAGACGTTGCTCACGGACTCCACGGCGCCGAACCTGTTCGACCTCCATCCACCCTTCCAGATCGACGGGAACTTCGGCGCCACCGCGGGCGTCGTCGAGATGCTACTGGGCAGTCACGGCGAGGCGCTCCGCCTCCTCCCGGCGCTCCCCGAGGCGTGGGCCGAGGGGTCGGTCTCGGGGCTGCGTGCGCGGGGCGATTTCGAAGTCGACGTCGAGTGGTCGGCCGGGACGCTGGACGGCGCGACCATCGAGTCGGGCTCCGGAGAACGCTGTCGGGTGCGGGCGACGCCCGACCTCGCAGTCGAGACGGTCGACGGTGAGTCGGTGGACGCCCACGCCGACGATGGCGCGGTGGTCTTCGAGACGAGAGCGGGTGAGCGGTACCGCGTCACCGCCGTGTCCAGCCCGTCTTGACTCCGACGCCGCTCCGATCGAAGGCCTCACCGACGGTCCGAGAAGCGACGCCTCCGTATCCTCGCAGCAACCGCTGACCGAATCGCAGGACAGACGCACCGGACCGTCCGGCCGAGGCACTGCTGGCCCTCTCGTGACGTACACCGTCATCGCGCTCGAGACGGCACTGCGCAAGACAGACCGGTTAGCGTTAGAAATAATCACTCGATTTTCGAAACGGCAGCTGGTCGAGAGCGGGATCGATCGCGATGATCAGTTACTCGAGCGAGTCGAAAAATCGGTTGCTAAGTGCGTCTCGGAGCTGCCGACAGCACTCTGCGACGGGATCGAGCTCCGCCGAATACGCGGGCAACGTGACGAAGACGAGGTCGCCACGGCCCGTCAGGTCCGTGACGGCCGACGCCTGGACGTACGGCGCACCATCCGGCACGACGATCTGATAGTATTCGAATTCTTTGTATACGTCGAAAATTATACTTTTGTGCGATCGGCGGTGACGTACTCGATGAACGGTGAGAAACAGCAGTCGCTCTCTTCGGCGATCACGCCGAGGAGACACGTCCAGTCGCGCTGGCCGGACAGTTCGATGGCCGGCCGCGTGGCGTGCGGAAACCACGTGACACGCAGCTCGGCCCGGACAGAGTTCTTCGTTCGATCGATGCGGACTACTGTGGGGTCCATCTCCGCTCGCTTCGTTCGATCTGGTCGTCGAACTCCTCTCGATCGGTGCCTTCGACTCCGGCGGCCGACCGATAAGGTTTCTGATAACTCAGCCCAGCTTCTTTCAGCAGCCGCCGGCAACTCGGACGCGAGTACTCGACGCCGTAGGTGTCTTCGAGAAATTCCCGGACGAGCGCCGGCGTCCACGCCGGCGCGTCGATCCCGACTTCTTCGGGCGGTTCGTGAACCGTACGTTCGAACTCTTCTTGCTGTGATTCCGAAAGCTTTCGTTTTCTTCCGGATCGAGGAGCATCAGAGACAACTTGCTCGAGCGGCTCGTCCGTGTCGAATCGCATCAGCCAACTGTAGATCGTTCGTCGCCCGGTGTCGTGCCACTCGGCAAGCTCAGTTTGTGTTACACCGTTCTTGTACGCGATCGCCGCTAACAACCGCTGTGTCGGCTTGTTCTTCTCGACGGTGTCGAGGGCGTCCTGGAGGTCTTCGACGGAGATTTCGTCGAGGTGGTCCATCGACTAGACCTACAATTTACGAGCGGAAAGTTCTAACGGATACTATAATAAAGTGGTTCAACAGGTCAAGATGGTACTCTGACGAGTGTTGCTACGCTGCTCGGCGCAGCTGCACGACCCGAGCGGTCACACCGCTATCGATGCGACGCTTTTCCACCGAGAAAACGCTAGCAAACACTGCTGTCGCCGAACGAATTACCGGGCTCAGACGCTCAAAACAACCTCACTCGTCGACACAGAAGATCGCGCCACTCTGGAATTCACTGTACGACCGAGAAACGCCACGACACACAGCTCGGTCGGCCAGCAGAGCTGCACAAAGGCTACGAACGAAGTGATCTGGAGGAAAACTTCGTGATGAGGGCGTAAGACCGTTGATCAAACACCGCGAGTTCCAGCCCAGCGATCACGCACACAACGCGCGGACCGATGGGCCTCACTACCGCTCACGAGCGACGTGTGAGAGCATCTTCTCGACCATCGAGCGCACGCTCGGCGACATCGTGCATGCGCGAACTCGGTACGGTCAATTCCGCGAAACCGTTCTGATCTGTATCGTTCACAACATCAAGTGGTCTCCGACATCCTGCTCACTCTGGCGATTCACCGAGTCCTACTGAACCGTAGGCAATCGTTCGTTGGAGGGCGTTGCCATGACATATCTCGCTCGTCAGGGACCTCGGATCCGAACGGCCCAGCCATCTAATTCTTTATTCATGATTGCTATCGTTAGTAAAGATTAAGTGTGAGTGTTTGTGATTAACATTGATGCGAGAAATTGACCGCAGGCGATTACTGCAAGCCATAGGTGCGTCGGGCGCTATCGGACTGGCCGGCTGCTCCGGGAACGGAGACAGTACAGACAGCGAGGATGGTGGATCGGACGGTAGTGACGGTTCAGACGGAGACGGCGGCAGCATGGACGGTGGTGACGGTGGCAGTGGAGGCCAGGAAACAGCGGAGATCACGTACCGTGACCGATCCGGCGGGTCTGACCCTTCGATCTACGCTGATGTGTTCAACGAGTCTCAGGAAGGGATTCAGGTCAACCCAAGCATGAAGCCCGTCGAGGAGAAGTACCGGGCACTCATCGCGCAAATTAGCGCCGGCAACGCCCCGGATGTGCTGGGTCTTGACGTGGTGTATCTTCCCCGGTTCGTCCAACTCGGTGCGCTGGACGAAATCAACGACTTCTACGAGAGTCGTGACTACACGGACGAGATCTTCCAACCGTTGCGTGAGGATTTCATCCAGTGGGACGGCGACTACTACGCAATGCCGTTCTGGATCGACCTGAGCGCGTACTATTACAACAAGCTCCACTACGAGGAGGCTGGACTTGACCCGGAGAACCCACCGGAGACGTTCCAGGAGTTCCTCGATGCATGTGAGGCGCTCCAGCAAGCCGGCTACGACACGCCTCTGTCGAACACTCTCGGGTTCGTTGGTCTGGAGAGCTTCTTTTACCTGCCCCACGTCTGGGCGGGAGGCGGAGAGTTCCTCAACGAGGACCAAACGGAGTGTCTGATCGACGAACAACCGGCAGTTGACGCATTGGAGTTCTTCCTCGAACTACAGGAGAACGACTACTCCACCGACCAGACCTCGACAGAGAGCTTCACTTACGGCGCGTTCGCCGCCGAAGAGACGTCGATGATGTATGGCGGCGGAACGGGTGTCGGCGCTGTCAAGAACCAGAACGAGGAACTGTTCAACAACATGGGAACCGCGATGTTCCCCAAGCCTGAAGGTGGCGAACGGTCCAGTTTCCTCGGCGGTGACAGCATCTCGGTTTCGACCCAGACGAGCGACGCAAAACGTGAGGCCTCACTGGAGTTCATCGACTGGGTGAACAGTGAAGAAGGTATGCGCGTAACAGTTGAAGACCTCGGCTACCTTCCCGCACGACGCTCTGGCTTCGAAACCGAATACGTGGCGGAACGGCAGGATATTTTCGCCGCGTTCGAACAAGCGATGGAACAGGGCCACGCCCCGCCCATGCATCCGAACTTCCTCGAGATGCAGGGACCGCTCAACAACGCCATCTCCCGAGTCCTCCTCGGTGAACAGGATCCCCAGCCAGCTCTGACACAGGCTGCGAACTCCATAAACAGCGTCCTGCAGTCCTAGCAGGGCGTTTCGTTTCATTCTCACACACATGAGTTCACGCAATACGTTGGCAGATAGGATAGATCGGCGCCTGCCGGACCGATTCTCGTCGTCAACCACAACCGGCGGGATCAACTGGACGCCGTACCTGTACCTGCTCCCCGCGCTGGTACTGTACGCCGTCGTTCTCGTCTACCCATTCGTCGACACATTCCTCCTGAGCTTCCAGCAGGTTACGACGCTAGGTGGCGAACGCGAATGGGTCGGCCTCTCGAACTACGAAGCGATCCTCTCCGATCCGATCTTCTGGCGTGCCGGCTTCAACACCCTCGTATTCAGCATCGGCATGGTGTTCGTCCCGCTGGTGCTGGGGCTCTTCCTAGCGATCCTCATCGACACCGGGATCTCGGGGACGAGTACGTTTCGATCGCTGATCTTCGTGCCAGTGATCGTCCCGCTCGTCGTCGCTGGAATCGTCTTCGGCTGGCTTCTCGGATCGAACGGTCTCATCAACTCGGTGCTTGTCGGGGCCGGCATCATCGACGAGCCGATGCGGTTTCTCAATTCCACGACCTGGTCGCTCCCCAGCGTCCTGTTGATGGTGATCTGGAAGCGGACAGGGTACTACCTAGTTATCCTGCTCGCCGGTCTCCAGGGGATCCCCGACAGCGTCTATGAGGCCGCACAGATCGCAGGCAAGAGCCGATTCGAGACGTTCCGAAACATCACACTTCCACTGTTGAAGCCCGCGATCCTCGTGACGGTCATTATCGGAATCATCGACTCGGTCAAAGCGTTCGCGCACGTCTACGTGATGACCGGTGGCGGCCCTTCCCACTCAAGTGAGATCCTGGCGACATACTTCTACAAGATCGCCTTCCGCTTTTTCCAGTTCGGAGAGGGCGCAGCATATGGGTTCATCTTGTTCGCCATCGCGCTGACACTGTCGCTTCTCGTCATCCGGGTCTCCGGAGGGTCTGAGATATGAGCGTCTCCAACAGAGTCCGCAACGCTATCGCTGGCGGCGACGATGTGAACACGATCACCCGAGTGGGGACGATCGGCGCGCTCCTACTCGCGTCGGCGATGGTAGCTCTCCCACTGTACTGGATGGTTGCCACTTCGCTCAAGACCGCGACGCAGATCAGTGCCTACCCGCCACACCTCGTCCCGCCGACTCCGACGGTAGCGCCGTACTTCGAAGCGCTGCAGACCGGTCCCTGGGTCCAGTGGTTCCTCAACACCGTAATTATCAGCGCTGGGTCAACTGTGTTCGTCCTCGCATTCGCGACGCCAGCGGCGTATGTCCTAGCACGGCGAGACTTCCCCGGGGCAAAACCGTTCTACGTCATGTTCATCGGGATCTTGATGATCCCGGCGCAGATTCTCCTGATCCCGATGTACACGCTGTTCGCCCGGTTCGGCTTGATCAACACCCGTCTCGGACTGATCATCGCCTACAGCGCCTTCTTCCTCGGGTTCTGCGTCTTCCTACTGCATAGCTTCTTCACCAATCTCCCCGACAACGTCGAAGACGCGGCACACATCGGCGGCGTCCCTGAGTGGCGGACCTTCCTACGCGTGATCCTGCCGATGGCGAAGCCCGGGATCGCGACGGCTGCGATCTTCGTATTCGTGTTCACGTGGAACGAGTTCCTCTTTGCACTGACGTTCCTGCAGACCGAGGAACTGTACACAATTAGCGTCGGTCTCCAGCAATTTCAGGGACTGCGGGGCACCGTCGTATACAACCAACTCTTCGCCATGAGTACGCTGGCGACCCTGCCAATCGTGATCCTGTTCGCGTTCTTCTCCGAACAGTTCATCAAAGGAATGGCTGGCCTAAACCTCAAATAACATGAAACTAGAAATCGAGAACCTCACGAAAGAATTCGGCGACCTCGTCGCTGTCGACGACGTATCGATGACGATCGAAGATGGGGAGTTCGTTACCTTCGTCGGGCCGAGCGGCTGTGGGAAAACAACTACCCTACGATGTGTCGCTGGTCTCGAGACACCCAGCTCGGGCACGATCCGCATCGGCGGCACCGACATGACCGCAGCGAACCCCAAAGAGCGGGGCACGGCGTTCGTCTTCCAAGATTACGCACTGTACCCACATATGACCGCGCGGCGCAACATGTCGTTCGCGCTGGAGAGCACCGATATGGATAGCGAGGCGATCCGCGAATCCGTCGAGACCACCGCTGAGATGCTGGGTATCCGCGAGCATCTAGATCAGACGCCTGGTGAACTCTCGGGCGGCCAGCAACAGCGCGTCGCGCTCGGGCGTAGCATCGTCCGCGACCCGAAGATCTTCCTGCTCGACGAACCCCTGTCGAATCTCGACGCCAAGCTTCGAGTCCAGATGCGCGCCGAACTCCAGCAGTTGCATCGCGAGATCCAGTCGACGACCATCTACGTAACCCACGACCAGGAGGAGGCGATGACGATGAGCGACCGGGTCGCCATTCTCGACGGCGGCAAGCTCCAACAGATCGCACCACCGTCTGTCGTCTACTCCCAACCCGCCAATGAGTTCGTCGCTGGATTCATCGGTAGCCCCTCGATGAACTTCCTCGACTGTACGGTTTCCAGCGGAGCCGTCGAGACGACCGCGTTTTCTCTCGATGCTCCCGCTGGGTCGGAAGACGCCGTGACTCTCGGCATCCGACCAGAGAACATCACGCTCGATCACGTCGGTGGCGACGGTGACACCGAAGCGACCGTCGCAGTGTTCGAGCAGGTTGGGTCGTTCAACATCGTCTATCTCGACATCGACGGTCTGGACGACGTCGTGGCACAGGTCCCCGGCGCCAAACAGTTCGAGGCCGGCGACCGTGTCTCGGTCACTATCGATACGGATCGCATCCATCTGTTCGCTGAGGACGGCGAGACGGTTCACAACCCACCGGTGTTCACGAAAGAACCGGCAGCAGCCGAGTAACGGTCGAAGACGACCGACGACCAGCGACGTACACTGCCGGTCGATCGGTCATCTCTTTTCCGTTCGGTCAGGTATCGACGGCAGTATCGATACGGTCGAAGTGACTCTCGGATAGTGAGACATCGACAGCACCGAAGTTCTCGTCCAGTTGCTCGACAGTCCGAGCGCCGACGATCGGAACACAAGTAAATCGGTCGTGGTCCATCAGCCAGCGCAGTGATACCTGCGCGGCTGTCGCGTCGACCTCGTCTGCCACCTCACGAACCGTCTTAAGAACATTCCACGCGGCGTCAGCCACGTAATCGGACGCGAACGCTCGGTCGATCTCGGCCCGCGACCCATCCGGAGCCCGAATCTCGCCGTCCACACGCTCGTACTTGCCGGTCAGGAACCCTCCGTGCAGCGGCGAGTACGGACAGACAGCCAGATTCTGATCCTCACAGACGTCTAGGTACTCCTCGATCGGTTCTTTATGCTCGGGTGGCTGGTCGAGGTCGTCGACGATCGGCCCCCGGTAGACTGCTGAATACTCAGGCTGGGTAACGGTGAATGCCTCGTAGTTGTTCACATCAGCTTTCCAGAGCCCTTTCGTGAGCTCCCAAGCATCGCAGGTCGAGATGCCGACGTAGTGGACTCTCCCTTCGCTCACGAGGTCGTCGACGGCCCGCAACGTCTGCTCGATGGGTGTCCGGTCGTCGAAGCGATGCAAGTAGAGGATGTCCAAATAGTCCGTCCCCAACCGATCAAGGGATCCGTCGACCTCCGCTTTGACGTCCTTTTTCGAGAGGTTCTCCTGGAAGCGAGAGACGGTCGACCAGAAGCACTTCGAAGCGATGACGTAGTCTTCGCGGTCGCGCTCTGCGAGCCACTCGCCAATCCACCGTTCGGAGTCACCTCCTCCGTAGCTGTTCGCCGTGTCGATGAAGTTGCCACCCCGTTCAGCGACGGCATCGAGCAGTTCGTGAGCTTCTTCGCGATCGGTCTCGATAACGCCGCTATCTTCGTGTTCAAGGCCAAAGCGCCACGTCCCGAAGCAGATCGGCGAGACTTCCAGCCCAGTTTGACCGAGTCTGACGTACTCCATACCAGATTCTATGTTGACTCCCTATATCAACACGGCGTCTCTCGGCGAGACTCACCGGAGCTTGCGAGGACCGTCGCCTCAGATAGGAGCGGTCTCCGGCTGAAGGAGGGGTTAGGACGCCGGTATCCAGACTGTCATCGACCCAGAGTCGCGGTTATCCCAGGCGTAGTAGGGGACCGCGACGACGTCGACGGGTGCCCGTTCGACGGCGCTTATCGAGCGATATAGCGACCCCGACCACGCGTCAAGGTCGGCCGCGGTGCCGGTCCCTTCCAACGCGGTCACACCACCGAGTCGGTCTGGGTCGTGGACTGGCTCGAACAGTTCGGGGTGGGACACAGTGATCGATTCGACGGGGACGGACTGGTCGGCATCCTCGATGCAGTAGACCAGTGGTCCGCGATAGAGGGCCATGCGGCCGGCGTCGGCACGGACACGTGGGTCCGCTCTGAGCGCCTCGACCGGCATCTCGAACGAGAGGGTTACCTCGTCACCCGCCACCCACTCGCGTTCGACAGCGGTATACTCGTCCCTCGGTGCGACCGCGCTGGATTCGCCGTTGACGGTCAACGTCGCATTCTCGGCCCACTCCGGAACCCGGATCCGAAGGGTGAATGAGGCTGGATCATCGTGGGTGAACTCGACGGTCGTCTCGCCGTCCCATGGGTAGTCTGTGGACTGGGTGAATGATACTTGGTCGCCGCCGAGGTTGGTTTCAACTGTGCTACCGATGAACTGGTTCACATACAGCGCCTCTCCGTCGGTACCCCGGGCGTAGACATACCGTTCGAGCGACGCCAACAGTCGTGCGGTGTTGGGTGGACAGCAGGCCACGTAGAACCACTCTTTGCGGTGGTGGTCGCCATTAGTTTCCAAGGGATTTACGTAAAAAAACTGGTCGCCGTTCGCTGAAACACCGGCGAGGAAGCCGTTGTACAGCGTCCGTTCGACCAGATCCGCGAATTTACGGTCGCCAGTGAGTTCGAACAGTCGCCGGTTCCAGAAGACGCTCCCGATGGCGGCACAGGTCTCTGCGTACGCGGTGTCGTTCGGGAGGTCGTAGTCCTCGGTAAATCCCTCGTGTTCGTGTTCCGACCCGATACCCCCGGTAACGTACATCCGGTGCTCGGTCATGTTCTCCCAGAGACGCTGCATCGCGGCCCACAGTTCCTCATCTTCGACCTCCTGCAGTAGCGAGGTGACACCTGTATACCCGTATGTCGCGCGGACGGCGTGTCCCTCGACGGTCTCCTGCTCTCGGTAGGGTAGGTGGTCTTGGGCGTAGCTGCCGTCGTACTCGCCATTATCATCCAGGAAGTGGTTTCGCGCTCCCTCCGCGGCCCGGCGCCCGTGGTGGACGAAGTCGGCGCCACCGGTCCCGTCGATATTCGCGAGTTCGGCGGCCAATGGCGAAGAGGCCTGCCCGCGGGCGTCGATGAAATACTGTGCGAGGTCGAGGTAGCGGTCCTCGTCGGTCACTCGGTAGAGTTTGACCAGCGCGAGTTCGATCTCCTCGTGACCTGCTACGCCGTTGTGACCGTTTGGGCCGAACACGTTATCGACGTGGTCGGCAAAGTCGACGGCCACGTCGAGCAGCGTCTCCTCGTCGGTGGCCTCGTAGTGCGCCACCGCCGCCTCGATCAGGTGCCCCGCACAGTACAGCTCGTGCATGAAGCTCAGGTTCGTCCACCGTTCTTCGGGCTCGACGAGTTGGAAGTACGTGTGGAGATAGCCATCATCAGCCTGCGCGTTCGCAACGAGGTCGACCACTTCATCAACTCGATCGCGCAGGTCGGGGTCATCGTGATTCGCGAGCACGTAACTGGCTGCTTCGAGCCATTTGTAGGCATCCGAGTCGATGAACATTGGCCCCTCAAAGCCATCCCACTCGCCTGCTGCGACCCGACGGAAGTTCGACAGACAGCCGTTTGCTTCGAGCTGGTCGTACTGGTGTGCAACCGTCACATCCCGGTTGGTCTCGACACGTGGGCTCCAGAACGAGTCTTCAATACTGACATCCGTGATCGGTAGCGACTCGGCTTGCGCTCGGTTTCCTGCCGGCATACCCTATCCTCGAGAGCGAACGGCTAATAGCTTCGGTACCGGCAGGCGGACCGATACGGGCGGTGAACACATCCTAATGGCCGACACCGATTTCGTCATCGGCGTCAGTCAGAGCTGCGACGACTCCGCATCGACCCAAACGCGCATTTCGTCTTCGCCGCGATTGGCCCACCCGTAGTAGGGAATGGCGCGGACGGTCGTCGTTTCGACTGTCGTCTCGCTATCGGGCTGATAGAGTGGTCCGCCCGCCCAGCAGGATTCCTCGGGGACGAGCGCATCGAGGTCGAGCGTGGTGACCCCGTCGAGCAGTTCGTGGTCGTGGTCGACGACGGTGTCCCCGTCCGGCAGGAGCCGGAGCTGATGGAGTGGACGTGGACTGTCCTGGCCCTCCAGACAGTAGACGACCGGGCCCCGTTGGACGGCAACTGCGCCACTCGCCGATCGGACGTTCGGGTTGGCGCGAACGAACGTGACGGGGAACGATCCCTCGAAGACGATCTTGTCGCCGGCCGTCCACTCGCGCTCGACGTGGAGAAACTCACCGGGCGTGGCTTCCGTCTCCTCGCCGGCGACGGTTACCGAAACGTCAGTACACCACTCCGGGATGCGGAGCGCGAGCTCGAACGTCGCGGGTTGAGCAGGTGTCACCGTCAGACACGACTCGGCATCCCACGGAAACGACGACTCCTGTTCGACCGTCACGGTCGTATCGTCGACCACGACCGTCGCCTCGCTTCCGATGTGGTGGTTCACGTACAGCGACGAGTCATCCGACGCGTACACCTGTGTCGCAAGTGAGGCCAATAGCCGCGGAACGTTCGTCGGACAGCAGGCTGTCTGGAACCAGCCCTGTCGCTGGGCTGCGAACCGGTTCGGATCTTCATCGTGCAGTGGGTGTCCTTCCGGCCCCATCTCGTGGGGGTTCGCATAGAAAAATCGGGTCCCGTCGAGTGAGAGTCCCGCTAGCAGAGCGTTGTAGAGCGTCCGTGACTGGAGGTCGGCGTACTTCGCCTCGCGGGTCAACTGGAGGAGCCGCCGATTCCAGATGATACTGCCAAGCGCCGCGCACGTTTCGGCGTACGACGTCTCATTCGGGAGGTCGTAATCTCCAGTGAAACGTTCGCCTTCGTGAGAGGACCCGATCCCGCCGGTGACGTACATTCGACGCTCGGTCATGTTCTCCCACAGCCGCTCAAGCACCGCGACCAGTTCGTCGTCGCCAGTCTCTATCGCCACATCGCCCGCACCTGTGTACAGATACATCGCACGGACGGCGTGCCCCTCAACGGTCTCTTGTTCGCGCAACGGCGCGTGATCTTGGAAGTACCGTCCATCGTACTCACCGTCCTCGACGACGTGGTCGTAAGCGTCCCCAGCTATCTCTTCGGGGTGAAACGCCTCGTATTTCAACCGCGAGTCCGGATCGCCGCGGTGATCGACGAAGTGCTCTGCGAGATCAAGATATCGCTGCTCGCCGGTCTCCCGATAGAGTTTGACCAGCGCGAGTTCGATCCCTTCGTGACCTGGCACACCGCGGTAACCGTCCGGCCCGAACCGCTCGTCGATATGGTCGGCCAACGCCGTCGCTACCTTCACGAGGCTGTCTTCGCCTGTTGCTTCGGAGTGTGCGATCGCTGCCTCGAACAAATGTCCGGCGCAGTATAGCTCGTGGAGCACGTGGAGGTTCGTCCACTTCTGCTCCGGTTCGACGAGCTGGAAGTACGTGTTCAAGTAGCCATCCGCCTCTTGGGCGCTAGCTATCAGTGAGACCAGTTCGTCGACGCGTTCACGTAGGTCTGCGTCCGAATCGGTCGTTAGGAAGTAGCAGGCTCCCTCGAGCCATTTGTAGACGTCCGAATCGTTGTAGAACCGTCCCTGAAAATCTCCGTCCGCTTCGCCGGCCGCGATCCGGAAGTTCTCAATGCGGCCTGATTCGACTAGGCGGTCGTAGACGAAGTCGATCGTTGAGTCTCGGACCGTCTGAATCCGGGGCGTCCAAAAGTCGTCGTCGATGCTCGCGTCGGTAAGACTCACTGGCTTCAGCGGCTGGCAACTGTCGTAAGTCACGTTTGAAACTGCTCATGCTGTTATAAAAATCTATGTTTCTGCCTGGTATCGGGCGGTGGTGTAGCCGGACCGACAGGTGTTGATGACGGCGGCCTGTGAGAGTAGCCCCATACGTTTATTCCTATGCCTGCGCAAGTCGAGATCGGTATCATGACCGGCGCGCAGTACTCCGTAGCCATCGGCGAAGTCGAGATCGACGACGAGTTTTGGTCTCCGTGGGTCACCCGTAACCGCGACGTGACCATCGAGTACCAGTACGAGCAACTCGAGGAGTCAGGGACTCTAGAGAACTTCCGGCGAGCTATCGACGGGAAAGAGGGCGGCTTCCAGGGGATGTGGTTCCAGGACAGTGACGCCTACAAATGGATCGAGGCGGCGAGCTATGAACTCACGAAAGGGGACGACCCCGACCTACGTGAGCGAGTTGACGAAGTAATCGGTCTCGTCGCGGATGCGCAGGAACCCGATGGGTACGTAAATACATATTTCCAGCTCGTCGAGCCGGAAAAGAAGTGGACCAACCTCCACATGCTCCACGAACTGTACTGCGCGGGCCACCTGATCGAGGCAGCGGTGGCGCACTACGAGGCCACCGACGAGACGACGCTGCTCGACGTGGCCGTCGACTTTGCCGACCACGTCGACGACGTGTTCGGCGACGAGATCGATGGCGTTCCCGGCCACGAGGAGATCGAACTCGCGCTGGTCAAACTCTACCGAGTGACCGACGAGGACCGCTACCTCGACCTCGCACAGTACTTCGTGGATCTGCGAGGCCACGACGACCGGCTGGAGTGGGAACTGGCTCACCTCTCTGAGATCGCTGGTGACGAGTTCAGCTCCGACGACTGGGAGGGGTCGATACACGATGGGTCGAAGACCGTCTTTCTCGAAGAGGGAGAGTATGACGGCAGTTACGCCCAGGCACACGCACCAGTCCGCGACCAAGACGCGGCCGATGGCCACTCGGTCCGTGCAATGTACCTCTACGCTGCTATGACCGACTTAGTGGCCGAACGAGGCGACGACGAGTTGCGAGCGGCGCTCGACCGCCTCTGGGAGAACATGACGACCAAACAGATGTACGTTACCGGGGGTATCGGACCGGAACACGAACACGAGGGGTTTACCGAGGACTACGACCTCCCGAACGACACCGCGTACGCCGAGACCTGTGCCGCCATCGGGAGCGTCTTCTGGAACCAGCGACTGTTCGAGTTGACCCGCGAGGCGAAGTACGCAGACCTGATAGAGCGGACGCTGTACAATGGCTTCCTTGCTGGCGTTGGCCTCGACGGCAAACGCTTCTTCTACGTGAATCCGCTGGCCAGTTCGGGTAACCACCATCGGAAGGGCTGGTTCACCTGCGCCTGTTGTCCGCCCAACGCTGCCCGCCTGTTCGCTTCACTCGGGCAGTACCTGTATTCGACCAGCGGCGGCGAACTTTCGGTGAACCAGTACATCGGCAGCACACTGGAGACGACCGTCGACGGTATCGATGTGACGCTGGACCAGTCTAGTGCGATTCCGTGGGACGAGGGGGTCTCTGTCGTGATCGAGGCCAACGGGACCGTCCCTGTGAACTTTCGGGTTCCAGAGTGGTGCGCCGAGGCCACGGTCACTATCGACGGCGAACCGGTCGATCATGGTGAGAGCGACTACGTCCGTCTCGAACGAGCCTGGGACGGAGAACTTGTCGAACTCACCTTCGCTCAGGAGCCGACGGTTGTGGCCGCTCACCCGGATGTCGAGGCCGACGCGGGACGGGTCGCCGTCGAGCGTGGCCCACTCGTCTATACTGCCGAAGCCGTCGACAACGACCGGCCGCTCCACCAGTACAGAGTCCCCGACGATGCCGATGTCAAAGAGACCCACGACACAGCGTTGCTCAACGGTGTGACCGTCCTGTCGGTAGACGTCGCAGTCCCGTCACTCGACGGCTGGGACGGGGAACTTTACAGGCCCGCGACCGAAACCGACAACGAACCAAGTTCGCTGGAGCTGATTCCATACTACGCATGGGACAACCGCGAACCGGGCGACATGCAGGTGTGGCATCGCTCGGACAACGACTGAGTCTCGAGCAGTCCGCTCGCTGTTTCGACTGACGTGAACACAGCACTTACTTCGATACCACAGGCAGCTACCGTGTGGACTCGATACCGATTACGTAGATCCGCTGTACGTGCACGTCGACGACAGAGAGACATCGCTCGCGGAAACGATGGCCACCTTCGACCGACTCGTCGAGGCCGGGAAGGTCCGCCACGTCGGTGCAAGCAACTACGACGGCTGGTGGCTCGCTCGCGCCAACACGATCGCCGAAGAGCGGCATCTGACGAAATGTAGCTGTGTCCAGCCACGGCTCTCGTCTCTGCTCCCGCACCGCTACTCGGACTTCGATCGTCGGCGGCCGGCGACCGGCGAACTCGTCAGCTACTGCGACGACCACGACCTGACGATGCTCCCGTATTCCCCACTGTTGCCGGGCCGTTACGGCCGTGACGACCGCCCGGTTTCCGAGCGGTACGTCACGATGGAGACCCGTCCGAAGATGGAGGCTGTCCGGACCGTCGCCAACCGAACGGGTGTCTCCGGCAATCAGGTTGTCCTCGCCCGGATGGCTCGGCGTACCCCGACGACGATCCCCATCGTCGGCTGCAACACTGTCGATCAGCTTGAAGCGAACATCACTGCGCTCGATATCGAACTGACCGACGACGACTTCCAGCGGCTCGACAGCATCGAAACCCTGGGCGGCCTCCACCGACGGTACCGGAGCGAAGTTCGGATCGGACGGACTCGGGACCGTCGGTCGGCTCTTCCTCAGCGGTCCTCCAGGAATGCTGGGATTCCCAGCCAAGAATCGACGCCGCTCTCACGGTCGAGTAGGCTGACTCCTCGCCGGAGAGATCGCAGTCCTCAGGGAGAGCATCGTGACCCGCCTCGATCGCTGACGGCGTGTCGTGACCAAGGAAACCGTCTGCTGCAAAGGCGTTGAATACCTCGTGACCGTCGAAGGCGTGCCTCACTCGTTCGGCAGCCGCCTCACCCGCGAGCTCCGGGGTCTCGTAGCCGTTCCAGGGCCGAGGCGGGTGATCCTCGCCTACTGGAAGCGACTCCGGCAGTTCCGGTTCGGGCCAGTGGGTCCCCTAAACCGTCTCGCTGGACGCCTCGTCGACATCGGCCCCGGAGCGTCGGGCCGCCTCTAGCGCGTGGAACGTACTCGTGGCGTTGTTCTCGTAGACGTTGCCGCCGGAGTGGTCTTCTTGCCGAGGAACGTTACCGAAGTGACCGACGGGTTGGCGATCCGCTTCGCGGACTGTCTCCCAGGTAGCACCCTGGTCGGTTAGGTCCGGTGCTCGGAAGCTGATACCGTCGAAGTCTACCGATTCCGGGCGCGTCTGGTCGACTGCAACGACCTCGTACTCGGATCCGAGTCTTCGACTATCCAACTCCTCACACCACCGAGTGAACCAGTTACAACAACTGTCTCTGCCACAGTCACGCGACGTGTCTCGCCATCATAAGCGTCGGCCTCGGAATATGTACGCGAAGTAATCAAACGCCGCTGGAGTTCGCCACCCGGCGTCCAGTCGACAGACAGCACGAGTGGGGAAAAATTATAAATACTTGTTCTTTCATCCTTGGACTGCGGGACGTATCGAGTGGCTGAACGGCATGCCATGTTCCACGGTAATGGCCCGTGGGCTTGCCTCCGTCGACAGACACACCCCTGTCGTCGGAGACCGTTTCGGGCGGTGTGGACGACAGTCTGACCGACTCTTCGGTAACCGTTCAGGCCATCGAACCCTCTGTCGAAACTGCTGGCAGGCACTTCGACTCGGTCGAGATCCATCTCGAACGCCAGTATACTTATACGGGTGCGGTAGCGTTAGTCTCTATGGTCGTTAGTAATTCCCCGCAACTATCTCCAAGAGCGTTCAACCCGCTACCTCTCGGTGCAGTCACACCACGCGGTTGGCTCCGCCGCCAGTTGCGCGTCCAAGCCGACGGGTTGACCGGCAGTATCGACGAGATCTGGGAGGATCTGGCGGACAACGCTTGGCTCGACGGCAAGCGTGACGGCTGGGAGCGTGGTCCGTACTACGCCGACGGCCTGGTACCCCTGGCGCACCTACTTGAGGACGACACCCTCCAAGCCAAGGCGGAGACGTGGGTCGAGGGATTTCTCGCGGCACAGGACGACGACGGGTGGTTCCGCCCGAAACAGGTGTGGGCTGCAGTGGACCCGTCCGATCCATGGCCACGGTTCGTCATCTGCAAGTCGCTCCGGCAACACTACGAAGCGACCGGGGACGAACGGGCCCGAGACGCCATCGAATCGTTTGCCGAGTACCTCATGGAACACCCAGACAACTGGTCAATCGGCGACTGGGCCGAGATGCGGTGGATGGATCTAGCCGTCACGCTGCACTGGCTGTTTGAGGAGACCGGCGAAGCGTGGATCCTCGATCTCGTCGAGTTGCTAATTGGCCGTGGGTTCGACTGGACGGACCACTTTCAGAACTTCCAATTCAAACGCAAACAGGACGACCCGAAGATGGAGACGCACGTCGTAAACAACGCTATGGGGATCAAGGCGCCGGCCGTTCGTCACCGTCAGAGCGCGACAGGAGACCACAGCAGCGCTGTCTACGAGGGGATCGACAACCTCGACCGCTTCCATGGGCAGGCGACCGGCCTGTTCACCGGCGACGAGCACTTCTCTGGAAAGAATCCCTCCCAAGGGACCGAACTGTGTGCAGTCGTCGAGTACATGTACTCGCTGGAATATCTCGCGTCAACCCTCGGTGACCCCGCGTTCGCGGACCGGCTCGAACGGATCGCGTACAACGCCCTTCCGGCGACGTTCACCCCAGACATGTGGGCCCACCAGTACGATCAAGAAGCCAATCAGGTTCTCTGTACCGTCGCCGAACGACCCTGGACCAATGGCCCCGAGGCGAACATCTTTGGACAGACACCCCACTTCGGATGTTGTCACGCCAACTTCCATCAGGGGTGGCCGAAGTTTGCGGCCAACCTCTGGATGCGTTCGCCCGACGGCGGGCTCGCGGCAGTGGCGTACGCTCCTTCCGAGGTTCAGACGACCCTCGAGGACGGAACTCCAGTCGGCGTAGTCGTGGAGACCGACTACCCCTTCGAAGACGAAATCACCTTTCGGATAAACGTCGAAGCAACGACGACATTCCCGCTCTATCTGCGGATTCCGGAGTGGGCGGACGGCGCGTCTATCACGACCTCCAGCGGCAAAACAGTCCCTGAGACGGGAAGCTATCACGTCCTCGATCAGGCGTGGGAGCCAGGTGACGAAGTCTCGCTTTCGCTGTCGACACAACTGTCCGCCGAACGTCGCTACAACGGGAGCGTCGCGCTGCATCGCGGCCCACTCGTCTTTTCGTTACCAATCGACGCCGAGCGGAAGTTGGTCGGCGGGACGCCACCGGCTGGTGACTGGGAGTATCACCCGACCGAACTCTGGAACTACGCGCTCGATCTGGATGCCACTGACCCGTCGGCGACGACAGATCTCGAACGCCGGTCGCCTGGGAAGGTCCCGTTCGACCCCGAGGACCCCCCGGTCGAACTGAACGTAGACGGGGCGCTCGCGCCGGAGTGGCAACTAGAAAACAACTGGGCCGGCGAGATACAGCGGAGTCCGACGCGGACCGACACCGACACCCAGAGCTTGACCCTCGTCCCATATGGCGCGACGAATCTACGAGTAACCGAGTTCCCACTTCTCGAGTGAACACTCGAAGGGGTCGCGACGCCGCTCGAGTCCTTATCGTGATCCAGCCCGATTCGATGGTGCTGAATAGTTCGTCGACGGCTTACGGTACCTGTTTATCACCAGCTAATTTTTAATCGTGCGGACCTAGAACTAGATATGTCACCTGACGATACGCCTGTTCTGCAATCGTCACAGAAGCAATTCAACGTCCTTGAACAGCTCACACAGGCGGACGGCGCCGGTATTACAGAACTCTCAGAGGCCACTTCACTCCCGAAGAGCACTGTCCACCTCCATCTTCAGTCGTTGATCGAAGCCGGGTACGTCGTCAAATCCGGTCAGGAATATAGTCCTTCGCTCAAGTTGCTCAGAATGGGTGAACAGACGCGAGAGAGCGTCGAACTATATCGAGAGGGGCGCGAAGAGATCGACTCACTCGCGAGAGAAACAAACGAACTGGTTAACTTGGGACTGTTTGAGAACGGGAAGGTACGTCTCCTGTACCTCCGAGAGACCCACGGAGACAGTCCGACTGAGCCACCGTCCGTCTCAACGGAATTCGAAGCGACAAGACAGAGAGTGAGTGTACTAAGCGAGGACTACGGGCACGCTGCAGGGACCACGCTCGATATCCATGCAACTGCTATGGGGAAGGCGATCCTTGCCGCACTGTCACGGGAGACAGTTGAGCGAATCATCGACGAGCATGGGCTTCCCCGCCACACCGAGCAAACGATCACGTCCTACGAGGAACTCTTCGCGGAGTTGGAGACCATCCGCACGCGAGGCTACGCCGAAGACGTCGAAGGTCGAGCCGAGGACCTCTACTGCGTCGCGGCAGCAGTTTCGAATAACGACGAGCCGATAGGTGCGGTTAGCATCACCGGCCTCTCGGATCAGTGGAACGGTGAGTATCAGGAGCGACTCGCGGACAAAATCATCGACACTGCGCGGATGATCGAAATAAAACTGGCCCACTCCTGATCTGACGCGGCGTTCGACGTCTTTCCCGGACTGTTCAACTCTATCGAAAAAATCCCCGACGAACCTGACCCAGTAGTCCTCCCTGTCTCGGCCCCATACGGTGCAATCTATTCGCTCGCACGCCACGTATTACAATTCTATTATTGTAATTTCTAACCGGGGTTACGCCTCCCTCGGCGTCCAACCGATATACGAATTCAACAGGGCTGAACAATAGGTGGCACGACGACAACATGTCTATAGATGGAATACACAGTCGAGTTTAAAAATGCGAATCGTTTCCGACGGGCTAGGCTAACGAGATAGGTCTCGAAGTCTACAAGGCTGAACATTCGTATGTATAGACGGCAAAAAAGTATACTTTAGGATGTAAGTAGACAAGGACATCAAGACAGTAGGATTCCAGATGGTGAAAATAGAATCGAATCCCGAGATCGTGTTCGCTTTCTTGAGGGACGAAAATTACTGAATACGAACCGTTCGAGGTCCCGCCACGGTGGCCCATACTGAAGCTGACGACCGACGAGGGGGGCGTCGGCTGGAGGGAGCCTGTTGTCGAAGGTCGTGCAAAAACCGTCCGGACCGCCGTCGAAGAACTCTTTCAGACGTACCTGCTGCAGTAGTAGTTAGAAATAGTTGCTCACTCTTCGACCGGAATTTGGTCTATCGCGGTGTCGATCGCCGCCGTGAGCTCGTCGAGCGAGTCGAAAAGTCGGTTGCTGAGTGCGTCTCGGAGCTGCCGACAGCACTCTGCGACGGGATCGAGCTCCGGCGAATACGCGGGCAACGTGACGAAGACGAGGTCGTCACGGCCCGTCAGGTCCGTGACGGCCGACGCCTGGACGTACGGCGCACCACCCGGCACGACGATCTAATAGTATTCGAATTCTTTGTATACATCGAAAATTATACTTTTGTGTGATCGGCGGTGACGTACTCGATGAACGGTGAGAAACAGCAGCCGCCCTCTTCGGCTTCGGCGGCCGACCGGCGAGGCTTCTGAGAACTCGATCTAGCTTCTTTCAGCAGCCGCCGGCGACTCGAACGGGAGTACTCGACGCCGTAGGTGTCTTCGAGAAATTCCCGGACGAGCGCCGGCGTCCACGCCGGCGCGTCGATCCCGACTTCTTCGGGCGGTTGGTGAACCGTACGTTCGAACTCTTCTTGCCGTGATTCCGAGAGCTTTCGTTTTCTTCCGGATCGAAGAGCATCAGAGACAGCTTGCTCGAGCGACTCGTCCGTGTCGAATCGCATCAGCCAACTGTAGATCGTTCGTCGCTCGGTGTCGTGCCACTCGGCAAGCTCAGTTTGTGTTACTCCGTTCTCGTACGCGATCGCCGCTAACAACCGCTGTGTCGGCTTGTTCTTCTCGACGGTGTCGAGGGTACCTCGGATGTCTTCGACGGAAACATCGCCGAGGTGGTCCATCGGTTAGTGTCTCGATTTACGAGTGAAAAGTTCTAACGGCTACTGTCGGTTCCGCTACCACGCGTTCGTCCAGAGTCACTGTCGGCAGCCGCCACAGACGGCTGACCGGTCGGATTAGCGCCGTCGATCGCCGCGGTCGCTCAGACCGTGGGAACCCTGAGCGTGACGACGGTCCCGAATTCCCCAGAGGACGGTGTCTCGACCGCTAACGTGCCGCCTCCCTCTTCGACGATCCACGTTGCCAACCAGAGCCCCAGGCCCGTACTGTGTTCGAGCCCCGTCTCGGCCGCCCCCGTATTGTGGATCAGCTCGTTCTGGTCGATCCCCGGTCCGTTATCGGCGATCGAGAGTGCAACCATCCCCGCTTCGGGGGCCTCGACGGTGACCTCCGCCCGCGGGTCGGGACTGTCGTTGTGTTCGGCGGCGTTCTCGAGGACGTGCTCGATAGCCTGTCTGAACAGCGGGGGCGCCTGTACTCGTCGTTCGTCGGGGAGGTCCAGCGTCAGCGTCAGCCTCGAGTGGGTCGTTTCGACCGTCCGGACAGCTCCCTCGACGACGGTGACGATATCGACGGCCTCGGTTTCGAACGCGTCGTGTTCGAGCAGCTGTTCCAGTTCGCGTGCCTCCTCCGAGAGGTTGAGCAGCCGATCGGTGGTCTGGTCGATGTTGACCGCGGCGTTCGTCGGCGCCAGATCGCCCGACGCGAGTCGCTCGGAATGCCCCCGGAGCACCTGGGCCCGGGTGCGAATATCGTGGCGCAACACACGGTTGAGAACGCTCAAGCGCGTCGACAGTGCCGTCGCCTCGCGCTGTTTAGCTGCGAGTTCCGTATGGCTCTGCCGTTGGTGGCCGTCGTACAACCCGATCACGAACCCGAGCACTGCACCGCCAGCGGCGGCGTTCGTAACGAGGTAGAGCGCGATCGTATACCCCGGGCGAATCACCTCGAAGAGGACCGTATTGAGACTCACGGCCACCAGCAATGCAGCGGCCCCGAGATACGTCCACCCGGCGATACGGGGGGCGTAGCTCGTCAAGTCGTAGCGGACGATCCCGAGCCCGCCCGCGGCCAACGACAGTCCGAGCGCGACGGTGAGCCCCAGCGCGACACGCTGGGCCAACCCGGACCCGCTCGCCTCCGACAGCCGTACCAGCGTGAACACGACGAATACGACAGCCAGCCCGAGTAGCGACCCGACACCGAACATCGATTGAACGCGCTGTTCGGTTTGCATGAATCGGAATCCGGTGATATATGCACGCCGCTCCTACATATACGTACGTGCAGTTGTGGGCCGACTGATGCTTCTGCGGATACCGGCAACACCGAGAAGTACAGCGGCGGCGGGAGCGATCTCACCGAGGAACCCGTCCTCGACCGTGCACAGGCTGGAGTCGGTCTCGAGGAGTGGAGCGTCACGTCCGGTGGTACCGAAGACGACCAGTTCCGTCCGCCGACCGACGAGACGTACTTCGCGTTCGGTCTCGCGGAACTCGTGGGCGTGACGGATGTGACCGCGGTGTTCGCCGACGAACTCGCCGCGTCGGACGACGACGAACCCGTCGAGGGATGACACGAGGGCCCTCTGGTCGTGGCAAACCCAGCGATTCCGGGTGGGGCTGCCACAGCACTCGCCGAAAACCCGGACCACCGGACAAGAGACGCGTGCTTCCAGACGGGCCGAAGAGCGCTCCCGGAATCCGTGGACGACGACTGTGGTCGCCCCGTCGCGTCACTCCCGGGAGAATCGAAGTTCGACGACGGCCCCTGTCGGCTCGTCGTCGGTGATACGCATCGAACCACCGCTGTTCGTCGCTATCCACCGCACGAACCACAGTCCGAGTCCGTTGGTGTGCTGGAGTGGTGACTCCTTCCCGGCGGTGACCGACTGTCGTTCGAGCGTGGGGATTCCCGGCCCGTCGTCGGCGACACGAACGAGCACGGCGTCCGACTCGTCGTCTACCACGACCGATATCTGTACCGAAGGGCGCTCTCCGGTGTGTTTCACCGCGTTGTCGACCAGCTCGTTCACGGCCAGTTCGAACGCCTCGTGGACCGCTGCTTCCGCGACCGACGGTGTCTCGACCGAGATCGATGCGGCGGGGTAACTCAACTCCGCCTCCGATGCGACCTCCTCCACGCACTCCGCCACGTCGATGGTCGTGACGACGTCGGTCGCACCGGGGTCCAGTACGGTCTCGAACTTCCTGACTTGCTCCGCGAGTGCGAGCAGTTCGTCACTGGCTTTCAGAATATTGCCGGCGGCGTCTCCCACAGTCACGTCCGTCCGATCCTCCTCGAGTCGCTCCGCCCACGCCTGGACGACGTGCATCTTGTTCCTGAGGTTGTGCCGAAGCACTCGGTCGAAGACGGAGAGTCGGCGGTCGCGCTCCTGCAACTCGGTGATGTCACGTCCGACACAGACGACCTCTCCTATCTGTCGGTCGGACGGACGGACCGAGACGGTCGTCTGGTACTGTCGCTCTCTCCCGTCGCAGTCGACGAGTATCGTCTCTACCGTCTTCTCTGTCGCTTGCTCGGCCAGAAGATCCAGTATCGCGTCGGTCAGAACTCTCGTGTGCTCTTTGCCGAACACTACCGAGAGATGTTCGCCGACGATGGTGTCCGCCGACTGCCCCAAGAAGTCTGCCGTCGCCGGGTTCGACGACTCGAACGTCAGGTCTTCGTCGAGCGTGTATATCAGGTCGCTCGTCGTTTCGACGATACGCTCGTATCGCTCGAGTTCCTCCTGTCTCTGTTTCTGGTCGGTGAGGTCTTCGAGGAGGCCGACCACGCCGGTGACCTCACCGTCGCTATCCCGCATCGGGGCCGTCGTGAGCGCTACGTCGACGAGCGACCCGTCTTTCCGCTGGCGAACCGTTTCGTAGCCTACAACCGGTTGTTTGCCCTCTATCACTTCGGTTCGCAGTTCGTCGAACTCCGCTTGCTTCTCCGCTTGGACGTTCGGTAGCTGTTCGCCGAGAGCCTCCTCTTCGGACCAGCCGAAGATGCGCTCGCACCCTTCACTCCAGAGTCGTGTGATGCCGTCCACGTCCACTGCGAGTATCCCGATGGGTGAGGCGTCGAACACGGACTCGAGCAGGTCTTTCGTCTCTTCGAGGTTCCGCTCGCGCTCCCTGCGATCGGTGATGTCCTGAACGGTGCCTCGGTAGACAGACGACTCGGACTGGTGTGGTTCACCTCGAACGTGCACCCATCTGGTCTCACCGGACGCCGTCTGGATGCGACAGTCGAGTTCCTGTGGCTCACCGGTCGCCACCAGCCGTTCGAACGCGTCACGGACGTCCACTTCGTCGTCCGGGTGGTAAAGGTCGAACGCCTCTTCGAGGTCGAGTTCGGTTCGCGGCCAGACACCGAGCAGTTCGGCGAGCCGTTCGGTGTGTTCGACCTCACCGACGTCAACGTCTACCTCCCAGCCGCCGACGTCGGCGATAACCTGCATCTGATCGAGGAAATCGACCAGTTGCTCCAGTTCACGCTCCTGTGCCCGTCGTTCGGTAATGTCCTCGATGGTCGAGATAACACCGATTCGCTCGCCCGACTCGCCGGTCAGGGGGGCGGCGTTTATCGAGAGCCAGCGTGTCTCGCCGCTCTCGGCGATGCCGTGCTCGACTCCTCGGACGGTATCACCGGTTGCCATCACGCGCTCGAACGGGAGGTCCGCGCTGTCGAGCGGCTCACCGCTCTCTCCGACGACCTCCCAGCTCGGTTCGTCGAACGCGCGGCCGACGACGTCTGAGCGCTCCAGTCCGAGGACGTCTTCGGCTGCCGCGTTCGCCCGGACGATCCGTCCGTCGGCATCGATCACTGCGATGCCCGTCGGGCTCGTCTCGAACAGCCCTTCGAGCGTCTCCGTCTCCTCGCGCAGTCGCTCCTCAGCCCGTTTTCGAGCGGTGACATCGGACTGAAAGCCGATATAGTGGGTGAGCTCTCCCGTGTCGTCGTAGACCGGGGAGATCTCGAGGTGGTTCCAGAATTCGGTTCCGTCGTTCCGGTAGTTTCGAAGCTCGACGCTCACCGCCTCGCCCGCGTCGATGGCCTCGCGAAGGCGCTGGACCGGCTCCGATTCGGTCGCCTCGCCCTGCAGGAATCGGCAGTTTCGACCCAGCACCTCCTCGCGGTCGTACCCCGTCATCTCCACGTACGCGTCGTTGACGTAGGTCAACGCCTGGTCGTCGGCGGCGTCCGTGATGCTGATACCGACCGTCGCATCGTCCATCGCCCGCCGATACAGCGCGAGTTGCAGTGACTGGCGACGGGTCCGGAGGAGCGACTCGACACGCGACTCGACGACTGCCTCCGTCGTTGGAACGGAGAGGGTATCGTCAGCCGCTCCGTGTAAGGGCTGGGAGACGTCGCGTCCCTCGCGCGCTCCGACCAGCAGGAGCACCGGCAGGTAGCGCTCTCCTGCGCTCTCCTTTCGGCTTTCGAGCGTCTCGGCGACCGTGCGGTAGGTCGCTTCGCCGACGATACAGAGGTCGAAGTTCGGGAGCGGTTCGTCGGCCTCCGGTGGAGCCACGACCACCTCGTAGTCGCCGAGCAAGTCCACGAGCAGGTCTCGGTTGCGCTGACCTTGGACGAGGAGGAGAATCCTGTCGGGACCCGTCGCTGTTCCGGGCCCCCTCTCTCCAGTGGACGGTGGCTCCTCGTCGCTCACGGTTACCTCTCGCCGTCCCAGGTCGGTGTCCCGGTCAGGACGCCGCGAAGGTCGTCGAGGGGGTCCCCGATGTGGATCCCGTCACGGTCGATACGGAACGAACGCAGGGTCGACTCGAACGACCCGAACCGTTTTTTCAGGACACCGGCAGCCTTCCGAACGTCGCCACGCACTTCGATATATCTGAGGAACAAGATGTTGTCCGCGAGATAGCTGACGTGGCTATCCGAGGCCCGGAAACCGCCGGTGACGTCCTGTATCTCGTCGGTTATCACCACCGTCACGCCGATATTGCGGAGATAGCGTGCCAAGGCGTGGAGTTCCTTCCGGAGGTCGCTTCCCTCCGCGTGGAGGCTCAGTTCGTAGCCAGCAGTCCCGTCGATGAGCACGAACTTCGTGTCGTTCTCTTCGACTTCCGTCCGGACCCGGTCGGCGAACTCGTCGGCAGACAGCGTCAGCGGCTCGATAGCCTCGACGACCATGTCGCCCGACTCTATCTGTTCGCTCACGGAGAGCCCGACGGCCGCCGAGCGGTGTGTGAAACTCTCCGCGCTCTCCTCGAACAGGTAGAGAGCCGCTCGCTCGTTCCGGGCAGTGAAGGCCCTGGCCAGCGTCGTAGCGGTCGTCGACTTACCGACGCCGCTCGGCCCCGAGACGAGCGTGATGCTCCCCCGTTCGAGGCCGCCACCGAGCAACGCGTCGAGCGACTCGACGTTCGACGACACCGTCTCGAACGCCGACGCATGGTGATGGTTCGCCGGGCTGACCTTGGGGAAGACCCGAACTCCTCGGCCGTCGTCGATGCGGAGCGCGTGGGTGCCGCTTCGGAAGTCCGTCCCCCGGAGCTTCTCGATTTCGAGGAACCGACCTTCGTCGGTCCGTGAGACGGTTACCGAGCCGTTACAGAGATACTGGAGCCCTTCGTCGGCCTGCTGTGCGTCCGGTTGGCTCGTAAAGAGCGTCGTCGCCCCCGCGTCCTTGAGATACCGCATCAACGACGCGGCAGTCCTGTTGAACTGGTACTCGTCCGGAGAGAGATGGCGCAACTGTGAGAGGGGGTCGATGACGACACGGTCGGGCCCGTGCTCCTCGACGGCGTCGGCGATAGCCGACTTCGTCGACTCTCCCTCGACTTCGCTGGGCTTCAGCACGGAGTACGACTCCTCGTCGGTGAACTCGCCGCCCGTCGGACTCAGGTCCAAGATCGGCAGGTCCGAGAAGTCGAACCCGAGGGTCTCCGCGTTCGCTATCAGCTCTGCCGCTGGCTCCTCGAAGGTGACGTACAGGACGGGTTCTCCGTCGGCAATTCCCGCAGCGAGAAAGTGATATCCGAGGATCGTCTTTCCCGTTCCGGACCGTCCACGGACCATGTACGTCCGGTTCGGGGGGAATCCACCGTGCAGCAGGGTATCGAGCCCATCGATCCCAGACGACGCCCGAGAATCAGTACTCATTTCGACTCTACCTTGGGCTAAACCGGCAATAATCCTGGGGTCGTCCCCCTGCCGGTGTTCGAGGTGTTCCAGACCGAGGGCGAACCACCTCCGGAACTGGCGACCGAGACGACCGGAGACGGCGCGGAGCCGGCCGGCCGGTCGACCGACCTGGCCGATGCGCCGGGGTTGCAGTTCGTGCCCTACCCGACGCCGAGTGGCGACACCGACACCGCGACGGGCGACCGTCGCTACTCGGCGGCGAAAACGACGCCCCTGATCGCGAAGCGCACGCCACCGTCTGCCCCCTCGGTAACGGAGATGTCCCACCCGTGGGCCTCGGCGATCTGTTCGACGATGTTCAGTCCGAAGCCGGTGCCCGTTTCCCTCGTCGAGTATCCCGCGTCGAAGATATCGTCGCGTTCGCCTTCGGGGATGCCCGGGCCGTCGTCCTCGACGTAGAAGCCGTCTTCGAGTGCGCCGACGGTGACGACCACGTCCTGGCCGCCGTGTTCCACGGCGTTCCCGAACAGGTTTTCCAGCAGTTGATAGAGCCGGTCGTCGTCGGCTTCGATCGGCGGCAGCGGGTCGCCGTCGGTCGCACGTCGGAGCTCGGCGTGGGCCACGTCGTCGGTCACGAGCGTCCACGCATCGTCGATAGCGGCGTCGAGGGCGACGGGAGTCAGTGCCCCGATATCTCGTCCCTCGCGGGCCAGCCAGAGCACGTCCTCGGTGATCCGCTCGATCCGGTGTAGTGCAGTGGCGATCGCCTCGAGGTGCTCGGTGTCACACTCTCGTTGGACGAACTTCAACCGCCCCTGGGCGACGTTCAGCGGGTTGCGAAGGTCGTGACTGACGACGCTCGCGAACTCGTCGAGTCGATCCCGCTCCTCTGTGAGGGCCTGCTCGCGGTCCTTCCGGTCGGTAATATCACGATAGACCCACAGATGGCCGAAGCCGTCCGGGAGTTCGATCGGCTCGTAACTGCGAGCGAACGTGCGGCCGTCCCGCAGCGACACCTCCTCGTCGCGGACGGAGTCGCGTCGGTCCACGAGGTCCGCGATCCGGGCCACGAACCGCTCCGGGTCGACGAATCGCTCGCCGAGCTCCGCGGCCAGTCGTTCGCAATCCGTTCCGATCACCTCGTCGGGAGCGCGGGACGTGTCGAACAGTTCGAGCAGTCGGTCGTTGACCATCAAGACGTTTCGCGACTCGTCTTCGGCGAGAACGCCCACAGGGAATGTCTCGATGAGCGTGGACAGCAACGCGTTCGTCTCTTCGAGTTCCTGCTCGCGCTCGATCCGTCCGGTGATGTCCCAGTTGTTCGTCACGATTCCCTCGACCGCGTCGTGGTCGAGTCGATTCGTCCCTCGGATCTCGAGCCAGCGCCACGCGTCGTCGGCGGTCCTGAACCGGCACTCGACGGTCACCATCTCCTCCGGCCCGGCGACGAGGTCGCTAAACGCCTCGCGCACCTCGTCCTCGTCGTCCGGATGGACATAGCCGAACCCGTTCCGGCCGACGAGCGCGTCCGTCTCGTATCCCAAAATCCGCTCGACTGCGGGACTCTGGTAGGTGATCGTGCCGGCCTCGTCGAGGACGGTAACGATATCGGACGACTCCTCGAGATACGCCTCGTACTGCCGTAGTTCGCGCTCCCGTCGTTTGCGCTCGGTGATGTCGCGGTCGGAGACGAGTAGCGAGACGACCTCTCCGTCGTCGTTCGTCACCGGTCTGAAGACACCCTCGACCGTGTACGGCTCACCGGTTGGGCCCACGAGATCGGCCTCGAACTCGACGTACTCCCCGTCGGCGGCACGGTCGATCCACCCTTCGACCGCCCGTTGGACGGCCTCGGAATGGTCGAACCACGGCGTCGCCCAGAAGGGCTGCCCGATGAGTTCCTCGCGCGTGGCAGCGACGTACTCCATCGCCGTCCGGTTGATATCGAGGACCGTCCCGTCCGTGTCGATCAGCCCGACGAGGATGTTCGGATCGTCGAATATCGCCTGAAAGCGCCGTTCTTTCCGCTCGAGTTGGAGTTCCCGTTCCTTCTCGCCGGTCACGTCCCGCTGAAAGCCGACGTAGTTCGTGATCTCGCCGTCGGACGTTCGAACCGGGGCGATCGAGACGCGGTTCCAGAACTCGGTGCCGTCCTCGCGGTAGTTCCGCAGTTCGACGGTGACCGGGTCGCCGGCGTCGATCGCCGTCCGCATCGCTGCCACCGGTTCCCCAGCGGTCCGCTCCCCCTGGAGGAACCGACAGTTCCGGCCGAGAACCTCGGACTCGGTGTAACCGGTGAGCTGCTCGAACCGATCGTTCGCGTACACGAGTGGGTTGTCGTCGCGGGATGGGTCCGAGAGCGTGATGCCGACCGGCGCTTCGTCCATCACCCGAGTTTCGAGTTCACCGGCCGGTTCGCGCGCTTTCCGGTCCGTGATATCCTGAAACTGCGAAAACACCGCGACGGTCTCTCCGTCGTCGTCGGTGACGACTCGGTTGTGCCACTCACAGACGATCCGCTCCCCGTCCCGACGGACGTTCGTGTTGATGCTGTGATAGCCGTCCTCGTCACGAAGCAGGTTCGAAACGACGTTACCGACCGGCTCGCGGTCGGAGTCGGGAACGATCCGCTCCCACGAGTCGCCGACCAGGTCGTCCGCGCCGTATCCGAGGATCGCTTCGGCCCGCTCGTTGATGCGGGCGACCTCGAAGTCGTCGTTCCACTCGATGACACCGAGCGGAGACTGGTCGAAAAACAGGGACAACCGCTCGCGACTCGTCTCGAGCTCGCGCTTCGACCGGTACTGCTCGACGGCGTTCGCGATCCGGTTCGCCAGAACGGTGTACTGACTGGTGCCGCTCCCTTTCTGCAGGTAATCGGTCACACCGGCGGAGATCGCGTCGCTCGCGACCTCTTCGCTTCCTTTGCCGGTATAGAGGATAAACGGCAGCTCCGGGTACTCCGAACGGACGGTCTCGAGAAAGGCGATCCCGTTCCGCCCGGGCATCTCGTAATCGGAGACGATACAGTCGAACGCCGCCTCGTCGAGGCGCTCCAACCCCTCGCTGGCGCTCGCCGCCGTCTCGACCGTGAACCGTTCGTCCTCGCGCTCGACGAACGTCGACGCCAGGTCAGCGAGGTCGGGCTCGTCGTCGACGTGCAGCACGCGAATCCGGACGTCCTCTCGATCGACGGAACGGGACGCCCCAAAATCGGTCATGCTAGAGACTCTCTCGAGAAGCGAAAAAGGTGTTTGGGGCAATTTTCAGAAGAGAGATCCGGGACGCAGTTGTCGGGCTCTCCGCGCATCCCCCACCACCGGATCGAATGCTCCCGATAGCGTGGAGTCCTAGTGTGACACGAAGCTCGACCGCGGGGCGTAGGCGAGCCTCTCACGGTACAACCCGACTGGACCCCGTACTGTGATACTTAGAACGCTCTGCTCACTGTCCGGTACCGTCTACGACACCCCCATCTCGACGAGAGGTCCCCCGAGGATTCCCGAAGCGCCCCCGACGACGTCGGGGAAGACGAACCGATACGACGGTCGGTAGCGGCGATCGCGGCCAACGACGGCGTGAGACGGACCGCACTCGCCGAGTGGCACGACGTCGGTCGAAACGCGACCTCCAGGCGTCTCGAACGGCGCCGAACCGACGAACCGTTCGAGCGCCTCGTACAAATATACTCGATATGAGAAAAAACGATACCACTCAGAACAAACAGACAACTATCGGAACGAACCGTTCACGAACTACCCACGGAAGTCGAGACGGGCCCGGCGGTGCGGTTCCCGCGTTCGGCCGGACAGTCCTCGACGCAACCTGTGGCGTCTAGTCCTCCTGGCAGAACTGCCGGCAGTTGCGCAAAGGCTGGGCCGAATTGTCGAGGGAACCGTCAAAAAGCCGCTGAGGCCGACGATTCAGCGAGGATTCCCGACGAAATCAGACAGCGCGAGTGAAGACGGCGACCAATATACTGCGTCCCGACCGAACCGAGACGCTCGTTCGGGTCGACTCGGGCGCCGCGCGGGTCCCGTGCGGCACCCGGCCAGGCGCCGACCGCTCCGGCCAACACGACTGGACGTGCTTACCCGGTGTATCCTTCGAAGACAGCAACTGCATCTACAGCAGGCCGTCGAGTACGGCGGCGCCGGCGACGCAAAAGTATACTTTTGCTTATATACTACGAGTTCAAACAAGATCTGATATCGCAGTCGGCGATCGGCCGTCTTTTCGGGGGTCGGCCGTCACGGATCGTGTGGCCCGTGACGGCCTCGCCTCCGTCACGCCGCCTGCGTATTCGCCGGAACTCGATCCCGCCGAAGAGTGCTGGCGGCGACTCCGAGACGGCTTCAGCAGTGGGTCCTTCGGCTCGCTCGAGCAACTGCCCACCGCGATCGATACCGACCAGCGTCACCTCCGAACGTGGGTGGGGCCGTCTGACGTTCACTATCGGTGTACCGACTACCGTCCGGTAGGGAGAAACCGTCGATCGCAGCGAACGGGCCCCGTTTCCGACCAGTGTCGATCGGGAGTGCCGTGGCGTGTCCTATCACACTACAGGATTCGATCCCGAGCTGAAATTACAATACTACAGGCGTAATTTTGAAGCCAGCTCGACCCGTGTCGGGCGGCGGGCAACCCGTCCACCGATAGTGAACGAAAACGCTATCAATAGTGTTTGGATTTCAACTCGATCACGTTCACTGTCCGCTGCAGGGCGTCGGCTAGTTCGTCGTCCTGGTACTTTTCCTCCAGACGGTGTTTCGGCCCGCTGATTCCGATAGCGGTCGGGGCGTCGAGACTCCCGTCGTAGTGGAGCGCCATCGCGATCGTCTTGATCCCCTGGCGGTGTTCGGCGTCGCCGACCGCGTACCCGGTTTCGTCGATCCGACCGAGTTCCGCGAAGAGTTCTTCGCGCTCGGTAATCGTGTTCTCGGCCGCGTCGGGTAACCCCTGCCGGGCGAGGATCGTCTCGACTCGTTCCTCGGGGAGTTCTGCCAGGAGTGCTTTGCCGAGTGCGGTCCAGTGCATCCTCGTCCGGTGGCCCAGTGGGGAGTTGTCGAACACCCCGTCGGACGGCTGAGACGAGTAGACGAGTACGCGCTCGCCGGTCTCCTCGATACCGAGGTGTGTCGTCTCTCCGATCTCTTCGGCGAGTGCGTCGAGTTCCGGTCTGGCAGCTCGAAAGACGTTCAGACGCTGCTGGATCTCGCCCCCGACCTCGAGGAATTTGAGCCCGAGTCGGTACTCCCCGCCGTCGTTGACCAGATATCCCTCCTCCTCCAACGTCTTGAGGTGCACGTGGACGGTGCTCTTGGCCATCCCGAGCCGTTCGGCCAGTTCGGAGACGCCTGCCGACTCGGCTTCGCGGAGCGTATCGACGATAGTGAACAGCTTCTTCGTCGACTGTACCCGTTTGGCCGAGGACTCGGTGTCGTTCGTGTCCATCATTCGTGGTCGTTCTCTCCTGGAGTAGTCCAGTTTTCTACTTAAACCCGTCGCGTATCCGGGGCGGAACGTGACCGTGGTGCCGGAACGTTCCGTTCCTCCTCCCTCGAATCGTTCACTATCGGTGGACGGTCTATTTTTATCGTTCGTGATGGATCGGGGGTGGCGTCGGTGGTCGGTCGAGAGCGCGGTGACGGTCCGAGAGCGTGCCGGTCGGGCGTCGGAGTGGACCGACAGACCAGTATCGTTATTCGCCAGTACCGAGTCGGACCACTACCGGGGCGCTAGATACGCGAACCGTGTGCCCCGACAGACCAATGCACTCATCGGAACCCAGGCCGGTTCGACGTAGTCGACTGTTCGGATCCCTGCTGACAGTCGTGTTCTTGCTCGGACTCTCGCGAGTAGTGTTCGCGCCGCTGGTCCAGTCGTTGATGGACGCGTTCACGGTCTCCGAGGGGACGATAGGGCTGGTACTGACGCTGATGTGGGGTGGGACCGCCGTCAGCGCCGTTCCGGCCGGATATCTCCTCACGCGGGTCGGTCGCCGACCGATGATCGTCGCCTGTGGGGTCGTCCTCGGCGGCGCGAACGTCCTCGTCTCGGTGTCGCCGACGGTCGAGGTACTCGCGTTCGGGGCGGCTCTCCTCGGACTCTCTGCCGGTGGGTACTTCGCCGCCGTGAACCCGTTTCTCGCGGACCTCTACCCGACGCAGGTCGGTCGGGCAGTCGGGATCCACGGCATGTCTCAGCAGGTCGCCGCGACACTCGCCCCGGTGGCGGTCACGGCCGCGCTCGTGGTCGGGACCTGGCGGACGACCTTCGCGGTGGCGGGCGCCACCGTCTTCGTCGCGACGGCGCTGTTCTGGGCGCTGAGTCGCGATGTCGATCCTCCCGGTGGGACCGATGCGCCACCGGCGGCGTTCCTGACGAGCGTTCGCAGTCAGTGGCGAGTCGTCGTCGCTGGCGTCGGGATGGCGGGCGCGACCATGTTCGTCTGGATGGGCGTGTTCAACTTCTACGTCCCGTACCTCTCGGCTACCAAGACCGTCTCGTCGTCGAGCGCGAGCCTCTTGCTATCGCTAAGCTTCGCGGCCGGGATCCCGGCGTTCTGGGTCAGCGGCCGACTGGCCGACCGGATCCGTCGCGTCCCGCTGGTGCTGGGTATCGTTGCGGCGTTCGCCGGACTGGTCGGTCTGCTCCCGGTCGTCGACGGATTCTGGCCCCTGGCCGCGACGTCGATCGCCCTCGGATTCGTGATACACGCGCTCTTCCCGGCGCTCGACTCGTATCTCCTGACTTCCGTCCCCGACGAGAACCGGGGCAGTGCGTACGCGCTGTTGCTCGCTGCGACGATCACCATCGAGGCGCCCGGGAGCGCGGTCCTCGGAGCGCTCGTCGCGGGCGGTGTGGCCTACGACGTGGTCTTCCGTCTCGCCTCGGTCGGTCTCTGGACCGTCCTCGCCTGTCTGCTCCTGGTCTACCGGCTCCGGTGGATCCCCGAGTGAGCCGTCGTCAGCCCGGCCCCGTGGTCGTCCGTCACTGGAAGAAAGACCGCAACTGGTCGCGCTTGACCAGCGCGAACCCGGCTACGATGACGACGAAGCCGACGACGCTCACCGGGTCCAGCCCTTCCCTGAGGACGAGCCAGCCGACGACCGCCGCGACGATCGGCTGGAGATAGTTCACCAGGCTCACCTCGAACGCGCCGACGCGCCGGAGCAGCGTGAAAAATACCATGTACCCGCCCACGTTGACCAGCAGTGCCAGATAGGCGACCGCCAACACCCCTGGGACCGTCACCGACAGGTCGCCGTAGGACTCGCGAACGACGAACAGACTCACGAAGTGGAGCGCGATGCCGCCGGGCGGGGTGGCCCACGCGAGCAGCACCGGGGTCGACGCCGGGGGATCGAAGCGCTGGACGAGGACGCCGCCTAGCGCGTTGCTGGTCGCCGCGACGAGTATCAACAGGCGACTGACGTCGCCCGTCGCGATCGTAGCTGGCGTCGGCCGCACGATGAGCGCGACGCCCGCGAGCCCCACGAGCAATCCGACGACCTCGACGACCGCGAATCGCCGGTCCGGAATCAACAGCCGTGCGAACAGCGCGGTGATGAGCGGGATGAAACTCAGGACGATCGCGCCGACGGCGCTGGGTGCACCACGCTGGCCGACGAAGAAAAACGAGTTGTAGATCGTGACGGTGAACAGTGCGATCGCGCCGGCGGCGAACCAGCCACGCCGGGTGCGCGGACGCCACTGGTCGTGGACGGTGAGGACATACGCGAACAGCCCGACGGCCGTCACGTCGAAACACAGCGCCGCGTAGAACACCGACGGGAAGTACGACTGGCCGATCTTGACCACCACGAACCCGGAGCCCCACACGACACTGAGCAGGACGAACAGCAGGATGTCTCTCCGTGAATCCATCGTCACCCGCTCTCGGCGAGAAGCACAATAATGTACCGATCGTACCGATGGCAGTCCGTCGACGGTACCCGATCACTTCGCCCGCGTGCACCGCCCGTCCACGCGGACCGCGATATCGTGGCCCCTGCGACTCGTGGTCTATCGAGCCGGTCACACGCTCGTGCCGGCGACCGCGGGGTCCAGTAGCAGGAACCATCCACGACTGTTCCGCCCGCGACTCGGACTGTCCGGTCGCGGGCACCGGGCGCCGAACCCGCCCGAGAATATCGGCCTGTCACCAGTACGACCGGTACTCCGGGTCGAGCTGGCCTGGCCAGCGGGAGACCGAGCGCGCCGTCTCGACAGCGGTGGACGTCCGGACTCCCGGTCGGTCGTCTGGGTGTCCGCTCTCGAAGTTGTTCGGTGAGCGGTCGATCGCTCCCACTTGCGAAACCTTTATACAGCAATCCCGGGAATGTGAGAGGTAGTTATGGGATCGCTTCGCATGGAGCACGTCACGAAGCGCTACGACGACGTAGTCGCTGTCGACGACATGAACCTCGATATCGAGGATAGCGAGTTCATTTGCCTGGTCGGTCCGTCGGGGTGTGGCAAATCGACGACACTCGAGATGATCGGCGGACTCACGACGCCCTCGGAGGGCGACGTCTACATCGGTGACCGGGACGTCACCGACCTGCCGCCCAAAGACCGCGGGCTGGCGATGGTGTTTCAGAACATCGCCCTGTTCCCGCACATGGACGTCTACGACAACATCAGCTATGGGCTCAGGCTCCGCGACTTCCCGCAAGACGAGATCGACGAGCGGGTGGACGAGGCCGCCGAGATCCTCCAGCTAGAGGGGATGATCGACCGGATGCCGAGCGAGCTCTCGGGCGGGCAACGCCAGCGTGTCGCTATCGGTCGCGCGATCGTCCGGGACCCCGACGTATTCCTGATGGACGAACCGCTGGCGAACCTCGACGCGAAGCTGCGGGTGCACATGCGGACCGAACTCCAGCGGCTCCAGCGCCAACTGGACGTGACGACGATCTACGTGACCCACGACCAGGAGGAAGCGATGACGATGTCCGACCGGATCGCCGTCATCAACCACGGCGTCCTCCAGCAGATCGCCCCGCCACTGACCTGCTACAACGAACCGGCAAACCTCTTCGTGGCCGGGTTCATCGGCTCGCCGAGCATGAACTTCTTCGAGGGCCGACTCGACGGCGACCGGCTCCGGTTCGACTCGTTCGACATCGACGTCTCGGACGTCGACCTCCCCGGGGATCTGACTGACGTCACCCTCGGTATCCGGCAGGAGGACGTCTATCCCGCGGAACAGGCCGATTCGATCGAGGCACCTTCGAGCGCTATCTCGGCGACTGTCGACGTCCTCGAACCCGTCGGTGAACAGATCTTCGTCTACCTGGACACCGGAACCGAGATGGCAGACGTCGGCGTCGAGACCGAAGAAGACGAGATCGGTGCCGATATCGGCTCCCTGCTCATGGGTGTCGACCCCGACTACCGACTCGAGGAGGGCGACGAGATCGAGGTCGTCTTCGACCGCTCGAAGTTGCACCTCTTCGAGACCAGTTCCGGAGACGCGCTCGTCCACGGGATGACGGCGAAACAGCTCGTCGACGAAACGCAGTGACCCGCTGATGTGTGCTGACACCCTCGGCCTCTCGAGACTCCGCCGGGACGCCTACACCGGGCCGAACCGTTGCTGGCCGTGTACGGCCCTGAACGTGGCGATCCTCGCGGTCGCGGCGGTCGCGGTGGGCTGGGCGAGTGTCGCCCTCGTCGGCGTCGCGGTGGCCGTCGCCGGTCTCGCGGCGGTCTGGCTTCGAGGGTATCTCGTCCCGTACACCCCCCGGGTCACCGGTCGGGTCCTGCCCGCACTTCCCGGTGACCGGTTCGGCCACGCGACCCCCTCAGGGGCGCCGAGCGGAACTGCCGCGACGGACGGTGGGGACAGCGACCAGTCGGATCCCGAGACGACGCCTGCCGTGTCCGGCCAGGGCGTCTCCGCGGGGTCCACCGACGGGGCGGCCGGGGCCGCCGTCGTCGAGGAACTCCTCGCTGCGGACGTCCTGGTCGACGACGGGACGGCGCTGGCGCTGGCCCCAGCGTTCCACGACGCCTGGCGCGCGACGGTCGTCGACAGTCGCGAGACGGAGTCGAGCCCCGAGAAGCTCGCTACCGGCCTGAGAGCGGTGATACCCTGGGTAGCCGACGCCTCTGTCGTGACCGACGACGGTCGACAGTGGATACAGCTCACCGACGCGGACGAACGGATCGCCGCCGAGACGTGGCTGTCGCTCCCCGCCGCCGCGGCCGACTTGACCGCCGTCCAGACCCTCGCCGACCGGACCGACCTCACCCCGAGTCAGCGGACGCTGGCCGCACCGCCGCTGCGTCAGTTCCTCGAGCGGTGCCCGCGATGCGATGCCGACCTCGACGTCTCCTCGCCACGGGCCTGCTGTGGGAGCCCCCGGTACGTCGCCGACGGGATCGAGGCAGTCCTCGCCTGTCCCGACTGCGACGAACTCGTCACCGTCTTCGAGGCCGACCCCGACGCCGAGTGACCTGGCGGAGCACTGCCCGCAGTCCGTGTTTCACTGCACCCAGTCCATCAGCGACTGCGGTGAACGGGATCGGACCCGGTAGTCAGGACGCTTCGACCGGCCGATCCGGGTGAGTATGCGAAACTATTATATATTTTGGGGGCGAGCGGTGTATGTGTGTCTTTCACATGACCGATGAGAGTTCAACCAGTGGTCGTTCGATCGACCGACGGCGATTTATCAGGGCAGTGGGCGCTACAGGTGTCGCGGGCGGCTTAGCCGGTTGTTCGGGTAACGGCGACGGTGGCGACGGCGGTAGCGGCGACGGTTCGACCGGGACGTCGACGAGTGGCGGTGGCGGCAGTTCCGGTGGGACGACCGTCGAGATGATCGCTCACGACGAGTGGGCGAACGTGCAGCAGGAGGTCAACGACCTGCTCCACAAGTACGGGATGTCGGAGGACATCACCATCGAGATGAACACCGTCGGGCAGACGACCGACGACCAGCAGTCCCAGTACCGCCAGTGGCTCTCCGCGGGTCGGACGACCCCGGACATCATGATCTTCGACAGCGGGTGGACGATCCCGTTCCTCGTCCGTGACCAGTTACTCAACCTGGAGGAGGCGCTCCCCCAAGACCTGCTGGACCGCGTCCACAACGACTACTTCCAGGCCAGCGTCAACTCCGCGACCGGCCCGAACGGGGACCTCTACGCGTTCCCGATCTACCCGGACTTCCCGACCATCCAGTACCGCAAGGACCTGGTCCAGGACGCCGGATACGACTGGGAGCAGTACGCGACCGACCCGATGACCTGGGAGCAGTTCTCGGCCGAGCTCAAGGACGTCTACCAGCAGTCCGACGTCGAGTACGGGTTCAACACCCAGCACATCGCGGCCGAACAGCTCTCGTGTTGCGTGTTCAACGAGTACCTGACCACCTACGGTGGTGCCTTCTTCGGTAACCCCGAAGAGAACCTCTACCAGAACATCGGCGAGCGACCGGTCACCGTCGACGAGGAGCCGGTGATCAAGTCCCTGGAGATGGCCCGGACGCTCGTCCACGGCAACGACGCGTCTCACACGCTGGACAACATCGCGGGCAACATCTCCCCGGAAGCGGTCGCCCAGTGGGACGTCGAGGGTGCCCGTGCGCCCTTTACCAGCGGCAACGCGGTCGCGCTGCGCAACTGGCCGTACTCGATCGCGATCAGCGGATCCGAGGACAACCTCGGCGAGACCCAGGGCGTCATGCCGATGCCCTACGGCGTCCCCGAGGGCGAGGGCAACTACCCGGGGACCGGCGGGTCGACCGCGGCACTGGGTGGCTGGCACGTCGGTGTCAACCCCAACTCCGAGAAGGTCGACTCTGTCGTCTCGATGCTTCAGGCGATGCAGAAACCCGGCTTCATGAAAGAGAACTTCGGCCTCACCGGATGGATGCCGCCGGTCCAGGAGGTGTTGGCCGACTCGACGGACGTCCCGATCATGGGTCGATACGTCGACTCGCTGGCCTACGCCGGCGAGCACTCTATCGCGCGACCGGTGACCGTCCTCTGGCCACAGGAGGCCGACGCCATCGAGCAGTCCGCCAACTCGGCGCTTCAGAGCGGCGGCAACCCCACCGAGGAGATGAACCAGCTCGCCGACCGCCTCACCGCTATCGAGAACAACTTCGAGGGCTGATATGGCCACGGAAACGAACGCACGGACCACTCGATCGCCGCTCAGGGTCGACCTCGCCCTGTTGAATCGGGTCGAGCGACTCAGCGACACACAGTTCGTCTACTTGATGCTGACGCCGGTGCTCGTCCTGCTCGGGGCGATGGCAATCTGGCCGCTCGTCGATACGTTCCAGATGTCTCTGCACGCGGACAACATCATCAGTTCGGACGCGACCGGCGAGTTCGTCGGCTTCGAGAACTACGTCGGGATGCTCACCGGCCAGACCAACGCCCTGCTCCCGCGGCCGTTTCTCGACCTGTCGACGCCGTTGACCAGCGCCGTCTCCGTGACGGTGCTGTTCACCGGGATCGCCGTCGGGATCGAGACGATCCTCGGGTTCGGGATGGCGCTGGTCCTGGACAAGCGGTTCCGGGGTCGACGTTGGGTCCGTGTCGCGCTCATCCTGCCGTGGGCGGTCCCTATCGTCATCCAGGGGATGATCTACTACCTGATCTTCACCCCGGGCGTCGGCTTCGCGGTCGACCCGCTCCAGAGTCTCGGACTCATCTCCGGGGCGCCCCTCGCCGATTCGTGGTCGTCGCTGGTCATCGTGATCGCCGCCGACATCTGGAAGCAGTCGGCGTTCATGGCGCTGTTGATCCTCGCGGGCCTCCAGAGTATCGACCGCGACCTCTACAACGTCGCGAAGGTCACCGGGGCCTCGAAACTCCAGGAGTTCTGGACGATCACCTTCCCGCTCGTCCTCCCGACGCTTCTGATCGCCTTGCTCTTTCGGACCATCGCGGCGCTGAAAGTGTACGGCACGGTCGTGACGGTCACCAACTGTAACACGCTCCCGACGCTGACGTGTCTGGTCGTCACCACCTGGAACGCCAACCGATACGCCTCTGCGGCGACCATCGCGTTCATCATGGCCGCGGTCATCGCCATCGCGCTCATCGGCTACCTCTGGAAGCTCAGAGACCTCGAGTACGGGGGGATCTGAGATGGCGAAATCTACCGGCCAGGCGACGGCCGACTCCGAGCCCTCGAACGCCATCGAGGGCCTCGCTCGACGCATGGTCCAGAAACCGCAGTCGGTCTATCAGGTCCTGTTCTACGTCGTGACCGGCTTCTTCCTGCTGATGTCGCTGTTCCCGTTCTACTGGCTGATGGTGCTCTCGCTCACGCCACAGAACAGCATCTCCGGGATGGGCGCATTCTTGCCGAACGGGTTCAACCCCGGAGTGTACCTGACCGTCTTCGAGACCGTCCCGTTCCACCTATTTATCTTCAACAGCGTCCTCATCGCGGCGCTGACGACGGTCGTCGTCCTGCTGATCGGGAGTATCGGCGGGTACGTCTTCGGCCGCTACGAGTTCCCCGGGCGGACGCCCCTGATGCTGGGCGTACTCGTCATCTCGTATTTCCCGCCGGCGGCGTTCCTGATCCCCCTCTTCCAGCTGTTCACGGCGAACGTCGATCTCTTCGGAATCGCCTTCGAGTACCCGCAGATCTACAACACGCCGGGGGCCGTCGTGCTTCCGCTGAGCGCACTGATCATGCCGCTCGTGATCTTCATCCTGGCGACGTTCTACGGGCAGATCCCCGACGGGCTAGAAGACGCAGCCCGCATCGAGGGGTCGACCCGGGTCGGCGCACTGTTCAAGGTGATCATGCCGCTGTCGGCGCCCGGCGTCGCGACGGCGGGCATCCTGACCTTCATCATCACCTACAACGAGTTCTTCTTCTCGTTCCTGATGCTGGAGGGCAACCCCCAGGACTGGGGCGTCCTGCTCCACGGGGTGTTCCGCTTCCAGGGGACGCGCTCGCAGGCGTACAACCTGATGGCGGCGGCGAGCATCGTCGGCGTCGTGCCGATGGCCGCGCTGGTCGCGCTCGCACAGGACAAGATCGTCAGTGGCCTCACCCAGGGCGCGCTCAAAGAGTAGCGTCCGCCACGGGCGACAGCTTTTTTTCCCGCTCGCTCCTCGTCAACGATACGCATGCGTTACGCGACACTCGAACCCGCCCGCCCCGCGGCGTCACGTGAGCACTCCTCGACTGTCGCCGCCCGGGACAGCGCGGCCGTCGCTGTCTCTGGGGAGGGTACACGATGAGTTCCAACGGGGTGATCCTGTACTTCGCGTTCGGGACGCTCCTGTTTTTCTTCTGGGTCTACGGGATCGTCTCGTTCATCTCGGACCTGCGTCGTCAGATCATCCCCTGGATCCGCGTCCAGTGGCGAAAGCGGCGCGACGACGAGCCGAACGACCGCGAGACCGAGCGGCTCTCGGAACTCTACGGCGACCCCGACGACGAGTGACGCTCCACCGCTCCCCCTCCGAGCGCCCCGTTCCGGACGCCACCCCCGTTCGTCGCCGCTGGCGATCGTCCCGGCTCGGAGAAAGAATTATATACTCCTCTTGGGAAGGTGATCTGTATGCAAGTCGGAGTGCTCACAGTCCTGCTCGGAGACCAGCCACTCGAAGACGCGGTCGAATACCTCGACGAGATCGGCGTCGAGGCAGTCGAACTCGCCTGCGGCGGGTACGTCGGCGACGACCATCTCCCGACACAGGACGTCCTCGACGACGAGGACGCCCAGTCGGAGCTGCTCGCTGTGCTCGACGACCACGGCATGGATCTGGCCGCGCTGGCGACCCACAACAACCCGATCCATCCCGACGAGGAGCAGGCCGAAGCCGACGACACACAGTTCCGCGACGCTATCGCCCTGGCCGACCAGCTCGGCGTCGACACCGTCGTGAACTTCTCGGGACTGCCCGGCGGGTCGCCCACCGCGCAGGTCCCCAACTGGATCACGGCGCCCTGGCCCCCCGACCACGCAGAGGCCCTGGAGTACCAGTGGGAGGTCGCCATCGACTACTGGTCGGAGATCGCGCCGCTGGCCGAGGAACACGGTGTGGACATCGCCGTCGAGATGCACCCGAACATGCTCGTCCACGAGCCCCACGGCCTCCTGAAACTCCGCGAGGCGACGAACGAGCGCATCGGGGCGAACTTCGACCCCTCGCACCTCTACTGGCAGGACATCTCGATCACCGACGCCATCAGACTACTGGGCGAGCACGACGCGATCCACCACTTCCACGCCAAGGACACGAAAGTCTACGAGGAACAGGCCCGGACGCGTGGCGTCCTCGACACGCAGTCGTACGGCGACGTCGCCGACCGCGCGTGGAGCTTCCGCTCGGTGGGCTATGGCCACGGCGAACAACACTGGAAAGACGTCGTCAGTACCCTCCGGATGGTCGGCTACGACGGCGTGCTCTCGATCGAACACGAGGACGCGCTCGCCAGCCCGACCGAGGGGCTGGAGAAGGCGGTGGACGTGCTCAAGCGGGCGCGATTCGAGGAGACGCCCGGCGACGCCTACTGGGCCTGATCGCCCGCGTACTCGCCGCGAGACGCGTCCTGTGGACGCGAACCCGGGACCGGTACGGAGGTGAGTCCGGTGTCGGAACAGACCACTACCGACGCTGAACCGTCGACGGCGGTCGCGGATCTGGCCCGTCGGATGATCCGGCGCCCGGGGTCGGTCTACCGCGTGCTGTTCTACGTCGCGACCGGCTTCTTCCTGCTCGTGTCGCTGTTTCCCCTCTACTGGCTGCTGGTGCTTTCGCTCACCCCTCTGGGCGCACTCGCCGGTGGCCCCGCGCTCGTCCCGACAGACCTCGAACCGGGGGCGTACCTGCGTCTCTTCGACTCGTTCCCGTTTCACCTGTACGTCTTCAACAGCGTCCTCATCGCGGCGCTGACGACGGTCGTCGTCCTGCTGGTCGGGAGTATCGGCGGGTACGTCTTCGGCCGTTACGAGTTCCCCGGGCGGACGCCCCTGATGCTGGGCGTACTCGTCGTCTCGTATTTCCCGCCGGCGACGTTCGTGATCCCCCTCTTCCAGCTGTTCACGGCGAACGTCCCGCTGCCCGGGCTGGGCACGGACTACCCGCAACTGTACAACACGCCGGGGGCGGTCGTGTTGCCGCTGTCGGCGCTGCTCATGCCGCTCGCGATCTTCGTCCTCGCGACGTTTTTCGAGCAGATCCCGGACGGACTCGAGGATGCGGCCCGCATCGAGGGCTCGACTCGTCTCGGCGCGCTCTATCGCGTCGTCGCGCCGCTGTCGGCGCCCGGCCTCGCGACCGCCGGGGTCCTGACGTTCGTCGTCGTCTACAACGAGTTCTTCTTCTCCTATCTCGTGCTGCGCAGCGAGCCCCAGGAGTGGGGCGTGCTGCTCCACGGGATGTTTCGGGCGGGCGGAGTCAGCGGCATGGCCGCGGCGAGTATCGTCGGGATCGTGCCGATGGCCGCGCTGGTCGCGCTCGCACAGGACAGGATCGTCAGTGGCCTCACCCGGGGCGCGCTCAAAGAGTAGCGGTCGCACGCCCTGGCGTCGTCCGGGTCGTTCAGTAGCGCGCGTTCTCGGGGAGGTCGACCACGACACGTTCGCCGGCCCTGGCGGACTCGTACGCGGCCTCGATGACGGCGGTCACCCTGATCGCGTCGGTCGGCGTCGCGGGCGGGTCCTCGCCGGTCTCGACACAGTCCATGAACGCTTCAGCCTTGTTACGCTCGGCGTTGCGGTCGAGCAGTGGCGCGTGCTCGGTGCCTTCGGCGTCGATAGTCGTGAGCGACCGCCCGCCCCAGCCTCGCCCTTCGACGTAGGCGGCGCCGTCCTCGTCCCAGACGTGGTGGGCTTCGCGAACCGCCGGCGCGTCGCCGAACACCGAGATGTCGGCCGTCGCACCCGATTCGAACTCGACGTGGACGTTCGCGCGCTCGTCGACGCCCTCGTCCCAGTAGGTCATGTCGGCGGTGACGGTGACGGGGTTGAGGCCGGTGACCCACAGGAGCGCGTCGACGACGTGGCGACCGGTGTCGACGAGGAAACCACCGCCGCTGAGGTCGGTGTTCGTCCGCCAGGACCCACCGAAGGACTCGAACCACGGCTGGGTGATCTCCGCAGTGACCCAGTCGATCTCGGGTCCGTCGGCGCCGTAGCGCTCCCGAGCACGACGGAACGCGCTGTCCTGGTGGCGCTGGAACCCGACCATGAGGACGAGGTCCGCCTCGGCCGCGCGGTCACGCAGTTCGACCGCCTGTTCGACCTCGAGGACGAGCGGCTTCTCGCAGAGGACGTGCAGGCCGCGGTCGAGCGCGCTGCTCACCTGTTCGTAGTGGAGCTCGTGGGGCGTCGTGATGACGACGCCGTCCAGTGCCTCTTCGTCGAGCATCGCCTCGTAATCGGCGTACCGTGACGCGTCCGGGACGGCCAGGGCGTCCCCACCCTCGTCTCTCGCCGCGTCGCTGACGTCCGTGATCGCCGTCACACTGGCGTCCGGTCGTGCCATGAACTGTCCGCCGATGGCTCGACCCAGCAGGCCGACACCGACGATTCCGATACTCAATACCTGTGACTCCTCTGTCGCGGGCATACTCGGTAATCGATCGACGGTGACAAAAAGCTACGGGTCCGCTGTCGGCGAGCGCCGGGGCTCCGCCGGTCCGGTGGCGGACGGCGTCGCCGCGGTCAGCGATCGAGCGCTCGGAGCCACACCGCCATCTCGCCCGGTTCGCGGTTGTCCCAAGCGAAATACGGCACGAGGTCGAGCGAGGCGTCCTCGATGTCGGTCTCCTCGACTGGTCGGTAGAGGTCGTCCGCCCACCCTTCCAGCGACGGGACGGCGGCCTCCGTCTCGACGGTGGTCACGCCGCCCAGCAGGTCCTCGCGATGCTCGCTCTCGACGTCGGCGTCCGCCGGGAGGGCGTACTGGTGGAGGGGGCGGTCGGTATCGACCGCTTCGGCGCAGTAGACGAGTGGCCCCCGTTCGACGGCGACCCGGCCCGCATCGCTCTCGACAGCGGGGTGTGCGGCCGTGAGTCGCGTCTGCTGTTCGAACACCAGTTCGATCGTCTCGCCGTTCCACTCGCGGTCGAGCCGGGCGTAGCCGGACCCGTCGGTCGAGACGGCCTCGCCGTCGACGGTGACCGTCGCGTCGACACACCACTCGGGGATCCGGAGGTTGAGCGGGACGGCCCCGTCGGCGTCGACGGTGACCTCGACGCGTCCCTCCCAGGGGAGTGAACTGGTCTGTTCGACCGTCACGTCGATCTCGTCGACGGTCGTCTCGAGCGTGCTGCCGACGTACTGGCTGACGTAGAGTTCGCCCTCGCGTTTCGCGTAGCAGTACTGGCCGAGCGAGGCGAACAGGCGCGCAGCGTTGGGCGGGCAACACGCGCAGGTGAACCACCCTTTCCGGTGGTGGTCCCCGGAACTGGCCAGGGGGTTCACGTAGAAGAAGCGCTCGCCGTCCAGTCCGACGCCCGCGAGGAAGCCGTTGTACAGCGTCCGCTCGATCAAGGCGGCGTACTTCGCTTCGCCAGTGTGTTCGAACAGGCGCTGATTCCAGAAGATACTCCCGATCGCGGCACAGGTCTCGGCGTAGGCCGTCTCGTTGGGAAGGTCGTAGTCCTCGGTAAAGCCCTCGTGGTCGTGTTCCGGCCCGATACCGCCCGTGACGTACGTGCGCTTCGTGGTCATGTTCTCCCAGAGGCGCTGTACGGCCTGCCACAGCTCCTCGTCGCCAGTCTCCGCGACGATATCCGTCACCGCGGCGTAGAGGTACGTCGCTCGCACGGAGTGGCCCTCGACGGCGTCCTGTTCGCGGACCGGCGCGTGCGCCTGGGCGTAACTCCCGTCGTAGCCGCCGTCCTCGAGGAAGAGGTTGTGGCCCGCGTCCATGATCTGGTCGCCCCGGCCCTGCTCTACGTCGCTGTAGGCGTGGCCGGCGATCTCGTCGAGATGGGCCGTCTCCCAGGCCAGTCTGTCCTCGTGGCCACGCAGGTCCACGAAGTACTGTGCGAGGTCGAGATAGCGTCGTTCGCCGGTGACGCGGTACAGTTTGACCAGTGCGAGTTCGATCTCCTCGTGGCCCGGCACGCCGTCTAGCTCGTCGCCGAAGACGTCGTCGACGTGGTCGGCGAAAGCCCGTCCGACGTCGAGCAGGGACGTCTCGCCGGTCGCCTCGTAGTGTGCGACCGCTGCCTCGATCAAGTGCCCGCCGCAGTAGAGCTCGTGCAGTAGGTGGAGGTTCGTCCACTTCCCGTCGGGCTCGACGAGCTGTAAGTACGTGTCGATGTAGCCGGAGTCCTCCTGTGCGGCGGCGACGAGGTCGATCACCTCGTCGACTCGTTCGCGCAGGTCCGGGTCGTCGTCTTTGGCGAGTTCGTAACTCGCGGCTTCGAGCCACTTGTAGGCGTCACTGTCCTGGAACCACATCCCGCTGAACCCCCCGGTTTCGCCCGCGGCGGCCCGGCGGAAGTTCTCCAGCGCACCGGACGACTCGAGTCGCTCGTACTGGTACTCGATAGTCACGTCGCGGTTGGTCTCCACCCACCCAGACCAGAACTCGTCGTCGATCTCGACCTCAGTCACGCCTACCGAATACGCAGGTGTCGTCATGGTACACCCTCACATCGGTTCGGAGGTGCAAAACGCTAGTGGAAGGGGTGGCCGGGACCGGGGAAATCTATTTACTCCGATCTGCACAATCGAGAGTGTGTCACAACACGACATGGCATACACGCGGCTGTCGGGAACGGGACTCGAGATATCGCGACTCTGTCTGGGCTGTTGGAACTTCGGGACCGAGGAGCCGTGGATGGTCGGCGACGAGGAGGCGGCCCACGAGATCATCGACCGCGCCATCGACTCGGGAATCAACGTTCTCGACACCGCGAACGTCTACTCTCACGGCGAGAGCGAGCGGATCGTCGGGAATGCCATCCAGGGGCGCCGTGAGGAACTCGTAGTCACTTCGAAGGTGTTCGGACGGATGCGCGAGGGCCCCAACGGCAGGGGGCTCTCACGCAAGCACGTCCTCGAACAGGTCGATCGAACGCTCGAGCGCCTCGGGACCGACTATCTGGACCTGTACCAGATCCATCGCTGGGACGAACACACGCCCATCGAGGAGACACTCTCGGCGCTCACCCACCTCGTCGACGAGGGCAAAGTCAGGTACGTCGGCGCGAGTACGATGGCCGCCTGGCAGTTCACGAAGGCACTCTACGAGGCCGACCGGCAGCGATACGAACGCTTCGACTCGATGCAACTGGAGTATAGCCTCGTCGACCGTCACGAAGAGCAGAATCTCCTGCCCGTCTGTACCGACCAGAACGTCGGTACGCTGGCGTGGTCTCCCCTGGCTGGCGGGTTCCTCACGGGTCGCTACGACCGTGACGACGACCCCGACGACGGGAGCAGGGCCGCCGAGGACCCGTACATGCAACAGCGCTTCACCGACGAGAACTGGGCCGTGCTCGACGTCGTCCGCGACCTCGCCGAGGTCAAAGACGCGACGATGGCCCAGGTCAGCCTCGCGTGGCTCCTCCACAAGGACTCGGTCGACGCGCCGATCGTCGGGCCCACGACCGTCGAGGAACTCGACGACAGCGTCGCGGCGCTCGACGTCTCCCTCTCCGATCGGGAGATCGAACGACTCGAAGCACCGAAATCACCGAGCTGGTCCGAACGGAAGGTCCCGTGGTGAGCGGTGCCGACTCGTCAGCGAGTTCCGGTCGACGATCCTCCCGGCACTAACAGATAAAGAAACGTACAGTTGTATAAAATAGTACGAAAGTCATCATTTCGGCCGGGGGATCTCGTCGGGCTCCCGCGCTCGAGGGAGTCGGTCGATCGGCCACCCGACGTCGACGTCGCCCGCCGAGTCACTCACCGGTATCGACCGTCCGGCCGTCGTCGTTCCGACGGTTCTCGCCCCGTCTGCGATCTGACCGGAGAGCCGCTGGATATTCGAGACGACCGACGGGGAGCGTGTTTAGCTGAAAGAACCGATCCGTCTCTAGTGTCAGAAGATGCCGCGAGAATGTGGGGTCGTATCCCCGAGCCTCGAGATGCGGTTCTGTCGCGTCTCGCTGGGGCTGTCGGCAACGGTGCGCGAACGCGGCGATGGGCAGCCGATCGATGTAGCTGGCGCGGATCGGACAGACGGCGGCCGATACTGCACGGAACGAACGAATTACCGTTCGAAGCCGTGAAGACGACGCACCTCCAGAGATCGCGATCACAACACTTTCACTACATACCTCGTTAGATGATGTATGCGCCTGGTTCCGAGGTCGGCCGACGGTCGGTCGAACGAGTCGAGACGGACCGACCGGTCCTGCTGCCGACGACGGCCGTGATCGGTGGTCACCGCGGGTCCGTGTCCTCGTCGTCTGGTTCGGGTTCGGTGCGAGCACTTCGTTGGGTCGGTGCCCCAGTCCAACCGACGCTCGTCCAGAGGGCCGTCGAAAGTCCCGAACGTCGACTGTCGGGAGCGTGAGCGGACGGCGACGCTACACGTCCTCACCGCTGCATGTACAGCGAGTACATGATGATCGCCAGCCCGACCGCCAGGAAGATGCTGTTGACGAGGATCCCGGTCTCGAACGGGACGGCGAAAAACTGGTTCGCGGCTCCGGAGACGAGCGCTCCGAGCGTGATCACGCCGAACCCGGCGCCGAGCGCCCGCAGTGACGGGTCGCCCGCCCGCCGGTAGGCGCGATAGGCGACGATCGTGATGGCGCCGCCCAACAGCAAGATCACCGACTTGACGACGGCGATGGCGAGTTCGGTCTCGTTCATAGTTCGTCCCCCATCGCGGACCAGATGTCCGCGAGCCGTTCGTCTGCGCCCCGGGACGGCCGGTTGACGGCGACGGAGAAGGTGTCGTCGTCCTCGATCGCGATCAGCACGGTCTCGAAATCGCGTTCGTAGGTCGTCGTGCGGCCGCCTTCCGGATTGATAGTGTCGCGCTCCCGGAGGAGGGCTGCCGAACCGAGACGGTCGAGCTTGCGGTACAGTGTCGATTTCGGGATGTCACAGGCGTCGATGAGTTCGGTCGCGGTCATGGGTTCGGCGGTCTCCCGGAGGATCGCCCGGCAGTCGGGGTCGTTCAGTGCTTCGAGTACGGCCGTCAGCGGGGTCTCGTCCGGCGCCGGCGCTGACTCCTCCGCCATTACTCGCGATTGGAGACGCGGTTGGATATGCTATCCGGTCGTATACGAGTTCGGTTCGCGGGCGCGTCGAGCGCCGTCGGCGACCACTGGACGGGGGCTCCGGTCGTGTGGTGGCCGTCGGCCGCGTCGTCGACGATCACCCGTCGTGGTCGGCGTACACGTCGAGCAACTCCTGGTAGCGGTCGCGGATCGTCACCCTGCTCACGTCCGCGACGTCGCTCACGGCCGCCTGCGTGAGCGATTCGTTCGTCAGTGTCGCCGCGGCGTAGACGGCGGCGGCCGCCAGCCCGGACGGGCTCTTGCCGCTGTGTCGGTTGGCTCGTTTCGCGACCGCGAGCAGTTCGGTGGCTCGCCGTTCGGCCTCGTCGCTGAGGTCGAGGGCGGACGCGAACTGCGGGACGTACTGGGCCGGGTCCTCCGGCTCGATAGCGAGTCCGAGTTCGGCCTTGAGATAGCGGTACGCTCGCTCGATACGCCGCTGGGAGACGCGGCTCACGTCGGCGAACTCGGTCACCCGCCGGGGCGCGCCGTGCTGGCGGACGGACGCGTACAGCGCCGCCGTCGCCATCCCTTCGATCGAGCGCCCGGGGAGCAGTTCGTCTTCGACGGCTCGCCGATAGAGGACGCCGGCGGTTTCGCTGACCGACTCGGCGAGGTTGAGCGCCGAAGCCATGCGGTCGATCTCGCCGAACGCCTGTTTGAGGTTGCGCTCCTGGGCGTCTTTCGTCCGGAACCGCTCGTTCCAGGTGCGCAACCGCTCCATCCGCGTCCGTTGTCGCTGCGAGAGGGGCGACCCGTAAGCGTCCTTGTTTTGCCAGCCGATGTTCGTGCTGAGCCCCTTGTCGTGCATGAGCTCGGTCATCGGGGCGCCGACCCGGCTCTTTTTCTCTCGGTCGTCGCCGCCGAAGTCGCGCCACTCGGGACCGCGGTCGATCTCGTCGGTCTCGACGACGAGTCCACACGCGTCACAGGTCGTCTCGCCGCTGGCCTCGTCGTGTGTGACCTGCCCGTCGCACTCCGGACACGACGCTTCGGCGGTCGACTCGTCGCGCGCCTCAGAGCGGCGCGTTCGTTCGGGGTCGGACTCGAATCTCGTCCGTGTCATTGTGGGGGACTCCAGGAACGGGACTGCGATCTGTGTTCCCAGGTACCACCACTATCGGGGGGTTACAAGATGAGGATGCGGCGGCGTCCCAGCGGTTGGGACACCACCCGACTATTATGGTTCTCGGGCGCCGAATATTCCGGGTTGGCGAGCGCTGCGGAGCGAACCGAACCGTTTTGCCCCGTCGTCCCACAGCAAGGACATGGATCTCGCCGTCGTCGATCTCTCTCCCGTCCCCGACTCGGGCACGGCGACCGAGGCGTACGCGAACACCGTCGAGGCCGCACAGCAGGCCGAACGTCTGGGCTACACACGGTTCTGGGTGGCCGAACACCACGGTCGCGCCGAGACGCTCGCGGGCACGACGCCCGAGGTGCTCCTGGGCCACCTGGCGGCCGAGACCGACGCGATCCGACTGGGTTCGGGTGCGGTCCTGCTCAACCACTACAGCCCGCTCAAGGTCGCCGAGCAGTTCGGCGCGCTGGACGCGCTCGCACCGGGGCGGATCGACGCCGGCCTGGGCCGCGCGAACGGGTCGCCCGCGGTCGACCGGGCGCTGGGGACCGAGCGCCACGTCGAAGACCCCGACGGCGACCACGCAGAGAAAGTCGAGTCGGTGGTCTCGCACCTCTACGACGAGTTCCCGGACGACCACCCCTCCGGCGATATCGAGATCCCGGCCTCGGCCGAGGGGCCGGCGGTCCCGTGGGTGCTGGGGTCGAGCCCGTCGAGCGCGGAGATCGCGGCCGAACTCGGGCTGCCCTACTGCTTCGCGGCGTTCATCCGTCCGCAGTTCGCCGTCCACGCCTTCGAGACCTACCGCGAGGCGTTCGAACCGTCGGAACTGGCCGGCGGGGTCGACGAACCGCGGGGGATGGTCGCCGTCAACGCGCTCTGCGCCGAGACCGACGGGGAAGCCGCTCGGCTCCGGGCGGTCACCGAGGCGGTCTTCCGGCGAATGGCCCGCGGCGAGGTCGGGACCCCACCGACCGTCGAGGAGGCGATCGACGAACTCGGTGGGGTGCCGGAGCCGACACCGGAGCGGCTCGACGCCGACGAGTGGCCGCGGGCGATCTCGGGAAGTCCCGAGACGCTGTCTGGGCTGCTCGACCAGCTGGCCGACCGCGTGGAGGTCGACGAAGTGATGATCCAGCAGTCCGCGCCGACCCACGAGGACGCGCTGCGATCCCACGAGCTGCTGGCCGAGGGTGTCGGACTCTCGGGCCGGTGACAGGGTCGAAATCGGTCGTGTCCGGTTACACCGATGCCGCCTGAACTACATGTGCCTCCGAGCCCGATATCGAGGTGATGACCGCTGCCAGTGAGACGGACGAACCCACCGTCCCCGCGACGGCCCGGCTGGGTCGGACGGCGCTGACCGTCGCCGACCTCGACGAGACGGTCGCGTTCTACCGCGACGTCGTCGGGCTCGCCGTCCAGGCCCGGAGCGAACGAGCGGCGACGCTCGGTGCCGGGGGGTCACCGGTGCTCGAACTGCTGGCCGACGCGGACGCGCCGCCCAGGGACCGGACACAGGCGGGGTTGTTCCACACCGCCGTTCGGGTCCCCGACCGGGCGGCGCTGGGCGCCGCGCTCGAACGGATCCGCGACCGCGGGACGCTCGACGGGGCTTCCGACCACTACGTCAGCGAGGCGCTGTACTGCACCGACCCCGAGGGCAACGGGGTAGAGATCTACACGGACCGACCGCGCGAGGCGTGGCCTCGGGCCGACGACGGGACGGTCGAGATCGGCACGGCTCCGCTGGACCTGAACGCCCTCGCCGCAGAGTCGGACGGCGCCGCCGAGGCGTCCCCCGAGACGGATCCGGGTCACGTCCACCTCGAAGTCACCTCCCTCGACCGGACGCGGGCGTTCTACGCCGATCGCCTGGGGCTGGGCGTCCAGACGGAGACGCGGGGCGCCTCCTTTCTCGCGGCCGGCGGCTACCACCACCACGTCGGGGTCAACGTCTGGAACGGCCGGACCGACCCGGCCGGTGGCCGCGGTCTGGCGTGGTTCGAGTTCCTGCTGCCCGACGCCGAGGCGGTCGCAACCGCGCGCCGCCGACTCTCGGAGGCCGACGCTCCGGTGACCGACCGCGAACCGGGCTTCGAGGTGCGTGACCCGGACGGGATCGCCGTCCGGTTTCGAGCCCGGACGCCGCGGGAGCCATAGAGCGCTCGCGCGGCCGAGCGTCCGGACAAGGCTTATAACTGACTAACCGGTTAGTAACTGTATGGACAGATCGGTTTCACAGAAGCGGCCGTGGCTCGCCGCGGTGCTCGGGGTACTCGCGACGGGGCTCGGGCACGTCTACCTCCGACGAGTACGTCGGGCGGTCGGGTGGCTGGTCGCGTTGCTGGGCGTGAGTTTCCTGTTCGTCGACGGAGCGGCGCTGAGGGCGCTGGTCAGCGGCGACCCGGTCGACCCGCTCGCGGTCGCGCCCGTGGTCTTCGTCGGCGCCCTGAGCGTGATCGACGCCTATCTCGTCGCCCGAGCGCACAACGCCGTCGCCCGGATCACCGCCACGCCGGACGGGCAGGTCACGCACTGTCCGAACTGCGGTCGGGAACTCGACCCGAGCATCGACTTCTGTCAGTGGTGTACGACCGACCTCTCGGGCGTGGAGGTCGGATCGGCCGACGTGGCGGACGAGTCGGACCACTGAGCGGCCCCGTCAGGTCAGTGTGGCGTCGACGTACTCCTCGGCGGTCAGTCGGGCGGTTTCGAGCGCCCCGGGCTCGTCGAGGACGACGGCCCGCGTCCGGGCACCGTCGACGATCGTCATCAGGCCCCGCGTCACGTGGTCGGCGTCGACGTCGTCGAACTCGCCCTCGTCGATCCCGTGGTTTATGACCGCCTTGATCATGTAGCGGATGTACTCGTCGTTCCCGCGGAAGCGCTCGCGGAAGTCGGGCTTGTACGGCGCCTGCGAGCGCATCTCGAGCATCGCGACCGACAGGTCGCGGTGCTCCTCGGCGGCGAAGATCAGCTCGTCGAGGAGCAGATCGAGGCGCTGGTGGGGGTCGGTCGTCTCCACGTTCCGTATCGTGTCGACGAACCGTTCGAGCAGGTAGTCGAGGAACGCGACGAGCAGCTCGTCTTTCGTGTCGTAGTGGTAGTGGATCGCGGCGGTCGACTTCCCGTACTCCGCGGCGATCCGCTTGATCGTGAGGTCGGCGTACCCGTGCTCCCGGAGCGCCCGATAGGTCGCCCGCATGATATCCGCTTCCGGCTCCGAGAAGCTCCCCTCCGTTGGATCGGCCATCGGCTATGCGTTCCGGGCTCGTCGGGTTAACAGTTGTGACCGCTCCATCAGATCCTCGCCAGAGATACCGACCGGTCAGCCCGAATCGGCGTGAGATGCGTCGATAAACCTCGACGACGCGGCGCTCTCGAGTCCAAACGCTTTTGACTAACTAGTTAGTAAGTCGCGTATCGACCGATGGACGACGACGCAGCGACGGAGATCCTGGCGGCGACGCATCGAGCGCTCTGCGACCGGGGCTACGCCGACGTGACGCTAGCGGACATCGCCGCGGAGGCCGACCGGAGCAAGGGGTTGATCCACTACTACTACGACGACAAGGAGACGCTGTTCGCGGCGTTTCTGGACTACCTCTACGACCGCTACACCGAACGGATCGAGTCGGTCGCGGGGGAGACGCCGCGCGACCGCCTCGTCGGGCTCTTCGAGACGGTCCTCGCCGACCGGAAGGGGTCCGCCGGCGAGCAGTTGCGGACGGCGATGCTGGCGGTGAACGCGCAGGCGCCCTGCGACGACGCGATCCGGGCGCGGCTGGAACGGTTCGACGAGTACCTCCTCGACCGAGTGGCGGCGATCGTCGCCGACGGCGTCGCGACCGGCGAGTTCGCCGACGACGTCGACCCGACCGTCGCGGCCGAGTTCCTCGTGACGGCCGTCGCCGGCGCGCACGCGCGGCGGGCGGCCGTCGACCGCTCGCCCGACCGGATCGTCGAGACGATGACGCGCTACGCCGAGCGCCACCTGGTCGCCGACGGACCCGCGGAGGTGTCCGGCTGATGGGCCTGCGCAGTCGGCTCGACGCGCTGTTCAAGGGGCCCGAGGACTTCGACCTCACGTCGGGCGGGATCGGCAAACCGCTCTTCTTCCTCGCGATGCCGATCGTCGTCACGAACCTCTTCCAGACGGCCTACAACCTGGCGGACACGTTCTGGCTCGGCCAGTACAGCACGGACGCGCTGGCGGCGATCAGCTTCGCGTTCCCGATGGTCTTTCTGCTCATCTCGTTCGGGACCGGCATCTCCGTCGCCGGGAGCGTCCTCGTCGCGCAGTTCACCGGCGCCGGTGAGCCCCGCGAGGCCGAGTACGCCGCCTCCCAGACGGTCACGTTCGCGGCGATCGTCTCGCTGGTCCTGGGCGTGGTCGGCTACTTCGTCGTCGGCGAGTTCCTCTCGCTGATGGGCGCCTCGGCGGACGTGTTGCCGCTGGCATCGAGCTACATGGAAGTCATCTCGCTGGGTCTGCTCTTCATGTTCGGCTTCTTCGTCTTCATCGCACTCATGCGCGGCTACGGCGACACGATCACGCCGATGCTCGTGATGTTCGGGTCGGTCGTCCTCAACATCGTCCTCGACCCGTTCCTCATCTTCGGGTGGACGGTCGTCGAGTCGGCGCCGCTGGTCGGGACGGTGGCGTTCCCCGAACTCGGCATCCAGGGCGCGGCCGTCGCGACGGTGTTCTCCCGCGGGCTCGCGCTGGTCGTCGGGCTGGCGATCATGTTCCGGGGCGAGCGGGGCGTCCAGATCCACCTCGGCGACATGGTCCCGGATCTCTCGTATCTCCGCCGGCTGGTCGCGATCGGCCTGCCGGCGTCGGTCGAGGGGATGGGCCGGGCGCTGTCGATGAACCTCCTGTTGTTCGTCGTCGCCACGTTCTCCGACCCCGTCGTCTCCGCCTACGGTATCGGGACGCGCGTCTTCTCGGTCATCGTCCTGCCGGCCATCGCCGTCGCCCGCGGCGTCGAGACGATGACCGGCCAGAACGTGGGGGCGGACAAACCCGAGCGGGCTCAGGCGGCCGCCGACCTCGCGGCCAAGGTGCTGTTCGGCGTCCTCACCGCGGCGGGTGTCGTCGTCTTCCTCGCGCCCGAGCCCATCGTCTCGGTGTTCGTCGGCGCCGACCAGGCGAACGCCGACCGGGTCGTCGAGGTCGGCGCGCAGTTCCTCCGCTACGTCGCGCTCACCTTCGGGTTCATCGGCATCACCCGTGCTTACACCGGGAGCTTCCGCGGCGCCGGCAAGACCCTGACCGCCGCGGCCATCTCCGTCCTGATGCTCGGCGTCGTCCGGTTCCCGATCGCCTGGTTCGCCGCCGCCCCGCTCGGCGAGGCGGGGATCTGGCTCTCGTTCGCCGTCTCGAACGTCGTCGGCGCCGTCGTCGCCGTCCTGTGGTACCGCCGCGGCACCTGGAAAGGCGCCGAACTGACCGAACAGAGCGTCGACGTCGAGCCGACGGCCGTCGAGAGCTCGGCGGGCGACGACTGATCCGTGGCGTGCCGCCTCGCTCGGGCGACCGGTCGCCGCCCGGCGGTTCCAACAGCTATACAAACGCAGCCGGAAAACAGACGCGCCATGAGTTCCGGATCGGCCTCGTCGGCCCCGCTCGGCGCCGCTGCGCGGTGGATGTCCGAACGGGACCGGCTCCCGCTGTCGTTCCGCGCCGTCGCCCGTTTTTACGCCCGGACGGGCGAACTCGACCTCACGGCGCTGCGGATCAAGTCGTGGGTCGACGACACCCTCGAAGCGTTTCTCGACGACGCGTACGGTGCTATCGAGGCCGAACTCGAGGCCGAGCTCGGCTACGAGGATATCGACTTTCGCTACGAGACGAAGCTGACGCTGCCCGTCGAGCTGACGCTGGGCTATCTCTACCGGCGCGCGCTCGACGACTGCGACGGCTACAACCCCGTCACCGGGGAACCGACGCGATCCCGGGGCGGGGCCGTCCGGTCGCTCGTCGACGGCACCGATCCGGGGCGGCGCGAGCGCCTGCGTCGCGAGGCGAGCGAGCAGGTCGAGTTCGTCGGTCGCGTCGAGCGGGTCGCGCGCCTCTGTACGGAGGCGCTGCTCGACGGCGACATGCGCGACGCCATCAACGACGCGGAGTTCGAGGACTTCGAGACCGAGCCGCCGCTGTCCGACGACGAACGCGAGCGGGTCGCCCGGATCGCCCAGTCCACCCTGCGCGAACGCGTCGACGCGCAGATGGGACGGTTCCCCGACGCGGTCCGCGAGGCCTACGAGTCCGCCGTCGCCGAATCCAACACCCACCAGGCCGACGACGAGCACTTCCGCACGCTGATGGCGCGAGCGCTCGGCGAGGGCGGCGACGGGAGCGGGGACGGATCGAGTTCGGTCGCCGAGACGCCCGCCGACGCCGTCGAGCGCATCGAGGCGGAGTACAAGTTCGCCGAGTTCGATGGAGAGGCGGGGTCGCTGACGGCCGAGGAGCAGGGCTGGCCCTACTGCAAGACACAGTACGAGCGGGTGGGCGTCATCTACGAGGGGATGATCGAGATGTTCCGCGCGGCCGATATCGCCATCGAGCCGGCGTTCGAACACGCGGTCGTCCTGGCGATCGTCGGGGCGCAGGTCTGGCTCGACGACGTGGACGACTTCGCGGCCGACCGCGCCGAGACCCAGTTGACGCCGGTCACCGCCGAGTACATCGTCGCCGACGACGACCAGAAGGCCTACGACCGTGTCGTCGAGGTCTCGGAGACGTACCTCGACCGGGCGATCGAATACGCCGTCGACTCCGAGTCCATCCTGACCGGCATCGCCGCCGAGTACATCTACCTCTCGGGCGACCCCAGCGTGCTCCCCGGGAGTTCGGGACGCGACGACTAGCCCGGCGACCCGTTTTCGCCGCAGTCACCGCGACACGGAGAGCGTCGAGAGACTCAGGTGGCGCAGTCGTCGCGGGTCCGCGTCGGCATCGGAGAGGGCGGCCGCGACGCGAGCGCAGTAGTCGTCGAGCGGGTCGCCGTCCGCTCCGTGTTCGCCGGCCGAGAGCGCCGCTTCGAAGCGATCGGCGGTGTCGGCGTCGACGGCCGAGAGGAGCGAGCGCGTGCGCTCGGCGGACGGTTCCGATTCGCCGACGGCGGCCGGGAGCACGCCGAAACAGAGCGCGAGCGCGACCAGCAGCGACCCCTCTGCGGCGGCCTCCGGGTCGTCGACGGCCGGGGTCGTCCGGAGGTAGCGGGCCGCGGCCGTCCTCGCTGGGTCGATCTCGGCGTCGAACCACGACCGGATCTCCTCGCCCGAGGGCGCGACGCCGAGCGCCTCGACCGCGCGGGCGCAGGTCTCGACCTCCTCGTCGGCCACGTCGTGGAAGCAGTCGCCGACGACGACCGTATCGGCGCCCGCGTCGAGCATCGCCACCGCCCTTTCGCGGTCGTCGATCCCGCCGCCGTACCAGACGCGGGCGCCGTTGACCGAGTCGGCGACCGCCCGGAGCACGTCGGCGGCCTCGTCGCCGCCGTAGGTGCCCGAGTACTCGACGTAGACGACCTCGCTGTCGAGGTGGCGGTCGGCGACCATCGCCCGCTCTCGGGCGACCGCAGGCGAGAGCACGTCCGACTCGCCGACGCCGCTGCGGCGAGCCGCCGCGCTGTCGGGGTTCTGAACGACGTACGCCTCGAAGACGGCCGCCTCCAGCAGCCACGAGGTCGCGACGTCGGCGAGTGAGTCACCGACCAGCCGGTAGAGCGGGCCGGGCAGTTTCTCCCGGAGGAGCGCGGGTACCATCTCGTCGTGGAGGTAGGCCAGCCCCTCGCCGAGCGTGCCGACGAGCGCCTCGGTCTCGCCGTTCAGGACCTCGGGGAGCGCGAGGAACGCGGCCAGCTCTCGGGTCTCCTCGGTGACGTGACGGGCCTCGCTGGGCTCGTGGAAGGCGGGGACCGGTGCGCGCGCCAGCAGTCGAAACGTCTCTTCGGTGTTCGCCGCGGTGACGTCACTGGACCCACCCACGGAGACGGCGTCGGTGTGGCCGAGATACAGGGGGTAGGCGACCGGGAGCAGTTTCGCCGTCTCCGGGTCGACCTTCGTGACGTGGCGCCAGTCGGCGGGGACCGGGTTGGCGTCGAGCGAGCCGAGCGTCTCCGCGCCGATCCCGACCGCGGCGACGCACTGCCCGAGAGTGCGGCCGAGCGACGAACCGAGCGACATACCGACCGAGAGGTGGCTGTCGCAGGTTAAACTCCCGGTTTCGGGGGCGGGCTCGGTGAGCGGTCCCCGGTCCGCGTGGTCGACGGCCGACGAGCGCGGTCGGTACGTGGGGTCGGACTGGGTGGTCGGGCCTCCCGGATCGACCTCAGTCCACCGGCAGCACGTCCACGTCGGCGTCGGGAGCGTTGCGCTTGACGCTGTCGATACCGCGTTTGGCACCCTGCTTGGAGCTGTATCCCTCGCCGCTGTCGGCGATGATGTTCCCGTTGCTCGCGACGAGTCGCCACCGCCACTCGTCTGCACTGTCGCGATACACTTCGAAGGTTCCGGTGTTCGCCATACGGTCACAGGACACACTCGTGACCGTGTTAAATCCCTCGGGGACGCGCGAACGGTCCAAGCGTGGTCGTCGGGGGCGGAAGCGCTCGACCGGCGACTGCGGGTTGTCGCGGGCCGATCGGGACACCACGTATCAGCGAAACCGTCTCAGTTCGGTCTGTCCGCACACACGGACACAGGAGCCGTCCACTCGGTTCGGGGGCCTCTCCGAACCGGTCCACAGCCTACCTTCGTCGTTTCGCGGCGGGCCTCGCCCGAGCCCACCGGTTTCACACAGACCAGCCGCGGGCTCGCAGAGAGCGGCCGAGACGACGGAGAGGGTCAGACGCACGTCGTGTCGCTCGACACACGATAGAACCAAGTGCACCGCCTGCCTGCGTGGGAGATAGACGCTACGAATGGAGATCTCCGATCAGCTTCGCTGTCTGTTTTCCGCGCAGGTCGAGGAACGGGACGGGTCCTACGTCGTCGAGGTCCCGAAACGAGAGGTTCGAACGGGGTCGCTCGCCGCCGGCGACACGTATCGCGTGGCGCTGGTCCCTTCGCCCGCGAACACGAGCGGCGGCGGATCGGACGGTGAGGACGCCTCGCGCGCCGAACGTCGAGACCGTGCGAACGGGGATCGGTCGAACGGCGACCGTTCGGGGCGGTCGCCGCCGGTCGACGAAGGCGAGGAGCGCACCGTCGAGATCGAGGACATCGGCGAACAGGGTGACGGGATCACCCGCGTCGAGCGCGGGTTCGTCGTCATCGTCCCCGACACCGACCAGGGCGAGCGCGTCACCGTCGAGATCACGGACGTTCGCGAGAACGTCGCCTTCGCCGAAGTCGTCGAACGCCGCAGTTACTACGAGTGAGCGGGGCGAACGGTTAACAGGCGTCGACGCGCAGGTCGGGGTACGTGACTCAGATCACCGACTACGAACTGTTCGAGGTCCCGCCGCGGTGGCTGTTCCTGCGGGTGGAGACGAGCGACGGGACGGTCGGCTGGGGCGAGCCCGTCGTCGAGGGGCGAGCGAAGACCGTCCGGACGGCCGTCGAGGAACTGTTCGAGACTTACCTGCTCGGCGAGGACCCAGGCCGTATCGAGGACCACTGGCAACGGATGTACCGCGGCGGCTTCTACCGTGGCGGGCCCGTCCTCATGTCGGCGATCGCCGGCGTCGACCAGGCGCTGTGGGACATCAGGGGCAAGCAACTGGGCGTCCCGGTCTACGACCTGCTCGGCGGACCGGTGCGTGACCGCGTTCGAGTCTACCAGTGGGTCGGCGGCGACCGTCCGGCGGACGTGGCCGAGCAGGCAGCCGAGAAGGTCGACGCCGGGTTCACCGCGCTGAAGATGAACGCCACGTCGGAGCTGCGCCGGGTCGACACGCCCGCGGCGGTCGACGCCGCGGCCGACCGACTCGGCGCGGTCCGCGAGGCCGTCGGCGACGAGGTGGACGTCGGCGTCGACTTCCACGGTCGCGTCGCCAAGTCGATGGCCAAACGGCTGGCCGCCGCGCTCGAACCGCACGATCCGTTCTTCGTCGAGGAGCCGGTGCTTCCGGAGCACAACGACGCGCTCCCGCGGATCGCCGAACACACGACGACGCCCATCGCCACCGGCGAGCGGATGTACTCCCGCTGGGATTTCAAGGAAGTCTTCGAGCAGGGAACCGTCGACGTGGTCCAGCCCGACTTGTCCCACGCCGGTGGCATCACCGAGTGCAAGAAGATCGCCGACATGGCCGAGGCCTACGACGTGGCGCTGGCGCCCCACTGTCCGCTGGGGCCGATCGCCCTGGCCTCGTGCATTCAGGTCGACGCCAGCGCACCCAACGCCCTCATTCAGGAGCAGAGCCTCGACATCCACTACAACGAGACCAGCGACGTACTGGAGTATCTCGCCGACCCGTCGGTGTTCGAGTACGACGACGGCTACGTCCCGCTTCCCGACGGGCCGGGACTGGGTGTCGAGATCGACGAGGCGTACGTCCGCGAGCAAGCCGGGGGCGACGTGGACTGGCACAGCCCCGTGTGGCGCCACGACGACGGCGGCGTCGCCGAGTGGTGACCGGGCGTCGAAGGTCGTCTGCGGTTCGGCCGGTCGCTGCCGCCGCTCGGCGCGTTCGACGGGTGCGAAAGCGCGAGCGGGAGGCGGCTGCGGGCGAGACGAACGGTCCCGGGCACGAGACGGTTCGGAAAGGGTGGAATCCCTACGCTCCCCCGAGCGTCGGAATTGGTGGGTGTGGACGGGGTGGGTCGCGGGTGAGGCACATCCGTGGTCGGATGGGGCTCGCGGTCACACGAGCCGTTCCGTAGTTTGGCCCGGAGACGGAAGTCCACAGGGCCTCAGCAATTAGGTACCGTCGGGGCGTCACCGGACGGTCGGCCGATAGAGGCGCCAGAGGGCGTCTCGAGTCCGACGACGGATCGAGGCGAGCGCCGGGCCGACGGCCACAGTTAACCGCCGCCGCCCCGTTCGTTCGACCGACATGCGCGCAGTTCGCTTGCACGACCACGGCGGCCCCGAGGCCCTCGGGGTCGAGGACATCGACCGTCCGACCCCCGCGTCGGACGAACTGCTCGTCGAAGTGGCGGCGGCCGGCGTCAACCCCGTCGACACCTACTTCCGCGAGGGGTCGTACGAGCCCGTCGGCCTCCCGTTCACGCCGGGGGTCGACGTCGCCGGCGTCGTCGCCGCGACCGGCGACGGCGTCGCGGGGTTCGCCGAGGGCGACCGGGTGTTCGGCACCGGGGTCGGCAACGCCGGCCACCAGGGCGCCTACGCCGAGTACGCGACCGTCCCCATCGACCGCGTCGTCGCCCTGCCCGAAGGCGTGGACCTGACCGAGGCCGGCGCCGCGGGCGTCGCGGCGGTCACCGCCTGGCGCGCGCTGGTCGACCACGCCGCCCTCGACCCCGCCGAACACTGCCTCGTCCACGGCGGGTCGGGCGGCGTCGGCCACGCGGCCGTCCAGATCGCCGACGCCGTCAGCGCTCGTGCGATCACGACCGCCAGCGAGAGCTATCACGACGCGCTCGCCGACCTGGGCGCCGACACGGTACTGAACTACGGCCGCGACGACCTCGCCGACGCGGTCCTCGAAGCGTCCGACGGCGGCGTCGACGCGGTGCTCGATCACCGACTCGACGACTATTTGCAGTTCGACGCCGACGTGGCCGCCCAGGGCGCCCGCGTCGTCGGTATCGGCGAGAACAGTCCCGACCCGGGGTTCACGAACGACGGCGCCGCCCGCTCGAAGGACGTGTCCTACCAGTTCATGTCGATGTTCAACATGCCCGACCTGCGCGCGGGCCTGGCCGGCGTCGCCGACCTGATGGAACGCGACCGGCTGTCGATCGAGTGCGCCCGCAGCTACGATCTGGCGGAGGCCGGCGAGGCACAGCGTGCGGTCGTCGAGGACAGCTTTTTCGGCAAACTCGTCGTCGAGCCCTGACGCCGCGAGCGGGTCGGGCTCCTGGCTCCGCCGGCGGAGCGTCGGGCGAGCCGGAGCGGCCCCGCAGACCGGTTCGTCAGCGGTGGCGGTCCGTCGGGATCCCCGCGGCGATCCGGCGGCGACGCGACGGGCACTGGACTCACTCACCGGTCGGCAGCTGTCCAGCCCGGGCGAGGACGAACATCCCGACGGCGACGAGCGCGACCACGACCGCGTAGGCGCGGAAGACGCCGTCGTAGGGGATCCCGAACTGGTAGAACGTCCCGACGGCGACCCCGCCGGGAGCCTGCATGAGCATCATGACGGCGCTGTAGCCCGAGTAGGCGCTGGCGCGGTTCTCGTCGGGAAACGAGTCCAGCAGATAGGCGTCGGCGACCGGAAACAGACCGTGGACGATCAGGCTCATGACGATAGAGACGGCGGCGACCGCGACCCACGAGGAGACGAGCGTGAGCGCGAACAGGGTGACGACGAACCCGCCGAGGACGGCGAGCAGGACGGAGAGGTAGTCGAAGCGGTCGGCCAACCGGCCGGCGACGACGAACGACGGGACGCCGGCGGCGAAGGTGATAGTCAGGAGGGTGTTGGCCGGACCGGCCGCGAACCCTTTGGCGCCGAGATACGTGACGTAGAAGTTGAACACGCCCTGCCAGACGAACCCGGTGACGCCGACGAAGACGACGCCCGCGGCGACCAGTCGCCACTGGGCGCGGATCGCTCCCAGCAGGTCGCGGTCGTCGACGCCGGCGTCGGGCAGGTCGGCCCGCCGGACCGCGAGGACGAACAGGAGGGTGACGACGACGGCGAGGACGGCCAGCGCGCGGAAGGAGAGGCGCCACGACCCGCGGGCGATGGCGACCGAGACGAGGAACGGGGCGGCGACGGCGGCGATCTGCGAGGACATGCCGCGCAGACCGACCGCCAGGCCGACTCGCTCGGGGTAGAGTTCGCTGACGAGGGGGTTGGCGGCGATGAAGAACACGCCGGAGGCGAGGCCGACGAACAGCGCGCCGACGACGGTGACGCGAATCGACGGCGAGAACGCGGTGAACGCGGCCGCCGCGGCGAGACCGAGGCCCATTCCGGTGAGGACGCGGTGGCGCGAGACGAGCGTGAGGAGGTACCCCGTCGGCAGTCGCGGGAGTGCGCTGCCGACCCAGACGGCGGTGGCGGCCAGCCCCGCCGTGGCGGGGCTGACGCCCGTGCGGATGAAGTAGTCGACCAGCGGCGCGAAGGCGATCCGCCCGAAGTTCACCAGGAAGGAGAAGGCGCAGATGGAGACGAACACGCCGGCCCGGCCGCGGGGCTTGGCGGCGGTCGTCGCGCCCGAGGCCTCGCTCGTGGTCACGGTCTCCGGTCGCAGCCGCGGTCGGTTTAAGCCCGCGCTCGCGGCCAAAGGTTCCCGTTTGCGGTGCGGTGACGAACGGCTCGGGGTCCGACGAGCTGGTCGCGCTAGCGGAACAGCAGCGTCGGTGGCCGGGCGACGTCGTCGATCGAAGCGCCGTCGTCGATGCCGGGCAGACGAACTCGCGCGACGGTGCCGCCGCCGTTTGCCGGCTCGACCTGGAAGGAGCCGCCGTATCGCGTGACGACCCAGTTGACCAGCCACAGCCCCAGCCCGGAGCCGTGTTCGAGCGCCGTCTCCCGGCCGTGCTCGACGACCGCCGACTCCATCGGGTCGATCCCCGGGCCGTCGTCGACGACGGAGACGACGACCCAGTCGCCGTCGTCGACGGCGGTCACTTCGACGGCCGGATCGGGCCCTTCGACCCCGTGTTCGAGCGCGTTCTCGACGAGTTCCGACAGCGCCCGCCGGAGTTCGGTGCCGGCGCAGATCCCTCTCTCGGTCTCGACGCTCGTCTCGACGCTCGCTCGCCGGGGTCGACCGCCGTCGGCGTCGCGGGCCACGTCGACCGCGCTGGCGACCAATTCGGCCACGTCGAGACGTTCGTGGACGGGGTCGTGCCGTGCGAACTCCTCCAGGTCACGGGCTTTGTCGCTCAGCGCTACCAGATTCTCGGCGCTCGTCTCGATGCGCGCCCCGAGGTCGGCCGGCTCGTCTTCGTCCGTCCGAAGCATCTCGCCGAACGCCATGAACGGGCTGACGTCGTTCGCGAGGTTGTGCCTCAGCACCCGATTGAGCAGCGCACGGAGTCGCTCGGCACGCTTGCGCTCGGTCACGTCGTTCTGGAAGCCCAGGTAGTGGGTCACCTCTCCGGCGTCGTTCTCGATGGGGCTGAGCTGGACGCGATTCCAGAACGGGCTCCCGTCGGCCCGGTAGTTCACGATCTCCGTCGAGACCGATTCGCCCGCCTCGATCCCAGCTTTGAGCGTCGCGACCGCGTCGGGGTCGGTCGCCTCGCCCTGGAGGAACCGGCAGTTCCGACCGAGCATCTCCGCGGGGTCGTGGCCCGTCACGCGACCGAACCCCTCGTTGACGTAGACGAGCGGGCGACCGGAGTCGGTGTTGTCCGCGAGCGAGATGCCGATCTCGGCCTCGTCCATCGCACGATTTTTGATCCGTAGTTCCCGCTCGCGCTCCTTTCGGGCGGACACGTCACGACCGACGCCCTGGACGCCGACGACTTCGTCGCCGTCGCGGATCGGCGTCGCGTTCACTTCGAGCGCGACGGAGTTCCCCTCGGCGTCCAGAAACGTGAGTCCCAGCCCTTCGACGGCCTCGCCGTCGAGGACCGACGAGAGTCCTTCCGTGGCGTCGTCGACGGAGGACTCGCGGACGTGATCCACGACCGGTCGGTCGACCAGCGCCTCGGGGTCGTACCCGAGGACGCGCTCGACCGCGGCCGAGACGTACGTGAACCGCGTGTCCCGGTCCACGCGAAAGAGGATGTCGAAACTGTTCTCGGCGATCCCTTCGAAGCGCCGCTTCTCGCGAGCCAGCCGGTCTGCACGCTCGTGCAGTTCCCGCTCGTGGTCGCGCCGTTCGATGGCCTGCCCGACCAGCTTGGCGAGCAACTCGACGAACAGCTGTTCGGCCTCGGAAAACGGCGCGTCGCGCTCCAGGTCGTCGGCGAAACACACCGTCCCGTAGACCTCGTCGTCGAGTTCGACGCGCACGCCGATGTACGTTCCGAGTTCGAAAGTTCGGAGCGCCTGGTCGGAGACGAGCGGCGACGACCCGGCGTGCTGGACGGCCAGTGACTCCTCGACCTCGACGGTCCGCTTGCAGTAGGCCCGGTCGATCGGGCAGGTCTCGCCCGGCTGGATCAGGTCGTGGTCACCGACCGACTGGACGATCTCCTGACGACCGTCCGCGACGCGAGTCAGGAACCCGAGGTCGAGCGAGAGGTAGTCCGTGCCCAGCGAGAGCGCGTCGGCGACCTGTGAGTCCAGGCCCTCGGCACTGGCGAACACCTCGTAGAGCGACTCCCGATATCCGCTCGCGTTCATTCGATTCCGCTAGGGACAACGCCGACTTATCCCCTTTGACGCGAGTCTCACAGCTGGATCTGGGGCGGTCGTCTGACGATTCGGGGGCGACGACGGCGAATCGGGGCTATCAGCCTCTCACCGCAGACAGCGCGTCCGGAGGCTGCGGACCCGTCCGAGGCAGTCGGCGACGGCGGCCAGTGCAGGGCAGTGCCGCTCGCGGTCGCCGTAGAGGAACGAGACCAGGCTCACCCCGTCGACGCCGGAGAGCGGGACCGAGGGGCGCCCGTGGACGAGTCGCTGGCGCTCGTCGGCCAGGTCGGCGCAGGTCGTCTCGACGTCGGCCAGTCGGTCGTCGAGGCGGCGCAGTCGCTCGGAGTCGGCGCCGTCGAGTTCGGCGGCGACGTCGTCGAGTCGCCGTTCGCAGGCCGCGAGGTCGTCGCGGACGGTCGTCAGCGAGTCGCGCTCGCGTTCGAGGGCGCGACCGAACCGCGAGCGCTCGTCGACGGCCCGGTCGGCGGCGGCGGCGAGTGCGCGGTACAGCGGCGGCGTCAGCCGCGTCCCGTCGACGACCTGAGCGGCCACGTCGGCGCCGCACTCGGCGGCGAGGTTCGCCCGGAGCGTGTCGTCGTACTCGGCTTCGAAGTGCGGGACCGACATCACGGTCTCGCGGTAGGCCGTCCGGACGGTTCCGAGCCCGGTCCCGGTGGGTGGTTCCGAGCGCACCCCGGCGAGCGTCGGGGCGGACCCGACGACCGTCGGTTCCGTGCCGGCGCTCGCGTTCCCGTCGCTCGTCGCGGGCGTCCACGGCTCGACCTTCGAGAGACGGGCGCGAAAGCGGTCGAACGCCCCCCGCTCGTCGGCGATGTACTCGATCTCTCGGTCTACGGTCCCGACGGCGTCGACGACTCGGTCGTGTGGTGTCTCCGTCATGTGTCCCGGGCGTGATGAGATCTGTCAGCCAGCCCGTGTAACCGGTTGCTATGTGGGGCACGTAGCGTTCCCGAGGGCTACGTAGTGGCGCTGCCGACGGGGCGAGGGCTCGATCTATCCGGCTCACTACCGACGTTTCCTTCAGCGAAGCTTTATTCGCGCGGTCCGTCGATCCACCTACATGACCCGCCCCGACGTGGTCGCCGTCTGCGGCAGTCGCCGCGAGGGCAGTTACACCCGCCGGGCCCTCCGGATCGCGCTCGACGCGGCTGCCGAGTCCGGCGCCGACACCGAGTTGCTCGACCTGCGGACGCTCGACCTGCCGCCGTTCGACCCCGACGCCGACGAGGGCGAGGCCGTCGTCGCGTTCAAGCGCCGCGTCCGTGCGGCCGACGCCGTGATCCTCGGCTCGCCCGTCTACCACGGCTCGTACTCGGCGACGCTGAAGGACGCGCTGGACTACTGCGGCAAAGAGGAGTTCGCCGACGCGACCGTGGGCCTGCTCGCGACCGCCGGCGGCGGCAGCTACGCGAGTACGTTCGACCACCTCCGTACCGTGGTCCGGTCGGTCCACGGCTGGACCGTCCCGACGCAGGTCGGCATCCGCGGCGCCCACGACAAGTTCGACGGCGACCGAGTCGTAGAGCCGGGCCTCGAAGACCGCATCCGGCGACTCGGCCGCGAGGTGGCCGCCAACGCCGACGTGGAACCGGCCGCCCGCCGCCAACGGGGCGTCGCGGCCGCCGCCGACTGCGACGACTGAGTCCGCCGAGCGGCGACTGCGCTCGGCCGCTCTATATGAGATCCAGCGTGCGCAGCGTGCGTTCGAGTTGCACTTCCTCCTCCTCGCTCATCCGCTGGAGCGGCCGCCGCATCGGGCCGGGGTCGAACTCGACCTCGGGGTGCAAGTCGAGCGCGGACTTGACGCCGCCGAGGTAGGGTCCCTGGTCGATGGCCTTCCACACGTCGAACACGCGGCTCTGGAGTTCGCGGGTGCGGGTCTCGTCGCCGTCGACGTAGGACTCGTACAGCTCGACGGCCATCTCCGGGAAGACGTTCGAGACGGCGCTCACCAGGCCGGTACAGCCGATCTCCAGCTCCGCGAAGAGCAGCGAGTCCAGCCCGGCGAGGTAGGTCAGTTCGGGGTGGCGGTCGATGGCCTGGCCGAGCCACGCTACGTCGCCGCTGGAGTCTTTGACCCCGACGATCCCGTCGATGGCCGCCAGCCGGTCGAGGGTGTCCAGATCGAGCTTGTTGCCCATCCGGGCGGGGAAGTGGTAGATGTACACCGGGATGTCGACGGCGGCGGTGACCTCCTCGTAGTGTTCGACGATGGCGTCGTTGTCGATCGGGTAGTAGTAGGGGATACCGACGACGACGGCGTCGGCGCCTGCATCCTCGGCGTCGACGGAATAGGAGACGGTGTTTCGGGTGCTGGGCGCGCTGACGCCGGCGATCACGGGCACCTCCGCGCCCACCTCGCCGACGACCGCCTCGATGACCGCCGCGCGCTCGTCGGGCTTGAGCATCGGGAACTCCCCGTTGGTCCCCAGCGGGAAGACGCCGTGGGCGCCCCGGTCGACCACGAACCGCGCGTGGGCCGCCGTCGCGTCGAGCGCCAACTCCTCTTCGTCGGTGAAGGCGGTGATCGTCGGCGGGATCACCCCGTGTATCGATACGTCGTGCGTCGGGCCAGTGTTCGCCATCTGTCGATCACTGCACGACCGGTGAGTATGAAGGTGTCGCTACAGGTGAGTGCTGACACCGTTCGAGAGCGGCGAACGGGCGGCCTAGACGACGGAGTCGGGGTCCGGCAACTCGGCCATCCCGCCGGCACGGGTGGTGGCGGCGGCGGCGACGGCGTTCCCACGTTCGAGGACGGCGCGCAGGTCCCGCTCGCCGCCGGCCAGCGCGTCGACGACACCCGCGGTGAAGGCGTCGCCAGCGCCCGTGGTGTCGACGGCGTCGACGACGTAGCCCCCGTGGGACGCTTCGGTGGGGCCCCAGGGCGCGTCGGCGGTCGACCTGGCTACGGCGCCGCCCTCGCCCAGCGTGAGGAAGGCGGTGTGGGGGCCGCGCTCGTGGAGTTGGGGCGCCACGGTGTCGATATCGGCGGTGTCGCCCTCGATTCCGGCCGGTCCCAGGTCCTCGGGTGAGGCCTTGACGGCGTCGACGGCGGGGAGTATCCGGTCGACCTGTTCCCGGAAGTCGGCGTCGCCCCACAGCTCCGGGCGGGCGTTCAGGTCGAAGACGAGGGTGCAGTCGCGGTCGTTCGCGCGGTCGACGAGGTCGCGGACGGCGCTGCGGGCGGGGTCGCTGGCCAGCGGGACGCTGCCGACGACGACCCACTCGACGGCGTCGAGGGCGTCGTCGGGGACGCGACCGGGTTCGAGGCGGGTGTCGGCGGTGCCGTCGCGGTAGAAGGTAAAGCGGGGACCGCTGGTCGGGTCGCCGCTGACGAACGCGAGGGTGGTCTTGGCCGACGGATCGCGCTCGACGAAGCGGTCGGGGACGCCGCGGTCGGCGAGCGTCTCGACGAGGAAGTCGCCGAAGGGGTCGCTGCCGACGCGGGTCCAGAACCAGGCGGGGCGGTCGAGCTGGGCGAGGCGGACGGCGACGTTGGCGGGGGCGCCACCCGGTCGGCGGGCGAACGCCTCGGTGGTCGCGAGGGGCGTGTCGCTCTCGGGCAGGAAGTCGACGAGCGTCTCGCCGGCGACGAGAACGTCGGGCATGACCGGGGCTACCGTGCCGACGAGGAAAAATCGCGAGGGTCGACGGCGAGCGGACGCCGTCGCGGTTCGGCGAGTCGATGCGCGGACGGCACCGGGGCGCCGGTCACTCCGGCGGTTCGAACTCGGTGTCGGTGCTGGCCTGCGTGACCGTCCCGCAGTCGGGAGTCGCCCCCCGGCGCGCCCTCAGGAGCCGTCAGTCGGTGGCGCGTCCGCCGGTCCGGTGACGCCGTCCAGATACGCGAAGAAGGCCTTCTTGCGGGCGGTGTTTTCGTCCCAGCGGACGGGCGGCGACTGGTAGCCGTGCCAGTAGTCGTTCTCGCCGGGGTCGAAGTAGCCCCACGAGGCGCCTGCCTCGATCGCCGCGTCGAGATTCGATTCCGAGCCGAACGCGAAGTGGTCGTCCTCGTTGAAGACGATCGGCATCGGCTCGTAAGAGGAGCGCTCGCGTACCTGGGCGACCATCTCGCGGATCCGGTCGGGATCGTCGACGCCGTTGCCGTGCAACAGCGCGAAGTCGGAAGCGGCGACCACGTCGTCGGGCGGGACGACGCCGCCGCTGCAGCTCACGCCGACGGGGTAGCCGAAGCCGTCGCGCTCGATCCCCCGCACGCGCTCGATCAGCTCCGTCACCCTGTCAGCGCCGATGATATCGTGGTCGTAGTTGATGTCGCACTCGTTGGCCACCTCGACGAGGACGTTCGTGTACTCCCGATCGAGCAGCCACTCGACGGCCTCGTCGACGGCGCGTTTCACCGCGGCCTCGTCTTCGAGGACCGCGTCCTGGCCGAAGTAGAACAGGCCGAGGATCACGACCAGCCCCAGCTCGTCGGCCCGGTCGAGGACACGCTCGACGCGTCCCATCCAGTCGGGTTTGAGCGAGCCGTCCGGGCGAAAGGCCGAGACGGTCCAGGGCTGCGTTTCGGAGTACCCTTCGGGGCTGCCACACTGGAGGTTCGCGGCGATCGCGCGCAGACCGGACTCGCGATAGGCGGGCAGCGCCGCGCAGAACTCGGCGACGTTGCGCTCGGCGTCCCACGCTCCGGTGTCTGGGTAGGCCCAGTTGTCCCGGGTCTCGGGGTTGTCGTCGTCGAACCACGCGTGGACGAGACGGGCGTTGAACAGTCGCCCCTCGATCGAGGTCCCCTCGTGGCTCCGTCCCTCGTAGGTCGGGCGGCCGTCGATCGTGAACCGCTCGCCGTCGATGCCGACACGGGTCGACCGGTCGCTACCGAACATGTCCTCAGTGGCACGACCCGCCGCAAAACCGTTTCTGATGGGGGCCGATTCCGCCCCGACCGCGGCGAACCGTCCGGGCGAGCCGGCCCCGTCCGATTCACTCGCCGTCGAGCGTCGAGAGGAACCGAGGCGGAACCCGCTCGGTGGTGTACGTCGCCCGGCCGCGGCGGGTGATCGCGTGGCCATCGGCGGTCATCCGGGCGGCGTCGACTTCGAACACGACCGGCTCGGTCGCGTGGCGGGCGCCGACGCGCCGGGCCTCCCCGACGGTGCCCGAGAGGTGCACCAACTGGCGCGCCATCGGTCGGAGCCCGTCCTCGCGGATCGCGTCGGCGTTCCCGGGCGCAGTGCCGTGGTAGAGGGTGTCCGGCACCGGACCGTCGCCCGAGTCGAGGTCCACGGCGACGGAGTGGCCGTAGGCCGCGCGGACACGGTCCTCGGAGGCGGCCGCGTCCGGATCGTCCGCTCGGTCACCACTCGGTGCGGCGCCCGTCCGGGAGCCCCCGGTGCGCTCGAAGCGACCGTTCGGGTCGGTCGCGACGACGGCGGCGACGGTCTCGCGGTCCGCCCAGCCGTACTGCCGTTCGGCCGCGGCGACCAGGCCGTCGAAGGCGGTCCAGCCCGCGTCGTCCAGCGTCAGCCCAGCGTCCGCCGGGAAGTGCCGAAGCGCGCCCGACAGGAACTTCGAGAGCCGGCGGCGGCGCTCGCCGTCGAGGACCGACCGGCCGCCGCCGCAGACGGGACAGCGGCCGCTCTCGAAGTAGCCGTGATCGTCACAGACGAGAACGTCGCTCATCGGACACCGGTTCGTCGCCGGGGCGGAAAACGCGTTCGGGACCGTGAGCCGGAGCCGGCGAGCGGGTGGTCTCGCATACGCGTGACGAGCGGTGACACGCCCCGGAGCGGGTCGCGACCGCACCGTTTTTCACTCCGATCCCGTTAGGTAGCGTCGCTATGGGCTTCGGGAGCTACGACGAATCCGAACAGGAGAACCAGAGCGGGGACGCCGACTACGACGAGGACGACGCCGTCAACGTCCACGAACACGACCACGAGGGGGAGGTCTCCGTCGAGGGCGCCGACGAAGCCGACGAGCTCGTCGACCGGCTGCAAGACATGAAGTGAGGCGGCGGGTCACCCCCGTCCGCACGGAGCCGCGGACCGACCGCGCCTCAACCGCGCCGGTCAGTGTGCGGGCGCGTAGGCGTCCGAAAAGTGGTTCAACACGACGACGCCGGCGAAGACGAGGGCCATTCCGGCGACCCCGGCCACATCGAGATTTTCTTCGAAGGCGACGACACCGACCAGCGCCGTCGCCACGATACCGGCGCCGGCCCACGTCGCGTACACCAGCCCGACGGGCAGTTCTTCGAGCGTCAGTCCCAGCAAGTAGAACGACCCCACGTAGCCGACGACGACGACGGCGGTCGGGAGGGGGTTCGAGAACCCCTCGCTGGCTTTCAGCGCGGTCGTCCCCGTTACTTCGGCGGCGATAGCGAGCGCGAGCGTCAGGTACGGATACATAGGTGAGGCGACCGCCGCGGCCGACAAGTGGCTTGTCGAACCCGCCACCACTTCCTGTACGTTTCCGAGTACTTTAGTCGCGCCCGGGTCCACCGCCGGGTATGTCGGATCTGGGAGAGCTGGGGCTGTCGAGCTACGAGGAGAAGGGCTACCGGACGCTGCTATCGCTCGGGTCGGCGACCGCTCAGGAGGTCTCCGAGGCCAGCGGCGTCCCGATGGGCCGGATCTACGACGTGTTGAACGGGCTCGACGCCCGCGACATCGTCCGCAGCCAGTCGACCGAGCCGACGCGCTACGCGGCGGTCGACCCGGAGACGGCCGTCGACCGGCTGCTGGCCGAGCGTCGGCGGGAACTGGACGCCCGCGAGGCGCGCTACGAGGAGATCGCCGGGGGGATCGGACCGGAACTCGCGGCGACGACGCCGGCCGAGAGCCGGTTCTGGACGGCGCCGCTGGGCAGCGACGCCGCCGTCTCGCTGGAGCGGGACCTGTTCGCGACGGCGGGGGAGACGGTGCGGTCGGCGATGAGCTACCCGTACGCCGCGGCGCCGTGGGGCCGATACGCAGCGGAGGTCGACCCGTTCTACGAGACGGTCGACGGCGGGGTCGACGTGCGACTGCTCGGCCACGTCGCGATGCTCGACGACGCCCCGCCGGAAGCCGCCGAGCGGGTGGCCGACGCGCCGGCGAACGTCTCCGTGCGCGTCACGACCGACCTGGAGACGACCTTCGATATCGTCGACGGGAACGAACTGACGCTCCACGTCCCCCACCCGACCGAGAGTGGCGAACGCCTCGGCGTGATCCACGTCCGCGACGAGTCGATGGCCGGCCGGCTGGTCGCGGTGTTCGACCGCGCGTGGGAGGCGGCGACGCCGCTGTCGACCGTCGTCGAGGGCGAGTCACCGGTCGGTGAGTGAGCGCCCGGGGCGCGGTCGACCGCCGCTCACTCGTCCCACTCGTCGCTCGACCACGCGTCCGCGCCGTCCTCGACGGCGGACTGGCCCGCTCGCGGGAGGACGCGCGAGAGGACCACGTACTCCGCCATCGCCAGCGCGAGCGCGGCCGCGACCGGGAGGAGCACGCTCTCGAAGACGAACAGCAGCGCCAGCACGACGATCCCGCTCCCCGACAGCGCGTAACCCGCGGCGCCGGGGTGGAAGCTCCGCGCGAGGTTCTGGTGGGCGTCGCGGACGTAGCCCTCGTCGGCCCGGCGGATCGTGTAGGGAACGGTGTAGAAGATACCGACGCCCGAGAGCGCGCCGACGAGGACGCCCACGGCGATCCGGTCGAACAGGAGGACGGTTACGGAGGCGAGCACGCCGAAGGTGACGACGCCGGCGGCGCCGCCGACCAGCCCGGGCGATACCGGGATCTCGTCCATCGTCGCGTCTGACATGTGCGGCTCGTCGTGGCCCTCGGCGATAAACGGTGGGGACGCGAACGGAGAGGGACGGTCGACGACCGAGCGGTCGGCTCCCTCTCACCCCGTCCGGAAGGAGTAATCGAGCGTCGGCGCCGAGTGGGTCAGACTTCCCATCGAGATCACGTCGACGCCGGTCGCGGCGTAGCCCGGCACCGTCTCGACGGTGATCCCCCCGGAGGCTTCGGCGAGCACCTCGCGGCCGATTTCGGCGGTCGTCTCTCGGAGCCGCTCGACTGCCTCCGCCGTCGTCTCGGGGTCCATGTTGTCCAGCAGGACGATGTCGGCGCCGGCCGCGGCGGCCCGTGGGGCTTGCTCGACCGTCTCGACTTCGACCTCGATCTTCGTCGCGAACGAGGCGCGGTCGCGGAACTGTTCGACCGCGGCTTCGAGGCCCATCTCGGCGACGTGGTTGTCCTTGACCATCACCATGTGCGACAGATCGAGGCGGTGGGTGTCGCCGCCGCCGGCCACCACGGCGCGCTTCTCGACGCCGCGCAGCCCGGGCGTGGTCTTTCGGGTCCCGGCGACGCGCACGTCGTGGCCGTCCGGGGCGCCCTCGGCTGCAGCATCGACGGCCCGCCGCGTCTTCGTCGCGATGCCCGAGGCGTGGCCCGCGACGTTGACCGCGACGCGCTCGCCGCGCAACACGTCGCGAGCGGAGCCCTCGACTTCGAGAGCGGCGTCGCCGGGGTCGATGCGGTCGCCGGCCGCGGCGCTGTCGAGGACCTCGACGCCGAGGTAGTCGAAGACGGCCCGAGCCGCCGCCAGGCCGGCGACGACGCCGGATTCCTTGGCGACGAGTCGGCCGGCCGTCTCGCCGGGGACCTGGTTGGTCACGTCGTGGTGGCCCACGTCCTCGCGGAGCCACGTCTCGATCTTCGAATCGGGGATCATGTCGGGTCGAACGCCCCCGCTCAGTCGGCCTGCGTGGTCGCAGGCTCCTCGACGAGGTTGTGCGTGCCCACCGATTCACCGTTCTCGGCGGCCGCTCGCGTCACGAGCAGCGCCGTCACGGAGGCGTGGCGGAGTTCGTACAGCGACCGCGCCGTCCGGGTTCGGACGTAGGCGTCGACTTCGCCCTTCAGCCGCCGGAGGACGGCCTGTGCGCGGCTCAGGTCGTCGGGACTCCGGCGGAGGCCGACGTACTCGTCCATCGTGCGGCGCAGGCGGTGGAACTTCTCGCGGGCGAAGTTGTCGGGCAGCGCGGGGTCGCGATCCAGCAGCTCGGGCGCCTCGACGACTTCGGGGTCGAACGCGGCCGCGTCGCCGCCAGCGCGGAGGCCCCAGACGAGCCCCTCCAGCAGTGAGGTCGAGGCGAGACGGTTGGCGCCGTGGACGCCGGTCCGGGAACACTCGCCGACGGCGTACAGGCGATCGAGCGACGCCCGGCCGCGGGTGTCGACGTCGACGCCGCCACAGAGGAAGTGCTCGGCGGGGCCGACGGGGATACCCGACTCCCAGTCGACGCCGCGGTGCTCGCACTTCTCGACGAGGTCGGGGAACTCGCCCGCGAAATCGAGCGGACTCACGTCGAGGACGACCTCGCCGGTGGCGTCGATCTCCTCCTGGACGGCGCGGGCGACCACGTCGCGCGGTGCGAGTTCGGCGTCCTCGTGGTAGTCGGGCATGAACCGTTCGCCCTCGGCGTTGACGAGTCGGGCGCCCTCGCCGCGGACGGCCTCGCTGACGAGGAAGGGGCCGTCGCCCTCGGCGTCGCTGCCGGGGTAGACGGTCGGGTGGAACTGGACGTACTCCATGTCGTCCACGTCGGCGCCCGCGAGCGCGGCCATCGCGATACCGTCGCCGGTCGAGCCGTCGGGGTTGGTCGACCGGGAGTACAGGTCGCCGATGCCGCCGGTCGCTAGCACCGTCGCGCCGGCGAAGGTGGGCGTGACGTCCCCTTCGTGTTCGAGCAGCGCGCCGTGGACCCGGCCTTCGTGGGAGACGAGTTCGAGCGCCGCGGTGTCGTCGCGGACGGTCACGTCGTCGTGGTCGTCGAGGTAGTTGAGGAACGGCACGTGGATCGCCTTGCCCGTCGAGGCGTCGACGTGGAGGATACGCGGCTCGTCGTGGGCGGCCTCGCGACCGAAGTCCCAGTCGTCGGTGTCGGCGGCGCCCGCCTCGCCCTCGTCGTTCGTGTCGAACTCGACGCCGAGCGTGTCGACGAGCACCTCCGAGACTGCGTCGTTGGCCTCGTCGACGAGCACGTCGACGGCTTCGGGGTCGGCGGTGTCGGCGCTGGCGGTCAGGATGTCGTCTTTGAACTGACCGGGGTCGTCACGGGAGACGGCGATGCCGCCCTGGGCCCACCACGAGGAGGCGCCCTCCGGCCGGGTGGCCTTCGTCGCGACGGTCACGTCGGCGCCCTCGCGGGCCGCCCCGAGCGCCGCCGCGAGCCCGGCGATGCCCGAGCCGACCACGAGCACGTCCGTCGTCCGGTAGTCGTCGTAGTCTTCGAGTTCTCGCGTCTCGGACATCGGTTAGATCTCCAGCATGCGGTCGAGCGCGACCTGTGCGAGTTCCTTCTCCTCCGGGGCGACCTCGATGACGTTGCGCTCGCGGCCCTCGACCAGCTCCTCGAGCACCCACGTCAGATAGTTGGGGTCGATCTGGCGCATCGCGTTGCAGTCCATGCAGGCGTCGCCACACAGCGGCAGCACCTCCACCTCGGGGTGCCACCGATCGAGGTGCTTGGCGAGGTGGATCTCCGTGCCGATGGCCCACGCGTCGCCGGGGTCGGCGTTCTCGACGGTCTCGCAGATGGTCGACGTGGAACCGACCACGTCCGCGGCCTCGACCACTTCGCGGCGACACTCGGGGTGGACCACGACGTTCGCGTCGGGGCGCCGTTCCCGGAGGTCCTCGATGTGGCTCTCGCGGAAGCGCTCGTGGACCTGGCAGTAGCCGTCCCAGAGGACGATGTCGTTCTCGACGACCTCGCTGGCGTCCTTGCCCTCGGGGTCCCAGGGGTCCCACTCGGCGATCTCGTCTTCCATCCCGAGCCGATAGGCGGTGTTCTCCCCGAGGTGCTTGTCGGGGAGAAAGAGGACCTTGTCGCCCTTCTCGAAGGCGTACTCGAAGGCCTTGTGCGCGTTCGAGGAGGTACACACGAGCCCGCCCTGTTCGGCGCAGAAGGCCTTGAGGTCGGCGTAGCTGTTCATGTAGGTGATCGGGATGATCTCCTCGTCCGGTGCGGCTCCCGTAATTTCGGCCCACGCGGCGTCGACCTGCAGCGCCTCGGCCATCCCAGCCATCGGACAGGAGGCCTCCATGCTCGGGAGGATGACGCTCTGAGAGTCGTCGGTGATGATGTCCGCCGACTCGGCCATGAAGGTGACGCCGCCGAAGACGACGTAGTCGGCGTCGGCGTTCGCCGCCTCCTTGCTCAACTGGTAGGAGTCACCGACGAAGTCGGCGTGTTCGACGATCTCCCGGCGCTGGTAGTTGTGGCCGAGGATGACCACGTCGTCGCCGAGTTCGGCGAGCGCGGCCTCGATGCGCTCGGTGCGTTCGGCCTCCTCCAGGTCGCGATAGGCCGGCGGCAGCTGTTCTAAGTTGTCGTACTTGAAGAGACTCAAATCGGTCTCGAACTGCGCTGTTTCCATTTCCGGCACGGGTGGTCACTCGGGTTGCCGATTCTATGGACTACCGTATTGAAAAGGTTTTGTCTTCAATACTCCGGACCGGTGACTCACTCGATTGGGACGGGGCGTTCGACGGGCGTATCGGAGACGATTGCCTGGATTGTCGATTCGAGGTGTGCGTTACCACGGGACAATATCGGTGGAGAATGGGCGGGGCGGGGACCGGGCGGAGCGTCTGTCGGTATCAGACGATCTGTTCGCCGTCGTCGTCGTAGACTTCGATGGCGTCGACTGGACACGAGCGGGCGGCGAACTTCGCGTCCAGTTCGGCGTCTTCGGGTACCTCCCGGACGAAGACGTCCTCGTCGGTCTCCTCGCCGTCGACGAGGACCGCCTTGCCGGCGTCGCTGTCGCGTTCGAAGCCGTCCCACTCGGCGACACATTGGAACATCCCGATGCAGGTGTCGCGGTCGTACTCGATGCGCATAGCCGGAGTTGGCGGGCGACCGGCATAGTGATGGCGGGACGCCGGGGCCAGTCGTCGGTCCGAGCGCCGTCCGTGCCGTTTTCTATCCGGCCGCCCACGTCACGGTCGATGCCCGACGGGTCCCTCACCGAACGCGACGCTCGCCGCGCTGTCGCCGACGCGGTCCCCGACCAGCGAGTCGTCTCGGCGGAGCGCGTCGACGGCGGGACGAACCTCCTCTATCGCGTCGAAACCGACGCGAGCGAGTACGTAGTCAAGTTCAACACGTTCGTCGGCCGGGAGATCGCCGCTGCCGAGGTCGAAGCGTATCGCCTGCTCGCCGAGAGCGACGTGCCCGTTCCACGGGTCGTCGACGACGTCCACGACCCCGCCGAGGGCTCGGCGTACTTCGTCACGACGGCCGTGCCCGGCGCGCCACCGACGGACGTGTCGCCGGCGCTCGCGCGGGAGATGGGACGGACCCTTCGTGGGTTCTCGACTGTCCCGGGCGTCGACGCTATCGACGGGTACGGCCGCTTGCGGCGCGCGCCCGGGGCGACGCCACCGCTCGTCGGTTCGGCCGACACTTGGCGTGCGTACGTCGAGTGGGCCGCCGAGATGCTGCTGTCGAAACCGAGCGACGAGGTCGCCGATCTGGCCGACCCCGTCCGCGGCGTCGTCGACGAGACGCTCGACGCGGTCCCGCGACGGCCCGACCCCGCGGTCGTCCCCGACGACTACCGGCCGGCGAATCTCCACGTCGTCGACGGCGAGATCGCGGGCGTGGTGGACCTCGAACGCGCTGCTCGTGGGGACCTGCGACTCGCGCTGGTCAAGAGCGGGTACCTCTTGACCCGTGTGCGTCCCGCCGGAGGCGGTGACCGTCTCCGGGCGGCGCTGTCGGAGGGGTTCGGTTCCGACGTGTCCGACGAACGCCGGCGGTGCTACCGGGCGGTGGCCGTCGCCAGCGAGATCCGCGGGTTCGACATCTGGTGGGACGACGCCGCCGACGAAGCGGCTGCGACCCTCCGCGGAATCGTCGACGAACTGCGCTCTTGATCCGGGGTCGGCGGCGTTCTGTTCGGCTCGAGGATCGAGCCAGTGTCTCTCCGAACCGGTGCGAAACGAACCGCCGAAACCGTGGCCGCAGGGGACAACACACGACGAACGCCCTCGCCGCGCTCGCGTGTCGGACGGGTTGCTGGCGGGCTCCCCTGGGAACCCGGGTCCGACGGATACATCCGCCCGCCGGGCACACACGAACGTATGAGCGAGATCGACGTGGAGGCGGTCGAGGACATCGACGACGATGCGGTCCCGTCGGGAGTCGACGCGCCGGAGTACGTCCTCTACGGGGGGAAAGGCGGCGTGGGGAAGACGACCATGGCCGCGGCGACGGCGCTGGCGAGCGCCCGCGACGGTACCGAGACGCTCGTCGTCTCTACCGACCCGGCCCACTCGCTCTCGGACACGCTCGAAACGGAGATTCCGGCCGAGCCCGCGCGGATCCGCGAGGACGTGCCCCTCTACGCCGCGGAGATCGATCCCGAGGCCGCGCTGGAGGACGGCCCGTTCGCCGAGGACGGCGGTCTCGGCGGCGCTGGCGGCGCGATGGGCGGACTGGGCGAGATGCTCGGCGGCGCGGGCGAGGGGATGGTCGATCCCCTCGGCGGGTCGATGCCCGGCGCCGACGAGGCCGCCGCTATCCGGCTGCTCATCCGCTACATGGACGACCCGCGGTTCGACCGCGTCGTCGTCGACACCGCGCCGACGGGTCACACCCTGCGGCTGCTCGAACTCCCGGACGTGATGGACTCGATGCTCGGGAAGGTGCTCGCGATGCGCGAGCGGATGGGCGGCATGATGGAGAACCTCGGCGGGATGTTCGGCGGCGACGACGAGGACGTCGACCCCGAAGAGGGACTGGACGACCTGCGGGTGCTCAGCGATCGCATCGAGCAACTACGGGACGTGCTGCAGGACCCGACGCAGACGGACTTCCGCGTGGTGATGGTCCCCGAAGAGCTGTCTGTGCTGGAATCGGAGCGACTGCTCGATCGGCTCGACGAGTTCGACGTGCCCGTCGGGACCGTCGTCGTCAACCGGGTGATGCAGGACCTGACCGACGTGGCCGATACCGACGCCGACTGGTTCGTCTCGCCGGATCTGGACGACTGCGAGTTCTGTCAGCGGCGCTGGGACGTACAACGTGACGCGCTCTCGCGCTCGCAGGAGGTCTTCCGCGGCCACGACGTGCGCCGCGTCCCGCTGTTCGCCGAGGAGGTCCACGGCGAGCGGACGCTCCGGATCGTCGCCGCGTGTCTCGAAGAGTGACCGCGCGGCGCTAGGCTCGATACACGTCCGCGCTCCGTTCGTACTCCGTCGTCTCGGCGACGGCGGTCGCGACTCCCGCGCCCCACTCGCGTTCGACCAGCCACAGCGCGGCGTCGATGCCGGCGGTGATGCCGCCCGCGGTCACGATATCGCTGTCGTCGACGACGCGCGCGTCGACCACCTCCGCGTCGGTCCCGCGGAGTTCGTCGAGCGCGCTCCGGTGGGTGACCGCGGGTCGACCGTCGAGCAGCCCGGCGGCCGACAGGACCATCGCGCCGGTGCAGACCGAGAGGAGCGTCGTGCCCTCGGCGTGGAGCGCCCGGATCGCGTCGAGGATCGTCTCGTCGCGAGCGACCGCCCGGGCGCCCGTCTCCCCGTCGCCGTCGTTCCAGCCGCCGCCGGGGACGACGAGATAGTCGAGGTCGGCGTCGGCCGACAGGACACCGTCCGGTTCGACGCGGAGGTCGTACGCCGCCGAGACGCGGTCAGTTTCCGCCGTGGCGAGCAACTCGACCGTCCAGTCCGCGCCGGCGGACCGCGCCCCCTGGAACACCTCGTAGGGGCCGATGGCGTCGAGTTCCTCGAACCCCTCGAAGGCGAGGATCGCGAGCGAGTCGGTGTCGGTCATCACCGACGCTACCCGCGAACGGGTCGAAAAGCTACCGACCGGCGCGAACGTCGTCGGTCACCCGAGGTTCGAGCCCCGTCCGTCCTGCCGTCAGGACAGCACCCACCGCACCAGCCGGTAGCCGGCGTCGCGAAGACTATCGGGGAGGTGCCGGGTCGCGACCAACGCGGTCGCGAGTGTCCCCACCGGGTAGCGGGCCTCGGGATCGGAGGCGCAGGCCGCGTCGGCGATCACCGCCGCCACCTCGGAGGGGTGGACGCCGAAGTCGTTCCCGCTGGCGAGGACGTCCGTGTCCTCAAAGAGGTCGTAGAGGTCGCCGTAGCCCGCCGAGCGGTCGAGGCGGTCGATCTGAGCGTCGGCGCGGTCGCCGAACTGCGTCGCGACCGGACCGGGCTCGACCAGCACGACGTCGATCCCGAACTCCTCGACCTCGACGCGCAGGGCGTCGCTCATCGCCTCCAGGGCGAACTTCGACCCACTGTAGGCGCCCGAGCCGGCGGTGGCGATCCGCCCCTGGACGCTGGAGACGTTGACGACCGTCCCCGTCCCGCGCTCGCGCATGTTCGGGAGGACCGCCCGCGTGAGCCGGTGGGGACCGTAGACGTTCACGTCGAACTGGTCGTGGAGGGCGTCGATAGGCACGTCTTCTACCGGGCCGTACTGGGCGTAGCCCGCGTTGTTGACCAGGCAGTCGATGCGGCCCGTCTCCGAGAGGACTCGGTCGACGACTCGCTCGACGTCGGCGTCGCTCGTCACGTCGAGTTCGGCCGTCTCGCAGCCGGCCTCGGCCAGGTCGGCCACGTCGTCGGTGTCCCGGGCCGTCGCGTACACCGTCCACTCCCGCCGCAGGAAGTCGACGGCCGTCGCCCGCCCGATGCCCGACGAGCAACCCGTGATAAGCGCCGTCTTCGTCATATCCCCGACGACGAACGCCCCCCAGTTAAGTCTCCGCGCTCCGACTCGACGGGGACGGTGCAGACGACGCGGTAGATTGCAGCGTGGCAGGCGCGTGCTGGAGCGCGCTCTCGTGCGCGCGACGACACCGCGCGGGGGATGAGGGAGTGAGCGGAGCGAACGAGCGAATCGGCTGGGGAGGTTCGTGGCCGTCTGCGGTCGCTGTGCGGGACGATACTGTCCCTGGCGGACTGAAAGGGCGAGGCGCGCTCGCGCGCAGTTTCGTCGCCTGAGCGACCCCTATCCGCGCGGTGCGAGGCGCGCAGCGCCTCGAAGCGAACGGCCCTGCCGTGAGCGGGCCGTGCGGAGAGCGCGGATATCCCGCTCAGCGACCGCGAGAGCGAGGTCGACCGCAGGGAGACCTCGTCAACGCGAACGGGGAGCGAAGCGACCCGTGAGCGAGCGGGCCGAGGGCTTTCACGAGCCGTCGTCGATCGCGTTCGAGTCGGTTCAGAGCGAGCGGGCCGGGGGCGTTCACGAGCCGTCGTCGATCGCGTTCGAGTCGGTTCAGAGCGAGCGGGCCGAGGGCGTTCACCGCCTGCCGACGAGTGCAGGCTCAACTCACACACGCAGAACTACCCCAACCGGTGCGTTCAAGCGACGAGAGTCCCACCCGGAGGTATGGACGGGACGCGGATCGCAGACGTGAGCGATCTCTCGACGGACGATACCTTCCTCTTTCGCGTGCGCTCGGTGGACGACAATGCCGTCGCGAGCGGCGACGCCGCGCTCCGCTCGGACGAGCGGACGGCCGACGCCGCCGACCAGCCGGACGGGGACGCCGAGCCCGACGGCGGCGAGCCGGTCGGAGACGACGCGACGAGTGCCACCAACGACGACGGGATCGCGATGCCCGACGACATGCAAGACGACGATGACGGCGTACGCGAGGCGATCCTCCTGAAGCTGGGTGGCGAGGACGACGACGCCGAGGCGGTCGTCTGCTGGCTCAACTACTGCCAGCACATGACCCACATCAAACTCGACAAGGGCTCTGGGGCGCCGATCCGCGACGGCGAGGTGATCTGCGTCAACCACGGCGCGTTGTTCGCCGCCGACTCCGGGGAGTGCACCTACGGCCCCTGCGAGGGCGCGTTCCTGAACGAACTCGACGTGGCGGTGGCCGACGGCGGCGTCTACCTCGCCGACGAGGAGTTCGAGTACGTCGGCGAGGGCCCGGTCGAGAGCGACGACGACGACCTGTCTTCCTCGTCGAACGTGATCCTGTAGCCGACCGGGACGCCGCCGGGGAGGCGCCCCGGCGCTACTCGATGACGAACGACGGTTCGGCGACGGCCTCGCTCTTGCACTCGGGGCACCGGGCCGGGCGGTTGACCAGGTCGTCGAACTCGTCGAAGCCGCACTCCTCGCAGGTCGGCGGCGCGACGAGCAGCGTCTCGTCGGTCGGTTCGAGCGACTGGGAGATGTGTTCGACGTGGTCGAGGGCGGTGGCGGTGCGGACCTCGAACTCGTTGGCGAGCGTCCCCGCGGCCATCGGCTGCTCACGCAGTTTGTCCGCGATCCGCTGGCGGGTCGTCCGATTCGCCTCGCGCATACCCGGATTTAGTGAACCGACCACAAATCATTTCCGCCGCCAGGGGCGAAACGGGTCGGCGCGGGTCGGCCCGATACCTCCGTGGGTCGTTGTCACAATGAAAAAGGCCTTCAGGCGAGCCCGAGGAGGGCCTGTATGGACGCTGTCGTACTCGCAGGTGGTTACGCAACGCGGCTCTGGCCGATCACGCGCCATCGGCCGAAGATGATGCTACCGGTCGGCGACACGACCGTCATCGACCGGGTGCTCTCGGAGCTGGAGTCCGACGGCCGGGTCGACGACGTGTACGTCAGCACGAACGAGCGCTTCGCCGCGGACTTCGAGGCGTTCCTCGACGACCGGGACTACGAGAAGCCCCGCCTGTCGATCGAGGACACGACCGGTGAAGACGAGAAGTTCGGCGTCGTCGGCGCGCTGGGCCAGCTCGTCGACCGCGAGGGGATCGACGACGACCTGTTCGTCATCGCTGGGGACAACCTCATCAGCTTCGACGTGAGCGACTTCATCGACGCCTACGAGGACAACGGCGGGACGACGCTTGCGGCCTACGACGTGGGATCGCGGGAGAAGGCCAAGTCCTACGGGCTCGTGACGCTGGACGGCGAGCGGGTGGTCGACTTCCAGGAGAAGCCCGCGGACCCGGCGAGCACGCTCGTCTCCATCGCCTGTTACGTCTTCCCGGCCGACCAGGTCCGCTTCGAGGAGTACCTCGAAGACGGCAACAACCCCGACGAGCCGGGCTGGTTCATCCAGTGGCTCGTCGACAACGACGAGGTCTACGCCTACACCTTCGACGAGGCGTGGTTCGACATCGGGACGCCCGAGAGCTACCTGACCGCCGTCGCGTACCACCTCGACGGCGCGAACCGCGTCGCCGACAGCGCCACCGTCGACGGCACCACGCTCGGCGAGAACGTCCACGTGCTGGACGGCGCCGAGGTCGTCGACTCCACGCTCGACGACGCCATCGTCTTCCCCGAAGCGACGATCCGCGACTGCGACATCCGCGAGTCGATCATCGACCGCGAGACCACCCTCGAGGACCTCGACCTGGCCGGCGCGCTCATCGGTGCCCACACGACGATCACCAACGGCGACGACTGAGGCCGGCGTTCACGGTTTCGGGTCGGCGAAACGGCGCCGCCGCTCGGCGAGTCGAGACGGCTGAGGGGAGTAAGCCCCCTTCTGTTCGGCCCGGCATTCGGCTGAGCGTCCGCGCTCGCGTCCGGGCTACCTTGCCGCGCGGACTTGCACCGGTGAGGATTCGCCGTTCCATCCGTTCTCCGCCGTCGACCCTCGGTGGGTTAGCTCCCCGTCGCTTCCCGGCGTTGCCGGTCGCTTCGGGTTCGCACACCTCATCGGTCGGACGGAGCGGTCTCGTTTCTGTTCCAGCGCCAGCGGTCGCCCGCTCCGGGTTTGCACCCGGTCACCTGCCCGGACGGTGGGGGGACTTTCCTCATGCCCGTAGCGCGCCGACGGAGTCGACGCGGACCGGAGCACGGAGGCCGGGCTCCCTCTGCCGGTCGAAGGTAGCGCACACCGACGATTAAGCCCGTCGGTCCGCACGCTGGCGTCGGCCGACAGTGCGGCGATTTTTATGTCCGCCATCCCTTGGTCCCGGTAGTCATGCGTTCCGCCCTCTCCGCAGTCGTCGCCGGGCTCGTCGTGCTGTCCGCGGTGGCCGCCCTCCCCGCCGCGGCCGCCGGCGACCCGGTCGATGCCCCGACGACGGACCGGTCCTCGAACACTGTGGGCGCCTCGGCCGCCGAGGCCCTCCAAAGCGACGACGCCTGCGCGGCCGCGCCGGTCGCCAACGGGAGTTCGCCCGAGAACCCCGACGGTGACCCGCTGGGCTGGGAGAACGGCTGCTGGTACAACGAGTCGATCGACGTGGACCGCTCCGACGGCCTCAACGACACGGAACTCGACGCGGTGGTCGCCCGAGGGATGGCTCGCGTCGAACAGATCCGCGAGCTGGAGTTCGACGAGACGGTTCCGGTCGAAGTCGTCTCCCGGGAACAGTTCCGCGCGAACACCAGCTACGACGCGACGACCAACGGGAGCCTCCACCAGAACGTCAAGTGGGAGGCGATGCTGATGGTCGGCGAGGACACGGACGCCATCTCCGTCCAGGAGTCGAACACCGGCGCGAGCGTCGGCGGCTACTACAGCCCCACGGAGGAGCGGATCGTCATCGTCTCCGAGAACACCACCTCGCCGAAGATGAACGAGATCACGCTCTCACAGGAGCTGTTCCACGCGTTGCAGGACCAGCGGTACAACATCTCGTCGTACGACCAGTACACCGAGGAGCTCCACAACGCCAGAGACGGTATCATCGAGGGCGACGGGAACTTCGTCGACCAGCTCTACAGCCAGCGCTGTGCCGCCGGCTGGGACTGCCTGATGCCCCAGACCCAGCCCGGCGGTGGCGGCGGGAGCGCCTCGGTCCACCAGGGGCTGTTGCTGGTGACTTACCAGCCCTACAGCGACGGGCCGGCGTTCGTCCGCGGCATCTACGAGTCGGAGGGCTGGGAGGGCGTCAACGCGGTCTACGAGAACCCGCCGGCGAGCACGGAGCAGACGATCCACCCCGAGAAGTACGGCGAGGACCAGCCGACCAACGTGAGCTTCGCGGACACCTCCGGGGCCGACTGGACGGTCCCGACCCTGGAGAACGGCACCGTCGACTACGCGCAGTTCGGCGAGGCCGGGCTGGCGACGATGCTGTTCTACCCCTTCTACGACTCGGGCGGACAGGCCGCGCCGGTCGTCGACCCGCGGTCGTTCATCACCGGCGGCTCGCCGGACCCGCTCAACTACTCGACGCAGTACACGGACGGCTGGGACGGTGACCGACTGTATCCCTACGTCACCGACGACTCCGCCGAGACCAACGAGACCGGCTACGTCTGGAAGACCGTCTGGGACTCCGAAGGCGACGCTACCGACTTCGTCGAGGGGTACTCGATGCTGCTCGACTACTACGGCGCCCAGCCCGTCGACGACAGCGCGAACACCTACCGGATCGCCGACGGCCCCTACGGCGACGCCTTCTACGTCAACCATACCGGGACGACCGTGACGCTCGTCAACGCACCCTCCGTCGAGGGGCTGAGCGAGGTCCGCGCCGGCGCCGCGCCGGCCGACGGGTCGACCGACGGGACCGACACCGCGACCGATTCCGGCGGCGACGACGAGACGGCCACCGACGCCGAAGAGACGGCCACCGACACCGCGACCGCGACCGACGCACCCGAGACCGATTCGGACACCGCGACCGCGACCGAGGAGCCGATGGCGAACGACGGCGGTGCGGGCGACGGCGGTGACGGCGCCGACGAGGCGACCGACGAACCCGCCGAGACCACCGCGTCCGGGGGTCCGGGCTTCGGGCTCGCCGTCGCGCTCGTCGCGCTCGCGCTCGCCGGCCTCCTCGCCGGCCGGAGGGAGTGAACCCGGTCGATGGCAGGGTTCGGATCCGAGTCGCGTCTGCGCCTCGCTCTCGCGGCGGTCGCCGTCCTCGCGCTGCTCGCGGGCTGTACCGCCTTCGAGTCACTGGGCGGCGGGCATCCGGAGGGCGACCCGGCAAGCGACCGGATCGGCTGGGAGAACGGCTACTGGTACGACGACCCGGTGAACGTGACGGCCGGTGACGGCTACAACGCCACCGAGCGCGAGGCCGTCGTCGCGCGCACGATGGCCCGCGTCGAACGGATCCGGGACCTCGAGTTCAACTCGACGGTGCCGGTCGACGTGCTCAGCCGCGAGCAGTACCTCGAAAACCGGAGCGGCGGCGGTGGGAACGCGACGTACTCGCGGTGGAACGACCAGGTGTGGGAGTCGCTGTTCATCGTCGGGGAGTCCTCGTCGTACTCGAACAGCTCCGACGAGACGCTGGGTCAGTCCGTGCAGGGCTACTACTCGCCCGGCGAGGACGCTATCGTCCTCGTGTCGGACTCGCCGACGCCGACCATCGACCGGACGACGCTGGCCCACGAACTCGTCCACGCCCTGCAGGACCAGCAGTTCGGCTTCGGCGCCGACGGCGAGACCCAGGACCGGCAACTCGCCAACCGCGGCGTCACCGAGGGCGACGCCCGCTACGTCGACGTCCTCTACGAGAACCGCTGCGGGAGCGAGTGGGCCTGTATCCCCGAGCCCGACGCCGGCGGGGGCGGCGGCTCGGCGAGCAGCGACTACAACCGCGGCCTGTTCCTGACCATCTACACGCCCTACGCCGCGGGCTCGCAGTTCGTCGACCAGGTGCGCGCCCAGAGCGGCTGGGACGGCGTCAACCAGCTCTACGACGCCCGCCCGGAGAGCACCGAACAGCTCATCCATCCGCAGCTGTACCCCGACGAAGACCCAGTGAACGTGACCGTCGCCGACCGCTCGTCGGGCGAGTGGCGCCGCTTCGACGTCGACCCCGTCGCCGACACCGTCGGCGAGGCCTCGATCTACGCGATGCTCGTCCACAACGACGCCGTCGACCCGGAGAACCGCTACGGCTACGACGCCGAACCCTCCGCCGGCTGGGGCGGCGACAGCGTCGTCCCCTACACGAACGGGGAGGCCGGCGCCTACGTCTGGGAGACCACCTGGGACTCCGAGGGCGACGCCGAGGAGTTCCACACCGCGTATCTCGACGTACTGGAGTCTCACGACGCCCGCAATCCCCGCGGGAACGTCTACGTCGTCCCCGACGGCGAGTTCGCCGACGCGTTCCGCGTCGTTCGGACCGGCGAGACGGTCCGGGTCGTCAACGCACCGACCGCGGACGCGCTGAGCGCCGTTCACTCGCGGTCGGGATAGGGACCCGGCGTCTCGGGACCCCGTCGCGACGCATCGAACGCGGACCGTTTTTGCCCGTCGCCCCGGAAGACGACTTATGACCGACGAGTCGGGCTTCGATATCGTCCCGCCGGAAGCCATCGCCGACGGACGGGCCACCGACGCCTACTTCGACCGGACGGTCGAGACGCTGGAGCACGCCGACCGCAACCCCCACGTCGTCGCCGAGGTGACCGCCGACCAGTTCGCCACCGGCGAGTGGGAACTGCTCGCGGGCGTGAAAGACGCCGCCCGCCTGTTCGAGGGCCGTGACGTGGACGTGGACGCCATCCGCGAGGGCCGGCTGTTCGACGGCGGGCCAGTCATGCGCATCGAAGGGCCGTATCTGGAGTTCTGTCGCCTCGAAACCGCGCTGCTCGGGTTCCTCTCGCACGCGACGGGCGTCGCGACCGCCGCGCTCGAAGCTCGCCGCGCCGCTCCGGACTCGACCGTTCTCAGCTTCGGCTCGCGCCACGTCCACCCCTCGATCGGCGCGATGGTCGAGCGCTCGGCGCTTTTGGGCGGGCTCGACGGCTTCTCGAACGTCGCCGCCGGCGAGGTGCTCGGCCGCGAGGCCGGCGGGACGATGCCCCACGCGCTGCTCATCTGCTTCGGCCGCGGCGAGCAGGAAGCGGCCTGGCAGGCATTCGACGAGGCCGCCGGCTCGGACGTGCCGCGCGTCGCCCTCGTCGACACCTACAGCGACGAGGTCGACGAGGCCGTCCGGGCCGCCGAGGCCGTCGACGCCCTCGAATCGGTGCGGCTCGACACCACCGGGTCCCGGCGCGGCGATTTCGAGCACATCGTCCGGGAGGTACGCTGGACGCTCGACGCCGAAGGGTTCGACGACGTCGGCATCTTCGCCAGCGGCGGGCTCGGTCCCCGGCAGCTCCGGGAACTGCGCGAGCACGTCGCGGGCTTCGGCGTCGGCAGCCACGTCAGCAACGCCGAGCCGACGGACTTCTCGCTGGACATCGTCGAACTCGAGGGCGACCTCGCGGCCAAGCGCGGGAAGCTCACCGGGACGAAGGAAGTCTACCGCACCGACGACGGCGGCCACCACGTCGCGCTGGCCGACGGGAGCGCCACGGGCGGGCCGACCGCCCCACCCGCCGACGGCGAGCGGCTCCTCCAGCCGCTCGTCCGTGACGGCGAACTCGTCCGCGAGTTCGACCTCGACGCCGCGGTCGACCGCGCCGCCGAGGACGCCGACACCGTCGGCTTCGAGGCGCTCGCCGACGACGGAGACTGACCGGAACTGGCTCAGGCCCAACTATTGGACTCGCGACAGACGCCGGTCGTGACCGATCCGACGCGGACGGTCAACTCAGCGCTCGTCGCTTTCGGTGGGTTCGCTCGGGTCGCCACTACACCCTCCATTCCGGGCGTCGAGGCCCCGTTCGGCGGGTGCGAGCGCGGCGTCGAACGCCGAGACGTCGTCCAGCCCGTCGAACATCTCCCCGAGCTCGCGTCGCAACCGGTCGATCTGCCGGTCCAGTCGGTCGAGCGCGCCCTCGTCGTCGGTCAGCGCCGCTCGGCGTTCGGCGAGGTCGTAGAACTCCTCCAGCCGCGCCCGGTACCGTGCCCGGGCGGCGAGCCACTGGACCGTCTCGCGGACCGCCGTCGAATCCCGCTCGACGACCGCGTCGGCGGCCGCGTCGAACCCGTCGGCCGTTCGGTCCGGATCGGGCGTCGACACCCCGATCTGACAGTCGAACTCGCGCGTTCGAACGTCCGTCAGGAGCGGGTCGATCGGTCCGTCGACCAGGTCGACGTCGACGAGCACTACGTCGACCTCCGCATCGAGACTCTCGCGGAGGGCCTCGACGCTGTAGGCCGTCCGGACGGTGCCGTCGTCGCGAAGCGCGCTCGCCAGCGCGTCGGTAGCCGCGGGGTCGACACCGGCGACGACGACGAGGTGCCGTTCCGAGGCCATGTCCGCCGGAAGGGAGGGAAGGTATAAAGAGTCACCCCTTTCCCGTCCCTCGGTTTCGTCAGTGACCGGCCGCGGTCGAACGGCCGCGGTCGGTGTCGACGACCGCGTCGCAGACGATCCGGAAAGTCTCGACGGTGTCGTCGTCGTGGGCTCCGGGATCGAGGTGGAACACGACGATGCCGTCGACGCGGCGAGCCACTTCACCCAGCGTGTAGACGAACTTGAACGCGGTCGGCTCGTCGACGTGCTGGAGCACCCCAGTCAGCGAGTGGACCGCGACGCCGACGCGGTCGCCCGCGTCGGCGGTCCGCTGGAGGACGTCGCTGATTCGGCGACCGAGCGCCTCCAGGTCGGTCGGGTCGACGACCCGCTCGACCGGGACGGTGCTGTCGGCGGTGGCCGCCCCGGCGGCCGACCGCGTCGGCCGGTCCACGTCCACGCACGCGGCGAGCGGCGGTCCGGTGTCGGCTCCCCGCTCCCACTGCGAGAGCCACTCCGCCGCCGGCAAGGAGATCGTGACCGGGATCGCCCGGTCGATCCGGTCGCCGAGGCGGTCGAGCACGGTCACGCAGGCGTCGGTCGAGTGGTCGTACGCGTCGGGCGCCAGCAAGAGCACCGTCGTCGCGTCGCCGATATCCGCCGCTCCCCGGACACGCACGGTCACGACTCTCCCCTCTCGAACGGACGGATCCGTATCACTTCGTATCGATCTGGCGGGCCCACACGACTATGAGTGTTGTCGTTCCCTGACATCCCCGGGATATACAGGATACCCGACCTGACGGCGATAATGAAGGCACAACTGAAATATCGACTGCTAATCTCTCTCGAAGATACTGATAATACAAGGGTTAATTTATCCCGAACTTTTAGATAAATTCAATCACAGACGGGCTGAATAAACACTTGGCTATGAGCCAAGAATCAACGCGACTCCGCGAATTCCTCGAAGAGAACCCCAAATGGATCGGCGTCACGTTCAGCGCGCTGCTGCTGCTCTCGCAAGTCGGGAGCGTCGCGGCGGCGAATGGAAGTTCGATGACTGGTCCGTAGAGTTAGAGTTCAGTAACGTCCATACTCCACCGAAGCGAACCGCCGATTTCTACCGGAGTGTCCTGTTTGTGAAGGAATTCGATAGCGGCTGGTTGATCTAGTGTGTACGTCCCCATCAGTCCAGAGTTGAGACAAAACGACTGAATCCCGTCGATTTGCGGGATGAACATAGTCCCCATAGGCGTCGACAGGGTCGGATAGCCGTACAGATCCAGCTCGTAGGTCCCCGGTTCAGTCTCTTCGACCACTGCTTTGTTCGGAGTTCCCGACCGGTTCTCGACGATCGAGGCGCTGGCGTCGCCGACGACGAGGTAGTGGTGGCCGATCTGTTCGTACTCTTTGATGATCGAGACGGTCGCGGCCAGTGAGAACCCCTGATTGAGGAGTTTCGCGGCGGTCCGCCCGACGGAGGTGGCTGCCTCGTTGACGATATCCGTCACAGTGGCGATCCCGGCCATCGCACCCGAATCCACGAGGCCGCGGCCCTGCTCGTAGGAGTCACAGGCGTTGAGGAGGAACGCGCTGACGTTGACCTCCGAGAGGTGGCGAGTGTCGAGGTAGCCGTCGGTACAGCGGATCCCCTCGTCGTCGACGTGGCCGATGTAGTGGAGGAAGTCGATGTCCGATCGAAGGAGTTCCCGCATCTCCATCGCGGTCAGTTGCTCGTGGGCTTCGATCCCGAACTCGATCCAGTCGCGGGTCCCGTAGATGTCGGAGACGACGTTCTCGTCGGTCATCTCCTGGTCGTTGCAGACGACGGCGACCTGGATCTGCGGGTCCGTCGTCGGCTCGAAGTCGAGCCGTCGATAGTAGGCGTCGAGGGTCATCTTGCTCGCGCCGACCGGGAGCCCCTCGCCGACGTAGGCCTGTTCGATGCTGTCCGCAGGGTCCGGGCGGAAGATCTCGGGGCTCGCGGTCGACGGCGACGACTCCGAGCGAGTCTGTGTTCGGGTGCTCCGCCGGAGCGCGTCGGGGTTGTTCCTGAAGAACGATTCCACCTGGTCCGTGAGATCTTCCAGCGCCTCGTCGCGAGTCTCTCGGGAGTGGGGGCACCGGACGACGGCCAGTTCGTTCGCGAGGAAGGGGAGCGCGCTGACGTTCGTCGCGTCGGGTCGCACGTCGGCGGTGAGCTTCCACTTGGGGACCACGTCCGCCACGGTGTCGAACGGCACGTCCAGATACGTCCGCAACTGTTCCGACAGGGGCAGTTCGTAGACGTCCGCGAAATTCAGGTCGACCAGCGATTCGACCGTGGACCGCTCGTGGAGGTCGACCTGATAGTACCCTTCGGTGCGCGTGACACAGTCCATGAGGAACACGTGTTTCAACACGCGCTCGACTTCGGCCTCGAAGCCGTCGTCGCCGTCGAGCGGGTACGACCAGTCTTCGGCGGCGATCCGCGGCGACGGACCGGATTCGATCCGCGCACCCGTGTAGTACGCCAGCGGCACGATCGGGTAGATGTACTCCTCTATCGGCGGCACCTCGATGCCGACGCCCGTCTCGGGTGCGGTGATCGAGTTCGGGATGTCCAATCGGTCGCCGATCTCCACGAGCGGCGGATGGCCGCGCAGCGACGGGAACGACCGCTCACAGCTGGCCGTCTTCAACGCCGAACCGAGCGTCGAGAGCGCCTGCATCAGGTCCTCGGGCTGCTCGGTCGTCGTGACGGTCGCCGCCGGCCGTTCGTGGACCGAACGAGCCCCGACGTGGATCCGGTCGGTCTCGGTGAGTGCGACCCGGACGGCGTCCTCCATCGAGGTCACTTCGATCCCACCGTCGATGGCGAACTGGAGTTTCACCTGCGTCGTCGCCAGCTCGACGTTGTACCTCCCGGGTGGCACGCTGACCGACTCCCGGTCGGACACCTCCGCGACGGTACTCCCTGTCTCGTCGCGGATCCACAGCGAGACGAAGTAGGGCGTCTCGACGGCGGTAGTCCGCACCGTCGCACCGGCGTCGGCGGGGAAGTAGAAGCTGTCGGGGTCGCAGTCGTCGATATCGGGCTCGTCGGGCGTCAGCAGCGAGAACTGGGTCTCCTGGATCGGGTCGACCACCTGGATACCGTCGCGACTCGGATGTGGGCGTATCTGCGGCCGCGTGGCGTCCGAGTCGACGTTCATGTGTTGGGAGGGCTCCGTCGTCTCTCACGGTGTCACTGGGGGACCCACACCTGGTCCGTGCGAGCGAGTAGGCGTGAGAACGCAGTGGGGAGAAAAAAGCCTGTTGGCCTCGAAAACGTGTCAATCTGAGAATAAACTGGTGTGTACGGGCGCGAACGAGGGGTCGTCGTCCTCGGGCGGTTCGTCGGTGTCGGTGACGGCCGTCCCTTCGACCCCGTCGGCGAGGAAATCGGAGAGCGGCGGACCGACGCTCTCCGGTTCGACGAGGAACGCGTCGTGGCCGTGGTCGGATTCGACGAGGTGGTGGGCGGCGGCCACGTCGGCCCCGCGGAGCGCCTCGGCCAACTCCTCGGCCTGGCTGGCGGTGAAATGCCAGTCGGCGGTAAAGGACATCACGAGCGCCTCGCCGTCGAAGGCGGCCAGCGCGTCCTCGTCGGACTCGAAGCCCGCGGCGAGGTCGTAGTTGTCCATCGCGCGGGTGAGATACAGATACGAGTTGGCGTCGAACCGTTCGACGAAGCTCTCGGCGTTGTAGTCGAGATACGACTCCACGTCGCGGTAGGGAAAGAAGCCGGCGGCGGGGTCGGTCGGGAACGACCGGGCGGCGTCGCGGCCGGCCGCGCGGCGGCCGAACTTCTGTTCCATCGAGGCCTTCGAGAGATACATGACGTGGCCGATCTGGCGGGCGAGCGCGAGCCCGTCGGTCGGCTTCGGGCCGTCGCCGTAGTAGTCGCCGCGCTGCCAGTCGTCGTCGGTGGTGATGGCGCGGCGGGCGATGGCGTCCATAGCGAGACACTGCACGTCGAGGCGAGCGGCGGCGGCGATGGGTGCGATACGCTCGACGTGGTCGGGGTGCTGTTTCGCCCACTCGATGACGTTCATGCCGCCGACGCTGCCGCCGACGACGGCGTGGAGGTGGGGGATCCCGAGTTCGTCGAGCAGCCGGCGCTGGGCCTCGGTCCAGTCGGTGACGGTCACCGCGGGGAAGTCCGTGCCGTAGGGCTCGCCCGTCTCGGGATTGGTGCTCTCGGGGCCGGTCGTGCCGTAGCACGAGCCGGGGACGTTGGCACAGAGGACGTAGTACTCGCGGGTGTCGACGGCCTTGCCGGGGCCGACGATGTCGTCCCACCAGGCCCGGGCCTGGCCGTCGGTCTGGTCGTCGGGGTGACGACCGGCGACGTGGGCGCTCCCTGTCAGGGCGTGACACACGAGGACGGCGTTGTCGCCCGTGAACTCGCCGTAGGCCTCGTAGGCGACTTCGAGTTCGGGGATCGACCGGCCACACTCGAACTCGAACTCGCCCAGCGAGACGGTGTCGCGTTCGACCTCCATCTACGAGTCACCCGCGTTCGGTGTTCCGTCGCCCGCGCTCGTGTTGGCGCGGTCGATGGCGCCGTCGATGTCGGCGAGCACGTCGTCGGCGTCCTCGATGCCGACCGACAGCCGCACGAGGTCGGGCGTGACGCCGCTGGCGCGCTGTTCCTCGGGGGTAAGCTGGGCGTGCGTGGTGGACGCGGGGTGGATGACCAGCGTCTTCGCATCGCCGATGTTCGCGAGGAACTGCGCCAAGTCGGTCTCCTCGCAGAAACGCTTGCCGGCCTCGAAGCCGCCGGCGAGGCCGAAGGCGATCATCCCGCCGTAGCCCCCCTCCAGATACTCGCTGGCGTAGTCGTGGGTCTCGTGGGAATCGAGGCCGGGGTAGGTGACCCACTCGACGCCGTCGTGGTCGTCGAGGAAGTCGGCGACCGCGCTCGCGTTCTCGCAGTGACGTTCCATCCGGAGTTCGAGCGTCTCGGTCCCCTGGAGTGTGGCCCAGGCGTCGAAGGGCTTCTGCCCGTCGCCCAGCGAGCGGACGGCGCGCTGGCGAGCGGCCATCGCGAAGGCACGGTCGCCGAAGCGCTCGGCGAAGGTGACGCCGTCGAAGGCGTCGTTGGGCGCGCCCAGCTCGGGGAACTTCTCGGGGTACTCCGTCCAGGGAAAGGATCCCCCGTCGACGAGGACGCCGCCGACGGTGGTACCCGAGCCGTGGATCCACTTGGTCGTGGACTCCCAGACGATGTCGGCGCCGTGGTCTAACGGCTTGCACAGCGCCGGCGTCCCGAAGGTGTTGTCGACGAAGACGGGGACGCCGCGCTCGTGAGCGACCTCGGCGATGGCCTCCATCGGCGGCGTCACCAGCGAAGGGTTGCCGATGGTCTCGTAGTGGACGTAGGCGGTGCGCTCGTCGATGGCCGCGGCGTAGGCCTCCGGATCCAGGGTGTCGACGAAGCGGGTCTCGATCCCGCGACGGCCGCCCATGTTGGAGAGATAGGAGTGGGTGCCGCCGTAGATAGAAGCGGCGGTGACGACGTTGTCGCCGGCGCGGGCGAGGATCGAGGTCGCGGCGTCGAGGGCGGCCATCCCCGAGCCCGTGGCGACGGCCGCGGTCCCGTTCTCCAGGGCGGCCAGGCGGCGTTCGAGCGTCGAGACGGTCGGGTTGTCGAACCGCGAGTAGACGTTGCCCCCGTCGTCCAGCGCGTACCGGTCGGCCGCCGTGTCGGCGTCGTCGAAGACGTACGAGGTAGTCTGGTAGATCGGCGGCGCTCGCGCGCCTGTCGCCGGGTCCACGTCCTGCCCGGCGTGGACACAGCGCGTCCCGAAGGCGTACGGATCGGTCATGTGTGTCGTGCATATATCTACAAACATCTATAACCACGAGTTACGGCAAATATCTCAGTGTCTGGTATTCTCATGCGCGCCAGTGGGGTAATGTTCGGCGGTCGCGGTCATGCGCGCTCGACGCCGAGGACCGACAGCGAGCGGTCGACGGTCACGTCGACCCGCTCTTGGCCCGCTTCGATGGGAACGGTGACGCGGAGGGGGTCGCGCTCGGCGACGGTGATGTCGTCGGGGTCGCAGGCGTCGACCGCCCACAGCGGGTCGGTCAGCAGGTCGGGCGCGTTGGCGGCGACGAACGGCAGCACGTCGGAGTGATAGACCAGGATCTCCGGTAGATCGGTACAGAAGAAGTTCTTGCAGTACGAGCAGTGGTGGACGACCGCCGGACCGGGCATCGCCTGTTCGAGTTCGCTCGATTTCTCGTCGTCGGGGACCACGTCGTGGTACATCTCGCTCGCGCAGGTGGGACAGACGTCGCTGGCGACGGTCAGCAGGTCTCGGCGGGCGTAGACGCTTGCCGCCGACAGCACGGCGTCGGGGTCGTTCGACCGGATCGCGCCCGGCGGGAGGTGATACTTGAAGACGAGCGCGCCGCAGTCACCACAACGGACGACGAGCATGCTGTTTCGGTATGTCGCTTCGAGCCCCGCGTCGCACTCGGAACAGCCGGCGTCGACGGGGAACGGCTCGACGGTCGTCCGGTCGGTGAAGCTATCGGCCTTGATCGCCTGATAGAGGATGACGCCGGGGTACAGCAGGCCGTACCCGTCCGATTCCTCTCGCACGAACACGCCGAGTAACTCCTGGAGGTGGTAGTTGAATCGGCCGCTGTCGGAGACGTCACAGCGTCGGCGCAGCTCCTCGAACGGCAGCGGTCGGGGCTGGCTGCCCTCCTTGGCGTCGCCCAGTTCCAGCAGGATGGACACCCGGAGCTCGTTTCCCAGCAGCGAGAACGCCTCGGCGGGCGGGACCGACCGTCGCTCGGAGACCTGGAAAGCGTCGGTCATCGGCCCACACCTCGCGTGCCCAGCCATTTAGCCCTGTCTCTCGTCGGGGTCGTCGGCTCTCGGCGTCGCCGGCCGTCGTCCATCTCCGACCTGAAAGCACTTGCTTCGTCGCCAGGTTACTACTGTATGAGCCGCTTCGGCGACTTCGCCGCGATCTGGTTCGGGACACTCTTTACCCTGAACTTCGTCGTCCTGCCCGTTCTGGGGACGCCCCCGGGGATGTACTCCGGGACGTTCCTGTCCGCGCTCGTCGGTCTCGTCCTCGCGACCGTGCTGGTCTTCCACCGTGGCGTGTCCCTGCCGACGGTCGTCGGAGCGGAGTAGCGGTCCGCGACGAGGGAGCGCGTTCGCTGTGCGACTGAGAGAATCGAGGAACCGCAGGACGCCACCGCCAGGACTCGAACCTGGGACAACCTCGTGTCTGCGGCACGCAGGTCACCTGCGCACCCTAACAGCGAGGTGCTCTACCAACTGAGCTACGGCGGCACGCATGCATCCATAGCCGGAGTTGTTGTATAGGGATTTCGTTTTCCCTTCGCCACGACACGGAGTCACGTACGGCGATTCGACCGGAAACTGTCACGCACCCATCTTTTAGTCGGGGGTCGTCGAAACCCACGTCATGGCAGCCGAATCGGTGGCCCTCGACGTCGACGGCGACTCGTACCCCGGTCGCGTGAACGAACCCGACGAACCCGCCGACAGCGGCGTGCTCGTCCTCCCGGGGCTGAACCACGGCCCGTTCGGCGACGTGTTCGACGAATTCGCGCGAGCGGCGGCCGAGGACGGCCACCTCGTCGCGCGCTTCGAGACGTGGGCGGACCCGGACGACCTCGACGCCAAGAGCGAGGACGACATGGAACGCGAACTGGCGGCCGGCGTCGACTTCCTCCGCGACCGCGGCCGCTCGCCAGTCTCGGTCGTCGCCAAGAGCTTCGGCGGGCGGCTGGCGCTGACGCATCTCCCGAGGGAGCACGTCGACCGGCTCGTCCTCTGGGCGCCCGCAGTGTTCGTCGGCGAACACGACGAGCGGCCGTCGATCACCGCGGACGAACTGTCCGATATCGACCGTCCCACTCGGGTCCTCCAGGGCACCGCGGACGACATTCCCGTCGAGAACGCCCGGGAGATGGCCGACCACCTCCCGAACGGGGAGTCCGTCGTCCTTCCCGGGGAGGACCACTCGTTCCAGCGCGACCGCGAGCGGATCGTGGCGGAGACGCTCGACGCTATCCCCGAGTGAGCGCGGTCCGGCGGCGCGCACACATCGGACGGGTTTTCACCGCCCCCGAACAACGCCGAGCCATGAGCGACGAGTTCGACGCCGTCGTCGAGCGGGTCCGCGAGCGGGTGACGCCCGACGACGACGAGCGCGAGCGACTCGACGCGGTCGTCGGCGACCTCCGCGAGCGCACGCGCGACGGCGTCGCGGACCTGCCCGTCGACGCCGAGATCGTCCAGGTCGGCTCGACGGCCCGGGACACCTGGCTGGCGGGCGACCGCGATATCGACCTGTTCGTCTCCTTCCCGACGACCGTCGACCGCGAGGAACTGGAACGCTACGGTCTCGATATCGGTCACGCGGTGCTGCCCGACGGCCACGAGGAGTTCGCCGAACACCCCTACGTCAAGGGTGTCTACGAGGGATTCGACGTGGACCTGGTGCCCTGCTACGCGGTCGGGGACGCCACGGAGATCCAGTCGGCGGTCGACCGCACGCCCTTCCACACCGAGTACCTCGACGCGCGCATCGACGCCGATCTGGCGAGCGAGGTGCGGGTCGCAAAGCAGTTTCTCACCGGCATCGGCGTCTACGGCAGCGACCTCCGGACCCGGGGCTTCTCGGGGTTCCTGACCGAGTTGCTCGTCCACGAGTACGGCGGCTTCCGCCCGTTCGTCGAGGCTGCAGCCGAATGGCACCCGCCCGTCGCGTTCGACCCCGAAGCCCACGGGACGGAGACGTTCGAGGACCCCCTGGTCGTGATCGATCCGACCGACCCAGAGCGCAACGTCGCCGCGGTCTGCTCGTCGGAAGCGGTCGCCCGACTCCAGCACTACGCTCGGGACCTGCTCGCCGACCCGCGCGAGGACCTGTTCGTGCCCGACGAGCCCGCCCCCGTCGACGCCGAGACGGTCGTCGCGGCGTTCGAACGTCGCGGCACGACACCGGTCGCCGTTCGGTTCGACGCGCCCGACATCGTCGACGACCAGCTCTACCCGCAGCTCGACCGGTCGCTGGAGGGGCTCGTCGGCGAACTCGACCGCCGCGGCTTCGACGTGCTGCGGTCGGCCGCGTGGGCAGAGGAGACGGTCGTCCTGTTCGCCGAACTCGGGGTCGCCGAACGGCCGGCGATCGAGCGCCACGAGGGGCCGCCGGTCGGGGTCCGCGACCACGCCGAGGGTTTCTTCGAGGCCTACGCAGACGAGACCACCGCGCCGGACGACGGCACGGCCGGCACCTACGGGCCGTTCCTCGACGCCGACCGCTACGTCGTCGAGCGGCCCCGGGAGTTCGAGACGGCGATCGACCTGCTGGAGAGCGACGCCGTCTTCGACGTGGCGCTGGGCGCACAGGTCGAGACGGCCATGAACGAGGGGTACGCGGTCTCGACGGGGGCGGCAATCGGCGACCTCGCCGAGGAGTTCGGGGTCGAACTGGCGCGATATCTCGACCCGCGGCCGTGACCCGGACCGCGATCGCGGTCGCTACCGGCGTGCTCGGTCGAAAACACGCGACGCGGTCGGCCCGGTCGAGCTACTCGGTGTCGATAGCGTAGAGTCGCTGGCGGGCGTCCGCCGGATAGATCCGTTCTTCGACGATGTCGGCGTCGGTCAGGTCCGACAGCGCGCTGCGCACGCTACGCTGAGAGAGCCGCGTCTCCTCGGCGAGCGTCTTCTGTGTCAGTGGGCCTTCGTACTCGAGGACCGTGTACACGAACTTGGCGCTCGGTGTCAGATCGTCGAGTTGCGATTCCCAGTCACGATACGATTGTTCCGTACAACAGCACACGGGGAAAGGTCACCAACAGCACGGTTTCACACGCTCCCATGTATAGATTTCCGCGGTGCGTTGATGTGTATCCCAGTACCCATCAGATCACAGACTGATACTCGAACGGTACCCGGCCCTCGAAACACCGCGACGCCTCTCGTCGTCGCAACAGTTCGGGATCGGCGCTCGGGGCAGTCGGTGAGTTCGGTACCGAGCGGACGGTCACTCGTCGGCGAGGTCGAACCCCTGGGTCCGCACGTCGTCGATGACCTCGCGCGCGGCGCTCTGGACGTCCTCGTCGGGTTCGGCGGGGGCGTAGCCATCGAACACTTCGTGAACGGTTCGGACGCTCTCGGTCAGCGTATCGAGGCCGTAGCCACCCTCCAGAACGAATCCGAGGCCGGCGTCGATGCGGTCGGCGAAGGCGTCGACGCGCTGTGCGAGCAGGCCGTACCCCTCGGTGGAGACCCGCATGCGCGAGATGGGGTCGTGTTCGTGGGCGTCGAAGCCCGCGGAGACCAACAGGAGGTCCGGGTCGAACGCCTCGAATGCGGGAACGATCAGGTCTTCGACGGCGGCGAGGTAGCCGCTGGTGGTCGTTCCCGGTGGGAACGGGACGTTCATCGTCGTCCCCTGGGCGTCGCCGGTCCCGATCTCCGTCGCGTCGCCGGTCCCGGGATAGATGCCGTCCTCGTGGATCGAGACGAAGAAGACGTCCTCGCGGTCGGCGAAGATGTCCTGAGTGCCGTTGCCGTGGTGGACGTCCCAGTCGAGGATGGCGACGCGGTCGGCGCCGCCGTCGTCGATGGCGTGCTGGGCGGCGACGGCGACGTGGTTGAAGAAACAGAAGCCCATGGCGTCGTCGTAGACGGCGTGGTGACCCGGCGGACGTCCGAGCGCGAAGGCCGTGTCGCGACCGTCGACCCCGTCGAGCGCTTCGTCGGCGACCCAGTTGGCCATGCCCGACGCGGCCAGCGCGGCGTCCCAGGTGGCCTCGACGGCGACGGTGTCGGCGTCCCAGTCGCCGCCGCCGTCGGCGCAGAAGTCCTCGACGGACTGGACGTAGTCGGCGTCGTGGACGGCGGCGACCTGTTCGACGGTCGCGTTCGCTGGGGCGACGTACTCGACGCCGTGACACTCCGAGAGGCCCTGGCGGATGGCGCGCAGGCGGTCGGGGCTCTCGGGGTGGCGCTTGCCGGTGTCGTGGTCGAGACAGGCCTCCCGGTAGCCGAAGTTCATACGGTCACTCGTAGTACTGGCTCAGTCGAAAGTAGGCCTCGACGTCCTCGGCTTTGACGGTCCGCCGGTCGGCGTGGCGCGCCAGATCCGCGGCGGCCGCGGCCACGCGGTCGGCGTACGCCTCCAGGTCGGACGCCAGCGCGAGGCGTGCGTCCATGGAGACGCGGTAGTCGTCGATGTCGAGGCGAGCGATGCGGTCGACCGGCGCGATCGGCAGTTCCAGCTCGTCTTTGTCCCCGCTCGGTTCGGTCCCGAAATCCGACGCCATCAGCGTCTTCCGCCCGTCCCCGGTCGCCACGTCGGCCGCGTCGACCGCCCGCTCGGCACCGCGCTCCTGGATGCGGCGGGCGAGTTCCTCGGCGGCCTCGGCGCTGACGCGCAAACTCCCGGCGTTGCGCCGGATGATGGTGTCGACCGGCGCGAACGGTAGCTCGACGCTCATAGCACACAAGCGGGCCGTTCCGGCCTTAAGCGTTTCCGAAAGTCGCTCTCGGCCCTCGACGGCCGCTCCGAGGTCGCGATCCGCCGTCGCCACGCGATCGCTTCGACCGCAGCCGGAAGTCCGATATCGACCGTTCTCGGTCGTCTGTCCCGTCAGAACACGTCGTCGGCGTCGAGTCGGTCGTCGGCCATCGCGCCGCGGACGGTCACTTCCTGCCCGAGCGTCAGCGCCGCGTCGGTGTCGACCTGCATCGTCTCCTGACCGTCGTCCAGGATGACCGGATCGCCAGTCTGAACGACCGTCCCCGTGAACTCCACCTCTTCCGCCGCGGCCGCCGCGGCCCCACCGTCGGCGCCCCCACCGGCCGACGCCGCCCCCTCGGACCCGCCGTCGCCGCTCGTGCCGGAGTCGGCGCCGTCACCGTCACCGGTGAACGCGCCGAGCCCGGCGTCCGACCCGCTCGAACCCCCACTCCCGCCGCTCGCACCCGACCCGGACCCGCCCGGCGAGGGTGCGGCCGAGCCCGCACCGGTGTCCTCGTCGAGGACGACCACCGTCGACTGCCAGCCCGCCGACGCCTCGAGGTCGTCCTGCCAGCCGTCCTGGATCTCGGCGTCGGCGACGAACACCTCGTCGCCCGGCGCGATCTCCTTGTCGGCTTTCTCGCCCCACAGCGCCACCCGGATGTCGCCCGTGTCGTCCTGCACGCGGATGTTCCGGACCTGCCCCTCCGAGCCGTCGTCGCGGTCGAAGGTACGCTTTGGGTCGGCCGAACGGACGACGCCGGCCAGATCGACCACCTCGTCCATCTCCACGGCGCCGACGGCGTCGGCCTCCGGCGTGAACTCGACGGTCTCGTCGATCTCGTCGATCGCCCCGTGGTCGCCGACGTGCAGCTCCAGATCGCCCTCCCGCTCGCGGACGTAGCCGTCGACCACCTCGACGGCCGTGCCGGGTTCGAGCTCCGTCGCGCGGTCGGCGCGGTCGTCCCACATCGTCACGCGCACGCGGCCGGTCTCGTCGCCCAGTAGCAGGTTCGACACCTTCCCCTCCGACCCGTCGTCGCGGTCGAACGTGCGGATCGAGTCCGTCTCCAGGACGATCCCCCGGACGTTCACGTCCGATTGGCCCATCGTCAGTGCGTCGACGGTCGACCCGTCGCCCAGTTCCACGTCGATCTCGGCGTCGTCGTCCGGTTCGGCCTTGTCGACGGAGACTTCGAGGCCGTTGTAACCGTCTTTCGGGCGGCCGGCGATCCGGAGGACCTGCCCCTCCTCCAGTTCGCCCTCGACCACGGACTCGGCCTGCTGGTCCCAGAAGGCCAGCCGGACGGTACCGGTCTCGTCGGCCGCTTCGACGTTGGCGACGCGCCCGTCCTCGTCCTCGCCGTCGCGTTCGAACGTGCGCAACTCACCGATCGAGACCACCTTCGCGAGGAACTTCACCTCCTCCATGCCCGGTTCGATGTCCGCGACGGTGTCGACTTCCCCTTCGTTGAGCTCGTGGGCGAGCAGCATCGCCGCCGTCTCCTCGTCCGCGAGCCCGCCCATCTGCTCGACTTTCTCTTCGACGGCCTCGCGGAACTCCTCCTCGGAGACGTCCGTATCCAGATCCGCGTAGACCTCCTCGATCGCTCCCATTAGTATAGCCGTTGGCATGGTTGCGCTCCGCTTAAGCGTTGTCGTTGGCCCGCTACCCCGCCCTCGTCGCTCGATCTCGTCGCGCCTTCGAACGCCGATAACGCCGGCGTGTCGACGGTCCGCCTCGCCCCTCTCGCGTTCATGATCCGGGTTGGTCCGGGCTTCGGTGATAAAGTCGAGGGTGGTCGGCGGGTTCGCGCGGGCGCCGGTCGGGTCGCAGGCGCTCGACGGCCCCCGACGAGCGCAACCGTGCGCGGCCGGACGCTATCGGGACTCCGAGGTGACGCGCGTGTCCTCGCCGTCGTGGCCGTGGACGACGACGACCTCGCGGGGGAGCGCGCTGTCGAGCGCCACTGTCGCCTCGTAGTCGATCTCGGTGAGACACTCGGCGCACATCGTGTCGGTGTCGGCGTCGGATTCGGCACCGACGACGACGGTGAGCGTCCCACCGTCGAGGCGAACGTCCGACAGGACGGCCGTGTAGCAGGCGTCCGACCCCCAGGTCGTCCCCGTCACGGTGACCGTGCCGGCGTTTCCGTCGAAGCCGACCGAGGCGTCGTCGGTCTGACCGCCGCAGCCGCTGTCGGTCACTTCCAGCGACGAATCCGTGACCCCGCTGGGCGTCGCCGACGGCTCGCCGTCGGGCGTCTCGCTCACGGTATCCTCGGGCGAGTCGCTCGGCGTGGCGCTCGGGTCGTCGGTTCCGTCGGGGTGTGGCTCGGTCACGGTATCGCCGTCTCGGTCGGGCGTCACCGCCGGGTCGGTGGTCGCGGGGTCGTCGGACGGCGTAGCGGCCGGTTCGTCGGTGTCGGCCGGTTCGTCGGTATCGGTCGGTTGGCCGCCGGGTCCGTCGGACAGACAGCCGGTCAGGGCGAGCGTGCCCGCGGCGCCGAGGCCGCGGAGGAGGGTGCGTCGCTTCACGACGTGACAGACGAGCGGTCGGATAAAGGGCCTTGTCGACGTTCAAGCGATCCTTTGACACTGCCCGGACGGATCGTAACCCCTTTACAATCAACCGCGGTACGTAGAAGTGAGTCCGGGTAGGGTAGTGGACTATCCTCTTGGCTTGCGGAGCCAGGGACCGGAGTTCGAATCTCCGCTCGGACGTTTCTGCCGACCGCAACACGACGAGCGTAGCGAGGAGTCTGCGGTCGGCGAAACTCCACGCGGAGATTGGAGCAGACCAGTGGCAGCCCGCGCAGGGAGCGTAGCGACCGAGCAGGAACCTCTGGGCAAGTTCGAATCTCCGCTCGGACGTTCACTTCGTTCACGACCGACGAGCCCAGCGCTCGCACCGCTCGCGCTGGACTCCGCTCGGACGTTCCTTCGCGAACTACGCCGCGAGCGACTGTTCTGTCGCTCGCATCCGTGAGCAAGCGACCGTCCCGAGGAGATTCGAGCAGGGAAGTCGCACGCCCGGGAAGCGACCGCAGGGAGCGACCCGGAACGTCTTCACGAGTTCGAATCTCCGCTCGGACGTTCACTTCGTTCACGACCGACGAGCCCAGCGCTCGCACCGCTCGCGCTGGACTCCGCTCGGGCGGTTCCGTTCGGTCGTCACTCGCCGAGCGTCGCGTCTATCCCGAAGAGGAGAGGTTCGGACGGCCGGCGACGGCGAGCGAACGTCCCGCTCAGGCGAACCTGTCGATCAGGTAGCCGCCGACGGCGCCGAGCCCGGCGTTGATCGCCAGCGCGACCAGTTCGGCGACGACGATGACGCCGACCAGGACGGCGCCGCCCGCGAGCTGACCGATCGCGTCGGCACCGGCGAGGAACCCGCCCGCGACGGCCACGAGCAGCGGGACCGTCAGCACCCAGCCGACCAGTCCGGCCACGGCGCCGATACGCAGGCCGGACCCGCTCTCGCCGTACAGGTACGCCGCGGCCCCGCCGCCCGCGACCGCCGCCCCGGGGATGAACGAGACCAGCGCCGTCACCGCGGCGCCGTAGACGGCGCAGGCGCGGAACGTCGCGGTCGTTCCGCCCTCGCGGGTGACCCGGCGACGGGTACGCCGGCGAGCGACGACGAACGCCGCGGCGACGGCGACCAACAGCAGTCCGGTCACGGCGAGCCCGGCCGCGAACCAGTCGACGAACGGGACCCCGGCATCGATCGCTTCCGCGGGCGTCAGTCCGTTTACCTCGACCTCCTCGCTGGTGACGAAGTCGGCGATCAGCGCCCGGTCGACGCGAGCGTACATCGCGGCGCCGACCGCCGTCAGCGCGAGTCCGATCAGTCCGGTCACGATACCCAGCAGCCAGTCGACCGCCGCCGGCACCGGGTCGCGCCCGTCCGTCGGTTCGTCGGCCGCGGGTCGACCAGCGTCGTGTACGGTATCTACGTCCGTCATATCTACCGATAGACACCCCGAGTAATTATACCTGCAAGCCGCGCTTCTCGGCCGGAAGAGCGGCGAGTGATTTAAGTACCCTCACAGAACGAGCCGCAGATTCGGGGGTTGGAGTCAGTAGTCACCCAGGACGCCGAGCCGTCGAGCGCGGCGGGTCGCCAGTTCGAAGACGACGTAACCGAGACCGAGGTAGACGGCGGCGACACCGACGAGGACGGCGAGGTCGAGGGGGGCGAACTCCCAGAGACGAGTCCCGTCGATCATCGCCCGCTGGAGGAGTGCGCTGCCGTGGGCCAGCGGGAGCAGTCGCGTCCAGCCCAGGTCGAACGCGGGCGCGGAGATCAGCACGACGAACCCGAACTGGAGGAGGTTCAGCCAGTTACCGATCTGCTTGTAGAGGACGGTGATCCCGCCGGCGGCGAAGCCCAGTCCCAGGACGGAGACGACGCTGAGTCCAGCGACGACGACCACGGTGAGGACGGGCACCCCGAGTCCGGTATCGGTGATCGCGAGCATCACCGCCAGGATGACCGCCGAGGTGAGGAACGTGCGGACGAGCTTGGCCACGCCTTTCAGCAGCGCGACGGGTGCGAAGCCGAACGGCGTCATGACGTGGCGTTCGAGCGTGCCCCACTGGACCTCGCTGCCGATGTCGTTGGAGATCGAGGAGTACGCGCCGACCGAGAGCGTCCAGAGGAAGTAGCCGACGACGATCCCCGCCAGCGAGTCGGTGAGCGCCCGTCCGGCGACCATCTCCCCGCCGTAGAACAACAGGCCGAAGAAAAACAGCGAGACGACGATCCCCCCGATAGCGTTGGCCGGGTAGCGGACGAAGATCAGATACTCGCGGTAGAGCACCTGTTTCGCGAGTTCGGCGTAGGTCGCCCGCTGGGGGGTGACGCCCGCGTCGAGGCTCGTCTCGCTCGCGTCGAGGCCCGCGTCGCTCATCGGCGCTCCCCCGAGCCCGTGATGTCGACGAAGACGTCCTCCAGGTCCGGTTCGACGGTCCGGACCCGGTCGAGGGTCACGTCGTGGGCCCGGAGCGTCGCCATCAGGTCGTAGAGCCCGTCGCTGTCGACGGTCGCCGCAACGTGTGCGCCGCGGTCGCGGCGGTCGACGACGGCGAGAGCGAACCGCTCGCGCAGCGTCGCGAGCAGGCCGTCGTCGAAGTCCGCGCTGGTGACGTGTATCTCGTGGGTGTCACTTCCACCGAGTAGCGCCTCGACCGTGTCGTCGGCGATGACCCGCCCCTCGGACATGATGACGACGCGGTCACAGACCGTCTCGACCACGTCCATGTTGTGACTGGAGAGGACGACCGTCAGCCCCTCGTCGGCCGCTAACCGGCGCAGTTCCGTCTGGAGGGTTCGGGCGCTCTCGACGTCGAGCCCGAGCGTCGGCTCGTCGAGGAAGACCACGTCCGCACCGCCGGCGAGGACGCTCGCCAGCGACACCTTCTGTTTCATCCCCCGCGAGAGGTCTCGGACCGCCACGTCGGCGTGGGCCGCGAGGTCGAGCCGTTCGAGCAGGCGGTCGTGGCGGGCCTGCACCGAGTCGGGGTCGACGCCGCTGACGGTGGCGAAGTAGCGCAGGTTCTCCCGGACGGTCAGCCGCCAGTAGTCGTTGCGCGCGCCCTCCAGCAGCGCGTCGACCCGGGAGTAGGCGGCTCGCGGGCGCTCGCGGGCGTCGATACCGTCGATGTGGACCGACCCCTCGTCGGGCAGGACCATCCCGAGGATCGACTTGACCAGCGTCGTCTTGCCGGCGCCGTTGGGGCCGAGCAGGCCGACGATGGCCCCGCGGTCGATCGAGAGCGACACGTCGTCGACCGCGACGGTGGCGTCGGGACCGCTCCCGAACCGCTTGCCGAGCCCTTCGACGGCGACGACGGTGTCGGCCGGCTCGGCGAGCGCCGTGGCATCGTCGTCCGCGGCCTCCTCGTGGTCCGCCGACCGCCCGGCGGCCGTCGCCTGTGACCCGGTCTCGGCCCGCCGGTGGGCAGTCGATTCCGGGTCCGTTCTGCCAGTCATCGCCGGTCGTAGGGGCCCGATCGGCAAAAGGGACGCGCGGTCGTCGAGGGTGAGGGCACCGGGAACGCAGCCCACAGGGATTTGTCCAGAGCGGCCCGGTGTCCGGTATGGAGCGAGTCAGTTTCGACGACGCCGAGACGTACGAACCGGACGAAGGGTGGCGCCGCGTCGCACTGGCGGGCGACGACGACGTGAGCCTCGAGTACTTCGAGAAGCCGCCGGGCCACTCCTCGCCGATGCACGACCACGAGAACGGCCAGGTGTGTCTCGTCCTCGACGGCGAGCTGACCGTCCACACCGGCGAGGAAAGCGAGCGCCTCGAACGGCACGACTCGGTGTGGCTCGACCCCTGGGAGGCCCACCGCGTCGAGAACGAGAGCGAGGAGCCGGCCGTCGGCCTCGACATCTTCGTCCCCGGACGCTCGTTCGACTTCTGGACCGACCGCGAGGAGTGAACGGCGAACGGGTCGGTGGGTCGGCGTTCAGCTCGACGACCGACGGTCCTCTCGGTGGTCGCCGACGCGGTCTGCGGTTCGCGGTGGGCCCCGGATCGACGGGGCGAGCACGCGGCGGGCGATCCCCGGTGCGAACAGCGTCGACGGCGCGTCGGTCATCGAGAGGACGCGGACGAACGCGTCGGTGAGGCGCCCGTCGGTGTGGGCTCGCCGGAGGAGTCGCCCGAGATACCAGTCGACGAGGCCGGTCCCACGCGGCTTCGGCCCATCGGTTTCGGGGTAGCCGAAGTCGGAGCCGACCGCCAGCGACCACGCGATATCGACGACCGGCGACACGCGGTCGAAGAGTCGCGGCCCGAGCGCGTGGGTGCCGGCGGCCAGCACGTGGTGGAGCGCGAGCGCCTCCAGCGCCGCGACCGACATCCCCTGGGCGTAGACGGGGTTGAAGCTCGCGACGGCGTCACCGACGACGACCAAGGTCTCGGGGAACCGGTCGAGCGCCTCGTAGCGGTTCCGACGGTTCGCGGGGAAGCGGTAGGCGTGGACGTCGTCGGCCCACGCGTGCTCGTCGAGGATGCGCTTCACGTCGGGCGTCGGGAGCGTGTCGGCGAAGGCCGCGAAGCCGGCGCGGTCGGTCGGCGGCGTCTCGCCGTGGACGCCGTGGACGTTGACGACCCAGCGGTCGCCGTCGACGGGTGCGGCCATGCCGCCGCGACTGCGGGGCGCCGAGGCGGGTAGCAGGAACGTCCGCCGGTCGTCGTGGGGCCGTTCGACGGTGGTCGTGCTGTAGGCCACGTCGATGGTCACCTCGTCGACCGGAGGCGCCGCAAAGCCGTTGGCGTCGAGCCACTGGGGTGTCCGACTCGCGCGACCGGTGGCGTCGACGACCAGGTCGGCGTCGAGTTCGCGCGCATCCCCGTCCGCGCGGACGAGGAGGCCGCCGACCGCGGTTCCCGTCGGATCGAGGCGGTACTCGATGCACTGGGTGTTCGGGCGAACGGTGACGCGGTCGTGGGCGGTGGCGTGTTCGCGGACGACGTGCTCGAACAGGGGACGGCTGGCCGAGACGGTCTCGCGGCGCGTCGGCCCCGGCGCGAGATACGCTCCCTCGGCGTAGAAACGGACCTCGCCGGCGAAGTCGGTTATGACGCCGCCGCCCGCGATGACGTCCTCGCTGGTTCCGGGGAGCAGGTCCTCGACGGTCGCCCGGCCGCCCGCCAGCAGCGCGTGGGGGTGGTGTCCCTGCGGGACGCCACCGCGCGTGACCGGTTCGTCGGGCAGGTCGTCGCTGTCGAGCACCGTCACCTCGTCGTAGCCGTCGGCCAGCACGCGTGCGGCGAGCAGCCCCGCCACGCTCGCACCGACGACGACGGCGCGCTCGCCGGCGTCGGCGACGGCGTCCGGGTCGTAGCGGGGGAGCCCCGCGACGGTCACGTCACCCACCGCCCGGGTCCGAGCGCGCGCAGGTCGGCCGACGATTCGGTATCGGATCGAGTCTGGTTGCTGTGTGGTAGCATCACTCGAACGGTGGCGCTCGACGGCAATAACTGTACTCAGCACGACAGTACTGTCCGAGAACTGACCGGCCGTGTGGCCGTCGTCTCCGGTGGTTTCGGGTGTATCGGTCCGATCCGGGACAGGACCGGGAGCGCACCGGAAGTGCGGTCGGTGTGGTCGGTGGGGTGGTCAGTCGGTGACTGCGACGACGGTGCCGGTCGCGTCGAGTCGGAAGCGACGGCGGTCGCCGCTCTCGGACACCACGACCCAGAGCGAGGGCGGCTCGGTCGAGTGGACTTGTTCGCTCCAGCGGAGGCCGCGCCGGACCGCCGCCCACGTGGCCGGGACGTGTTCGGTCCCGTGGTCGTCGTAGAAGGCGGCGAGCGCGGGGTGGTGACTCACCGGCGCGTAGGCGGGGCTGCGCCAGTCGAACTTGCAGGCTCCACAGTCGAACGTGACCACCCCGCGGAACGCCGACCCGCAGGCGTCGCAAACACCGCCCGCATCGTGGTCGGTACAGACGTCGAGGGCGCCCTCGACGCTGCCGCCGCACTCCGGACAGACGCCGCGACAGACGGCCGCGAAGCGGTGGATTGAGTATGTGATCGTCGCGTCGAGGACCGCGTCGGCGTCGCGGTCGCGCAGGCCCCGCGGCGGGAGCCCGAATCCGAAGATCGCGCCCTCCCGACCGGACCAGTACCCCTCGCAGTCCGTACACCGCGCCCACGTCGTGCCGTCCTCGTGGATGATCGCCACCTGCCCGCCACAGCGCGCGCAGGTCGCGTCGACGGGCGTCTCCGGGACCGATGGGTCCCCCGTGACACTGCCCGCGACGACCGCGCGGACGACCCTGAACCCCGGGGCTGCGAGTTCGTAGCCCGCGTCGGTCCGGCGGACGAAGTGGCCGGTGAGCCTGCCGAGGTGGTAATTGAAGTTACCGGTGTCGTCGGCGCCGACGAGGTCGAACAGCCGCCGGAACGACACGGCCGAGTCGGGGTCGCGCGGGTCGTACTCCCCCCACAGCGCCCGGAGGATCCCCATGCGCGTCTCGTCGGCCAGCAGCTCGAACGCGGCGTCGGGCGCGAGCGCGGACTCGTCGCCCTCGTCGTCGCTCGTCACACCCATGCGATCGAGTAGCACACGAACGGATATAATCTCGCGGTCGGGAGTCCGCGAACCGTCACCGCGGAGCTTAACTCGGGACCCGTCGACAGATCGGTCGATGACACTCCGACACACGTCGATCCGCGTCGCGGACGTCGAGGCGACCGTCGAGTTCTACGCCGATCTCGTGGGCTACGAGGTCCTGCGTGAGTTCGAGACCGACGACGGCACGCGCAACGTCTTCGTCGGCGACCCCGCCGACGAGGACACCGACGACCCCGCCGCGCTCCAGCTCGTCGCGGCCGACGACCCCGTCGACACCGGCGATTTCGAACACGTCGCGGTCACGGTCGACGACGTGGACGCCGCGCTCGATTCGCTCGACGACGACCGGATCGACGACGGCCCGATCACGATGGAGGAGTTCTCCTCCCGCGTGGCGTTCATCACGGCGCCGGAGGGCTGGGGCGTCGAGCTGGTCGAAGACCTGTAAGGGCTTTTGACGGTCCCCGCCAACGGGGACCTATGGACGAGTCGATACGAGCGCGAGCGAAGCGGGCGTTCTGGGAGCGCCACGCCAACCCGGCGAGTGGCTGGTCGCGGACGCTGACGCTACCGGCGCTGCTGTACGCGGTGTATCACCGCCGGTGGCGGCTGCTCGTCGCGACGGTCGCGTTCACGCTGCTCAACCCGGTCCTGTTCTCCCCGCCCGACGACGCCGACGCCTGGATGACGAAGGTGGTCCTCGCCGAGCGACAGTGGCGCGAAAGCGGGGACCGACTGGGCGCGCTCCAGGCCCTCAACGTCGGGAACGGCCTGGCGACGCTGTACGCCGTCTACGCCGCCTATCGCCGCGACGTGGGTGGCGCCACCGTCGCGGGGGCGGTCGCGATGACGCTGAAGCTCGCGTTCGTCGACGCGCTGGTGCGGCGCTACGGCGACGAGGTCGAGTGGCCGGCCGCGCCGCCGTATTCGTCGGACCGGGTCACCGAGTGAGCGCGACCCGGTGGCGGAGTGAGCGCGACCCGGTGGCGGAGCGAGCGCGACTCGGGCGCCATCCGCCGGATCGGACCCCACGCTTATTGTGTCGTGCTACCAATCCGCTCGTGTGTCGACCACAGTGCCATCGGAACGACTCGCGGAGTTCCTCTGGGAACGACACGCCAACCCCTGGAGCGGGTGGACGCGCGTCTTCGCGTTCCCGGTGCTGGTGTACGCCGTCCTGACCCGGCGCAAGCGACTGCTGGTCGCGGCGGTCGCGGCCATCGCGGTCAACCCGGTCGTGCTCCCCCAGCCCGACGACGCTCGGGCCTGGACCAGCGAGGTGATCCAGGCCGAGCGCTACTGGGCCGACCACGGGAACCAGGGCGCACTCCTCCGGTCGCTCGACGCAGCGACGCTGCCGGTGACCGTCGCCGCCCTGTACGCCGCCTACCGACGGAAGCCGAAGTCGACGGCGGTCCTGACGGCGGCCTCGATGGCGCTGAAGTTCGCGTTCGTCAACGCGCTCGTTCGCCACTACGAGTCCGCGACCGAGGGCGACACGCCGACGGCGGCCACGGACGCCGCCGCGACGGATAGCGCACGGACCGACGCCTCCGAGGACGGCCCCCCGTAGGTGTTTTCGCCCCGGGGCCCTCACTCGTCGCCATGGACGCACAGCTCCGTGCGGGCGTCGCCGTCTACAACGCCGGCTACCACCACGCCGCCCACGACGCCTGGGAACAGCGCTGGCTCGACCTCGACGAGGGCGACGACGAGCGCTTTCTCCACGGACTCATCCAGTTCACCGCCGCCGTCCACCACGCGCGGCATCGCAACTGGTCGGGGGCGACCGGCCTCGCCGACAGCGCCGGCGACTACCTCGCCGACCTCCCCGCCGACTACCGCGGCGTGAACGTCGGTGAGGTCCGCGCGTACCTCGGCGCGCTCGAACGGGACCCCGAACGTGTCGAGCGAGCGCCAGCGCCGTCGCTCACCTACGAGGGCGCGGCGCTCGCGCTCGCGGATCTCGACTTCGAGTCGAGCACCGTCGCCGCCGAGGTACTCGCCGAGGGACTGGGCTACGACGAGGCCACCATCGAGCGGGGGGTCGAGTACGCCCGCACCGACCTCGAATCGGGCGAGGAGGGCAGCCAGTTCGTCACGTTCGTCCTCGATTTCGTCCGCGACCCCGACAGCCGACCGATCGTCGCCCAGCGACTCTCCGAACACGTCGACCGCCGTGAACGTCGGGAATCGGACGTGAACGGACTGTTCGACGAGCGGTGAGCCGGTCCCGTCCGCGCGTTCCCCCGTGTCCCCCCGTCATCGACGGATCACGTGCGCGATGTCGTCGAGAGCCGTGTACTCGTCGGCGGTTCGCTCCAGTACCTCGGACGTCGAGTCCTCGAAGGCGGCGACGTGAACGATCTTCCCCTGGTTCTGGACGTATCGGATCGCTTTGAGGAAGTCCCGGTCGCCGCTGACCACCGTCGCCACGTCGTAGGAATCGACCACTCCCTGAGCGATCAGCTCGACCGTGAGCCGGATGTCGGCCTCCTTCTCGTCGAGTCCGTCCTCGGTGCGTTTCAGGTCCGTGGACTCGACGCGGAACCCGTTTCGTTCGAGGAACGCGTAGAACCCCTCCTTGTCCCCCCGATTGCCGGGCTCGTGCGAGTCGAACCAGTACCCCCGTACCAGGTCGCGCTCGCCGACGAGTTCCCCAACCAGTTTGTCGATATCGTAGTCGAAACTCCCCCCTCCGAAACGTCTGGCACCGCCGACGAGATTTTGCGCGTCGACGAACAGCATCGTTCGCTTCACTGCCATGTATAGCGGGTCGACCTGTTAGTTGATAAATTACCGGTACCGTCCAGCGCCGTCAGATTCGAGTCGACGCGGTCCTTCGCTACTCACGTGGAACCCAACGTCGGCGGACGCGACCGTCTCGCACGTGGCATCGTCGCGGTACTACTGACCGTCGTCGCGGTGAAGGCGCTCGTCAGCGGCAAGCGCTCCCGGGGCCTCCTCCTGGGCGTCGCCGCGCTCGGGTTGGGATTCAACGCGACGACCTGTTTCTGCGGGCTGAACCGGGCGCTGGGGATCGACACGACCGAGTGAGCGAAAACAAGCGTTATCCGTCTGTTCGCATACGTACTGGTGTGCCCACTTGCCGGAACTGCGACGCCGTCGTGACGAAATCGTACGTGCGAGTGTTCGCGCCGAACGGGATGGACCAGCCCCGCGTCTGCCCGAACTGCGAGGACAAGACTCGCGACAAAGGCGACGTGCGAACCAAACGCAACTGAACTGAACTGAACGCCGACTCCGCGGTCGCCGACCGCGGCCCGGCCTCGGGACCCCCTCGGTCCGAAGAGCCTGCGGTCTTCCGCTCGTAGACCGTCGCTACACGTCGCGCTCGTAGTCGGCGACGTGCTCGTCGGCGTCCCACTCGGCGGAGTTGTCCTGCGGGTCGTAGCCCAGCGCCTCCCTGGCGCGCTCCAGCGAGTAGTACTTCCTGTCGTTGTCGGAGATGCCGTAGACGATCTCGAAGTCGTAGTCGGCTTCCAGGGCGCAGCGGTGGATACGGGCGCAGTCGGGATAGGAGAGCCACATCGCCTGGCCGCGCTCGTAGTCGATCGGTGGGTGACCCCGAGTGAGGTTACCGATGCGAACGTTGCACACCGAGATGCCGTGTTCGTCGTGGTAGTAGCGACCGAGCACCTCGCCGGCGGCCTTCGAGACGCCGTAGTGGTTGCCGGGACGGGGGAACTCGGTACCGTCGAGGCGGTAGTCGTCGCTCTCGCGGTACATTTCGGGGGTCCGCTCGTCGGTCTCGTAGGCGCCGACGGCGTGGTTCGAGGAGGCGAAGACGAACTTCTCGACGCCGGCGTCGACGGCGGCCTCGTACATCTTCTCGGTGCCGTCGATGTTGTTCGACAGCACGGAGGGCCACGGCGCGCTCGGTCGCGGGTCGCCGGCGAGGTGGATGACGGCCCCCACGCCGTCCATCGCCTCGGCGACGGCCTCCTCGTCGGTCACGTCGCCGATGCGATACTCGTGGTCGGGCTCGTCGTCCGGCGGGCTGTGGAGGAGCAACTGCCACTCGTACTCGTCGGCGAGCCCCTCCAGCACGGCCTGCCCGACGCGACCTCCTGCACCTGTGAGTAAGACCGGCTCGTCCATTCAGGTGAACCCTTGCGACCGCCCAGTAAGTAAGATGCGGTTCCGCTCCCATCTTTTTCGCCGGGGGGGTTTCCTCGCTCGCTTCGCTCGCTGCGGGAACCCCCCGGGCAAAAACATGGGTGAAAAAGCCGACTGCTCGGCTTCGCCTCGCAGTCGGTGAACCGGCGCCTCCGGCGCCGGATGCTCAGTACAGGTGAGATACCTACCACTCGATGTTATCTACTTACTGGGCATTTGGTAGTCCAAACACAGTGCAAGAGGAAGTAAACGCGTCTGGTGACGTTTACCCGACGCTATTGTATGAGTCGCCTGGGCTCTACTTGTTCGTTCCCTGCATTACTACTCGTGCCGTCGCACGGTCCTGTTCTGAGGTTCTGAGGAATCCTTTCGTGAAGCCCGCACCGAACGTCGCGTCGACGAGACCATCGCCTGTCTCGGGCGTCCCCTCACAGTCCACGACAGTGGCGAAGCGAACGGTGGAGGAGTTTCCCGTTGCGCTGTCAAACGTCAGATTCCACCGGTATCCCCTCGTCAACTGGTCAGTATCCAAGTAGAGGTTCGAGTCCGTGTCGTCATCGTCGGCCGGAACAACGTCTCCGGAGTGTGAGACGATCGAACCCGACTGCCAGTCGTGTTCGACTGTCAGCGAGGCAGTTTTCCACCCACTGCTCGCTCGGTAGTTTGACCCTGGAATGAGTCGGTATCTGGTGACGAGGGCGTACCGATCGGTCGGTTCGAGGTCGAGGACCGACGCGTCTTGCAGAACTGTACCGTACGTCTCGCTCCCCGCCGTCGTCGTGTCAGAGACCACGACGGGGCTATTCCGTTTCCCCGCCGGAGGTACCGGCTCCTCGGCATACGTTGCTGGTGGAGCGGAAGGCTGGTCAGCGACCCGCGCTGTGGCCCCGAGGGCGCCGACGACCCCAGCGGTGCCGGCCAGTCCGAGAAGCGTGCGACGCTGCATTAGTTCGGAGGAATGTATTCTAGACGAAATATCTGTTGATAAACCTGAAGATAAATGCCTGCAGAACAATTGGCCCGGAAGATACGACGCGCTCAATACGCAGACGGTACAGCCCGTCCACCCGCGGCCGACACTGATTACTCCCGGGCGGCCCAGCGGCCGGTATGGACGCCACCGAGGCCCAGACGGCCTGCTTCGAAGCGGGCATCAAGTTCGGGACGCTGTACCACCAGTTCGCGGGCACGCCGGTCAGCCCGGCGAGCGCCGATAGTCTCGCCCGCGCGATGGAGGAGGCCATCGAGAACCAACCGCACTGCGAGTCGGTGACCGTCGACGTGCTGGTCGAGGAACTCGAAGCCGAGCTGGCCGATTCGGCCGCGGACTACACGGAGCTGACCGGCCGGTTCGTCGAAGTCGAGATGACGATCGACTACGAAGGTCACCAGATCCGAACCCGGATGGACGTGCAAGACGGCTACCCGCTGATGCGGGTCGAAGACGTGTCACCCGACGCCTGACCGTCGGCGACCCCCGAGAAGGGATTACAAGCGGCTGGGAGCTGTCGGCCGACCACGGGAGATATGTGACTGGGCGGACAACCGACCCGGTATGTCTCTCGCCGCCCTGAACGATATCACGGACGCCGTCCGGGCGACCAAGCGGTTCCTCACGCCGGTCGACCGCGTGCGGTGGTTCCGGCTCGCGGTCGTGCTGTTCTTCGTCGGCGGTGCCGGCCTCTCGTTCCAGGGCGCGCCGACTGCGGGCTTCGGCGGCGGTACCGACGCGCCCGACCCGGCCCCCGGCGCTCCTCCCGGGCCGGACATCACACCCCAGGTGACGCCGGAGCTGGTGGTGTTGATACTGGGAGTCGTCGCCGTCGGACTCGCGGCGTTCTTGCTGTACTCGGTCGTCGGCGCGACGATGGAGTTCGCCTTCGTCGCCGCCCTGCGCGACGAGGAGGTCCGTCTGCGCCGATCGGTCCGGCGGTACTGGCGGCGCGGCCTCCGGCTGTTCGCCTTCCGACTGGTGGTCTGGGTGGTCACCGTCACAGCCATCGCGGCGGTGCTGCTCGGGACGGGCGCGGCGCTGGGCGGGTGGCCGCCGACGGTCTGGAGCGACGGGACGATCATCGCCGTCGTCCTCCTCGCGATCCCCGTGTTCGTCCTCACGGTGTTGGTCGTCGGGACGCTGCTAGGCTTCACGACGATGTTCGTCGTGCCGGTGATGCTCGCCGAGGACCGGGGCGTCCTCTCGGCCTGGCGCCGGTTCTGGGGGACGCTGACCGCCGAGCCCCTGGAGTTTCTCGCGTACCTCGTCCTCTCGGTCCTCCTCGGCATCGGCGTCTCGGTGGCCGTCGGCTTCCTGCTCGTGTTGCTGCTGATCGCCCTGGCCGTCCCGTTCCTGATCGTGGGTGCGCCGCTCGGGTTCGCCCTCGCGATGGCCGGTGGGGGAACCGCGGTCGGGGCGTCGTTGCTCGTGCTCGCGCTGCTGTACGGCCTGCTCGTGTTCGTCGGTGCGCTGCTGATCCAGGTCCCCTTCGGGACCTTCCTGCGCTACTATGCGCTGTTCGTCCTCGGCGACGCCGAGCCCGAGTTCGACGTGATCCCCGACGCCCGTGCGGCCGTCCGCACCGACGGCGGCGACGACGGTGACGGCCACGACGGAGACGGGGCCGCCGGTACCGCGACGGGCGAGGACCCCGGCGGGTCGACACCCGGCGGGAGCGCGAGGCCCGACGACGGCGAGACCGAGGCCGATGTCGGCTGGAACGTCGACCGCGAGGATCGCGGCCGCGGCGACGACGATACGGACCGACGGTAGCACCGCCCGCTTCGCCGCGATCGATACCGGCGGACCGTAACTGATCGGCCGGGTCGGCGTGCTGGGGTCGTTCGTCAGCTGTGACAGCGATTTTCACTTTCAGTTCCAGGCGTGTTTTTAAAACGGACGGGGCCGAAGGAGAGGACATGAGTCAAGCGACCTTCGACGACGACGACCTGTTCGAGGACGCGGCCAGCGAGATGCGCGAAGACGTGGAGGCGAGCCTCGCCGAGGCCCGCGCGGCGCTCCCCGAGGCCGACGCGATCTGGGACGTCGAGGCCGACAACACGCTGGGCGTGCTGAACGCGCTCCGGTCGGCGCTGGACGTCGAAGACGCCGAAGACCACCTCGTCGACGCCAAGAAGTGGTACACGATGGGCGAGCGCGCCGACGCCTTCGAGGACGCCGAGGATCTGGCCGAAGAGATCGAGACGGTCGAGGAACTGATCGACGACGTGACCGCGGCCCACGAGGAGGTCAGCGACCTGGCGAGCACCGTCCCGCAACTGCGCAGCGCGCTGGAGGAGTTCGAGGCCGACGACGAGACCGAGGAGGGCGAGGAGGATGACGCCGAGGCAGAGGCCGACGCCGACGCCGAGGAAGCCGAGGCCTGAGGACGGCCGCGTCGCCGGGCGGGATTCCGCCGGTCAGCGCCGCTCGGGTCGGGACACGTCTCGCGTCGCCAGTTCGTCCAGTAGCGTCGACAGCCGTTCGGCCGCACGCTCGCGCAGCCACTCGCCGAGCGCCTCGCTCCCGTCGCGGGGGTCGCCCACCGTTCCGTTCTCCGAGAACTCCGCCGAGTCGTAGGCGAGGTTCGTCCCGCTCACCCACTCGCCCCAGCCGTCGGCAGCGCCCGCCGCGGCGTCGTCGACGCGGTCCTCGCGGATCAGGTCGGGGGCCACCGCGCGCACGAGAGCGGTCTCGACGGGGCCACCGTGACCCATCCGGACCGCGTCGAGGTCGACCGGTGGCGCGTCCGGGTCGCCGGTCCAGTCGCGGTCGAGGTCGACGGCGTCGAACCAGGTGAACGCGGCGGCGTACGCGTCGTCGTGGCGCGCGATCCGGCCGCAGACCTCCCGGAGGGCCGCGACGTTGCCGCCGTGGCCGTTGACGACGACGACGCGGTCCCAGCCGTGGTGGGCCAGACTGGCGACCGTCTCGCGGACGTAGTCGCGGAAGGTGTCCTCGCTCACCCAGAGCGTCCCCGCGAACTGGCGGTGTTCCTCGGCGACCCCGACCGGGACCGTCGGCGCGACGACGACCTCGCCGTCGTAGGCTTCGACACCGGCCTCGGCGACAGTCTCGGCGGTCAGCGCGTCCGTCCCCAGCGGCGCGTGCGGGCCGTGCTGTTCGGTACTGCCGACCGGCAGGACGGCGAGACCCGTCTCGACGGCGTCGGCCTCGGACCACGTCGATGTCGAGAGGTGCATACCGGTCGCTCGCGGGGCCGACGGTTAAGCGATACGGCCGCGTGGGGTCCGCGCGGTCGGACGGTCGCGACCGCGTCGGCGGACGTCCGCGGGCTTATTTCGCCGGCGCCCGTATCCGACGCCATGACCGACGACACGGACGAGATCGACCCGTCGAGCCTCCAGACGCGGATCGACGCCGGAGAGTCCGTTCGCGTCCTCGACGTTCGCGACCGCGACGAGGTCGAACAATGGCGCCTCTCCGGGCCGGGTGTCGCCCTCACGCAGAAGCCGTACAACCGCTTCTTGCAGGCCAACGTGACTGGAACTCTCGAGGAATTCGTCGCCGACGTCGAGGGCGAGGGACCGATCACCGTCGTCTGCGCGCGAGGCGAGGCCAGCGGCGAGGTCGCGCGCGACCTGACCGACGCCGGCTTCGACGCGCGGAACCTCGCCGGTGGGATGGAAGCCTGGGCACGGCTGTTGCTCGCCGGCGAAGTCCAGGGGGCGCTCCCCGACGCGCCCGGAGCGACGCTCGTCCAGTACCGACGCCCCTCGAGTGGCTGTCTGGGGTATCTGCTCGTCGCCGACGGCGAGGCGGCGGTCGTCGACCCGCTCCGGGCGTTCACCGATCGGTACGTCGCCGACGCCGCCGAACGGGACGCGGAGATTACGACCGTCGTCGACACGCACGTCCACGCCGACCACGTCAGTGGCCTGCGAGCGCTGGCCGACGCGACCGGGGCGACGCCCGTGATGCCCGCGCCGGCCGTCGAGCGCGGCGTGACCTACGACGTGGATACGGTCGAGGATGGGGAGACCATCGCGGTCGGCGAGTCGTCCCTGACGGCGGTCCACGCGCCCGGCCACACCACCGGTATGACCGCTTTCGCGGTCGGCGACGCGCTGCTGACCGGTGACAGCCTGTTCACCGACGGCGTCGCTCGGCCGGACCTGGAGGAGGGGGCCGACGAGGCACCCGCGTTCGCGCGCGAGCTCCACCGAACGCTCACCGAGCGCTTCGCCCGCTTCCCGGACGAGACGGTCGTCGCGCCGGGCCACCACAGCGGGGACGCCGTCCCCGGCGCCGACGAGGCCGTCACAGCGCGGCTGGGGAAGTGTCGGGAATCGCCGGTCTTCGACCTCGACGAGGGCGAATTCGTCGAGCGGATAACCGGGCGGACGCCGCCACGGCCGGCCAACCACACCGAGATAATCGCCGCCAACCTCGGCCGGGAGTCCGTCACCGACGACGTGGCGTTCGAGCTGGAACTCGGGCCGAACAACTGCGCGGCCGCGCCGGCCGACGACTGAGGCGGCGCTGGGGTGTCGGCGAAGGCGGCGGACGACTCAGAACGGCAGTTTATCGCGGATCTGACCGAGGAGAGAGCCCTCGTCGGGGTCGATGGGACCGACGACGCCGTCTTCGGGGACGATGACCGTCCGGTGGTCCTCCTGGTGGGCCTCGATGAGGCCGTCCGATTTCAGGTCGGCCAGCGCCGATTCCAGCGTGTCGATGTCGACGTCGACCCGCGACCGGAGCTCGAAGACGGTCATTCCCTCTTCGCGCCGGTCGGCCAGCGCGTCCAGGACCGCGACCTCGACCTCGTCGCGGTCGCGGTACTCCGGTTTCGCCTGCATACTACTCCCTTCGGTTGGCCGGGTCTTACGTGTATCCCCCGAGATGCCGGTCGCGACGCCCCCGACCGAGGGTGTCGGACCGCACGACTGCTCGGCGTTCGGACAAACAGCACGCTTATGGTTCGGACGGGTCGAACACGTGGTAATGAGTATCAAGTGTTCGCTCCTGGGACACAGCTTCGGCGAGACGACCGTCGAGCGGGAGCGCGAGGAACAGGGGACGGAAGTCGTCATCACCATCACCGAGATGGAGACCTGTTCCCGCTGCGGCGAGACCCGCGTGGTCTCGGAGAACAAGGAAGTGACGACCCTCGAGACGCCAGAGGGCGGTGCCGACGAGTTCGAGGCCACGCCGGGCGAGGGGGCCGACGACACCGCCGACGTGGTCGACGCGGGGGAGTCGGCCGACGCGGGGGAGTCGGACGCGAGCGGTGACGACGGTGGCGCTGGCGACGAAGGAGTCGGCGGGAGCGACGCCACGGACGCCGTCATCCTCGACGACGACAGCGGCGCGGAGTCGTCGGCCCAGGCGGAGGCCCGCGGCGCCGAGACGACCATCCCCGACGCCGAGGACGGCGCGACCGCCGAGGCCGAGGTCGACAGCGACGAGGACGACGCGGTCATCATCGGCGACGACGAGGGGGACGACCGCGCCCCCGGCGAGTGGCCCGACGAAGAGGCCGAACCCGAGGGTGACCACTCACCCGACGACGAGGGGGACACCGACGACGACGATGACGCGACCGCCGACGAGCGGGCGCCGGACGCCGAGGGCGACGACCGCGACCCCGGCGAGTGGCCCGACGAGCCGTCGGACCCGGCCGAGCGCGCCGGCGAGACCGCGGAGGTCGAGATCCTCGGTGGCGGCGACCAGGACGGCGACGCCGAGACGGGCGGTGACGGATCGGCCTCGGAGGACGGGGTCGGCGGCCCCGACCTCGCCGACGCGCCCGCCGCGGACTCGCCAGACGCCGACGCCGGCGGGGGCGACGGAGCGAACGGTGACGCGGCGAGCGACGACGTCGCCGGTGCCTGGCCGGAGGAGGAAGACCCCTCGACCGGCGCCGAGTCGATGGGCGAGTGGCCAGAGGAGACCAAGCGTGACCAACCGACCGACCCCGGTGCCGCTGGGCCGTCACTCGACGGCGAGGAGACGCCGTCGGTCACCGTCCCCGAAGGGACGTTCAAGTGCTCGGAGTGCGACTTCTCCACGGAGGCCGACGCCACGTCGCTGCGCGCCGGCGACTTCTGCCCCGAGTGCCGACGCGGGACGCTCCTCGAACACGCGGACACCGTCGCCGAGGAGTGATCGGGGCGCCCACTCGACGCGCTCGAAAAAGGTAAGAATGGTGCTCGCAAAGGGTCGGCCATGCGGGAGTACAAGATGCGCCGGGGAGAGCACCTCGAAGAGCGTATCGAAGACATGGAGGCGACGATCGAGGACTACTTCGGAACCATCTCGACCACCGAGGAATTCAAGGGGAGTGACCTGCACGTGGTCGAGGATCCCGACAATCCGGTGTTCGAGCGCATCACGGCAGGGACGGTCGAGTACAGCGGCAAGAAAGACAAGCTCGCGGTCGACTTCGAGGAGCGGCCCGCCGAAGAGGTCATCGCGGCGGGCGAGGCCGACGCCGCGGCCGACGCCGTCGACGCCAAAAACGACTTTCTCCTCGAAGCCACCGGCCGCGACGCCAAGAGCCGCCGCGACTCGATGAAACGCTCCGTCGAAGACAGCCCCGACGAGGCCGACGAGGTCTGACTCGTTTCCGCCGTCGCGACCGCGCACGGCAGGCCCCCCCCACTACGGTGTGACACACTACTGCCCAGTGGTAGCTCCGCTCGGAATCGAGGCGTTCAGGGACACACTATCCGTCCCCGGCGAGCATCGTGAGAGACGTTTCCGTCGACCGGCGGGCCGTCCCCAGCGACCCGTCGGTCGCGAAGCGATAGCCGGCAGGGCTCGGGTTCCGCGGGAGCCGAGCGGTCGACGACTCCGGCGGTGGTGCGTTACTGCCCGAGCGGGTCGCGGTTGATGGCGACGCCGTGGGGCGTGATGATGAGCTGGTCGTCGCCCTTCTGGGCGATGTCGCCGCCGACCTCGTTGGCGACCTGCTTGAGCTCGTCGGTGATGTGCTCCATCGTCCGGTCCTGGGTCGTGTGGCGCGTGATGTCGGCGATGACCACGTCGCCGTCGTAGACGGCGTCCTTGATGTCGATGACGTCCTGTTTGTCGCCGATCTTCGCGATCCGAACCTGACGGGAGGCCGCCGTCGCCCCCGCGTCGACCCCGTCGCTCTCGATCTCGACGTAGTCCTCTTTCTGCCGGCTACCCCCGGATTCCCCGAGGATTTTGCTCATTAGTCCCATACACTCTCTCCCGGTCGCTGTCCGTTTGTATTTTACGTCAGACATCCCTCGTCGACCGGACACTCGTCGGACGCGGCTCGGGACGACGGGTCAATCGTCGACGCCACTCCCGGTCCGGTCTTCGTCGCTCTCGACGTCGCTCGCGCTGGGACTGTCCCCGCCGTGGGGGGTCTCTCGCCGGCGGACGGTCGCCGAGTGGACCGTCTCGGTCGCGTCGTCGACGACGACCACATCGCCTGGGCTCGTGGGCAGCCGCTCGGTCAGCGAACTCGACATGTACGTCGGCCGGGCGGCCTCCAACGCTGCCAGGTCCGCCTCGGAGGTGAGCCGGTGAGAGACCACGATGTCCGACTGGGAGACCGCCACCTCCGAGACGGCGCTGGGCCGCTGGGTCGCGAGTACGAGGCTCACGCCGGGTGCGCGTCCGCGTGTGAGGATCGTCTCCAGCGCTGCCTCGCCGACGCCGCCGAAGACGGTGTGGGCCTCGTCGACCATGAACCACGGGAGCCGCGCGATCGCACCGTCGACTCGGGCACGGTACAGCGCCTCGCCGATACCGCGGACGACGGCGTTCATCGGCGCCGAGTCCAGCCCCGACACGTCGACGACCGTCACCGCACCGCTGCCCAGCTCCCGGGCGTCCATCCCCTCGGGGTCGAAGACACCCCACGAGTCGGCCAGGTCGAGGTGGTTGCGCGCCGCGCGCCTGTCGACACCCGGCGCGTCGGTCGCCTCGACGGCGTCCCGCATGTCCGAAAGCGTCGGCTGGCCCTGGGCGGCCCGCCAGACCAGCCCGCCCGCGCCGCTCTCGGGCGACAGATCTAACAGCGCGCACCACGACCGCGGGTCCAGCGTCGTCGCCGTGATCTGCGGGTCGTCGACCACCTCGGCGGGGACGGGCTCGCCCTCGGCGGGTTCGGCCAACGTCGGAAACACGCCCATCGGGTCGACGACGACGGGCGCGACGCCGTCGGCCCGCGCGAGCGCCTCGGCGAGGACGCCCAGCGTGTAGGACTTCCCGTAGCCGCGCTTGCCGACGATCAGCGTCGCGTGCGGGCCGTCGAGGTCGACGTGCAGCGGCACGCCGCTGGACCCGTCCCGCGCTCGGTAGGTGCCCAGACGCCCAGTGGGCCCGTCCTCGTCGGCCTGCGCCGCAGTTCCGCGTCCGATGACGAACGTCACGGGGGACGGTGGTCCCGGCTTCACCCTTGAAGGTTCGCCGAGCGCGAGCCAACACTGACGGTGATCGCTCCCTACTCCTCGCCCGTGACGTTCAGCATCTGCGTTCGGGAGACCTACACCGACGAGACGGGCGACGAGCAGACCCGGTACGGCGTCGCGGTGACGACGCGACTGGCCGGCGTGGGGACGCTGTGTCCGTTCGCCAGTGAACACGGCGCCGTCGCCACCCAGAGCCTGGTCAACGTCGACCTCGGTCGGACGGGGATCGAGTACCTGAACGACGGGCTCGGGGTCGAAGACGCGCTGGAAGCGCTGCTCGCCGCCGACGACGGCCGCGCCGAGCGCCAGCTCCACGGCGTCGGGTCGGACGGCGAGTTCGCCTTCTCCGGCGAGGAGTGTCGCCCCTGGTACGGCGATATCGTCGGGGAGAACTACACCGTCGCCGGGAACCTCCTGACCGGCGGCGACGTGGTCGAAGCGGTCGCCGAGACGTACGCGGAGGGCGCCGCCGAGGATCCGGACGACCCCGAGTCAGACCCGGAAACGCCGCTGGCCGAACGGCTGATCGACGCGCTCGCGGCCGGCCACGAACTCGGCGGCGACAAGCGCGAGGAGCTCCACGTCCAGAGCGCTGCGCTGCTGGTCCGTTCGACCGAAGACCGCGAGATGACCCCCTACTACGACGACCTGCGCGTCGACGCCACCGAGACCCCTCTCGAAGACCTCCGGGAGACCTACGAACTCGCCGCCGAAGGCTACGAGATGGCGATGGACCGCTACGAAGCGGAGTACGCCGACGACGAGGACGCCGGCGAGTGAGGACGAAGCCGCTCGCTTCGCTGGCTCAGACCGCGAACTCGAAGAGGTCGTCGCCCACGTGGTGGATCGACTCGACGACCTTGCCGGAGTCGCCGACCATGTCCGAACCGTCGGTCTTCGCGCGGCCGACGGCGAGGAACTTCCCGTGGCTCTCCTCGGCGATGGCGACGAGATCGCCGCTCTCGATGGAGTCGTCGGCCTCGACGATGCCGGGGCGCATCACGTCTGCACCGTCCGAGACGAACGAGACGGCGCCCGCGTCGACGGTGACGACGTTACGCTGGGGCGGGAAGGCGTTGGCTCCCTGGACGGTGAGGAACGGTTCGTCCTCGCCGGCCGCGTCCCGAACGTAGAGGACGAGCGGGTCGCCGTCGACGAGGACGACGTTCCAGTCGCTGTCCTCGAACTCGACTTTCTCGTAACTGTCGGCGTCGATCTCGACGCCGAGAGTGGCCGCGACGGCGTCTTCGATGTCGGCGATCGCGTCCGCGCGGAGGTGGTGGCGCGACTTCACGTCCATACGTCGATGTGGGCCGGGTGGCGGGATAAATCGACCGCTCCGCGACGCCGCGCTCGGTCGGACGGGCCCGGTCTACGAGTCGGCCGGGCCGTCGCGGCGGTCACGTCGGTCGTCTGCGGCGTCGCAGCGGTCACGTCGGCCGTCCGCGGCGTCGCGGCGGTCGGGCTCGGAGGGGTCGCTGTCCCGGCTCTCCTCGTCGGGGCTGTGGCGTCGCCCGACGAGCAGGGCCGCGGCGTGGAGCGTCCAGAAAGCGACGAGGACGGGGGCGGTGTCGGCTGTGACGCCGTAGACCGCCAGGATCGGGAGATGGATACAGGGGAGGGCGACGCCGGCCCAGAAAGCCAGGCGCTCGCCGATAGCGGCGGCGTCGGTGGCCAGGCGCCAGAGGTGACGGCGAAGGGCGAGGGTGGCGGGCGGTGCGCTCATCCGTACTCCCCCTTCGACGGACGCCACCCAAAAGTCGGCGAACGCTCAAACCGAGCTTTGAGTCTCCGTGCCAACGGTCGACACCCGAGCGACCGCGACCGCTCAGCCATCGCCGACCTCCGTCTCGGCCTCCGGCTCGGCGCCGGCACCCGCTTCCGAGGGGGCGGCGCGTTCGTCGCGCTGGATGACGCGACCGCTGACGTAGGTCAGGAGTGTCAGCAGGACCAGCGGGACGACCGTGAGTACGTGCGCCCAGAAGACGAACCACAGGTCCCAGCCCCACGGGTTGTAGACCCAGAACATGACGTCGAGGACGGCCAGGATCCCGATTGGGACGAAGTTGACTGTCAGATCGAGCCACGTCTCCTCTGTGAGTTGTAGGACGCTCATGGGTCGTCCGGCACTGGTCGCGCCGTGTTACCGATAGGCGCGGACGGTGGATAGCGATCCGGCTTGCGATGCAAGGGACGGCGCGTCGGCGACAGAATCGGCCGACGGGGCTCGGAGACGGGACGACCGGGTGGGTCCCTGTCCGGAGACGGGCCGGTCCGAAGTCAACCCCGGCCGGTCAGGGGTCGGTGTCGAGTTCGCGGAGGGCGGCGTCGTAGGCTTCCGGGCCGTCGAGCGAGCGGAAGACGTCGTCGAGGGAGTCGTCGAGTTCGGACAACCGCCGGTCGAGGCGGTCGCGGTTCTCTCCGTCGGCGTTCGCGCGTTCCCGAGCGACCCGGAAGAACTCTTCGAGGGTCGTCCGGTAGGTCGCCCGCTGGCTGAGTCGTTCGACGGTCTCCCTGAGGCGGTCGTCGTCGACGGGCTTGAGGAGATAGTCGTCGAACGCCGTCGACTCGACGTCGACGGGCTCGTCGGCGAGCGCGGCGATCTGGCAGTCGGCGTCGTCGGTCCGGACCCGGTCGACGACGCGCTGTGCCGACAGTCCGGGCAGCTGCGCGTCGAGCAGGGCGACGCTCACGTCGGGGTCGAGGCTCGCCAGCGCGTCGGCGCTGTCGTAGGCCGACCGGACGGTGAACCGCTCTCTGAGCACGGCGGCCAGTTCGTCGGTGACGGCCGGGTCGCGGTCGGCGACGAGGACCACCTGCCCGTGGGGACTCCCGTCGTGCGAACGGTCCCGCGTCGTGGACTCGCCGTCGGCCGTTTCGTCTGGATTCATCGGTTCTGGGTGGGCAGGCCGGTTACTCGTCGGCGACATTGGCCGTCCGGAGGTCGACGACGCTGTCGAACAGGACCTCGAACGTCTCGATCGTCTCGGGGTCGTGTACGTCCGGGTTCATGTGGTAGTGAGCCACCGCACCCGCGCGCTCGACCGTGCTCGTCAGCACTTCGAGGAACTTGAACACGGCTCGCTCCTCGGCGCGCTGGAGCAGGTCCGACACCGAGTGGACACAGACGGTCGTCTCGCCCTCGGAGACGAGCGCCGAGAGGTGACGGTCGATCACGTCGCCCAACCCGACCAGATCGGTCTCCGGATCGACCGATTCGACGACCGCGTTGGGCGGGCCGTCGGTCCCGACCGGGGCTGCCGCCGTCGACCGAGCGGCCGCCTCCACGTCGACGACGGTCGCGTTCTCGGGTCGCCCGTTCTCGTGGTCGGTCCAGACGTCGAGCCGCTCGGCCGGCGACTCCATGCAGGTGACCAACAGCGCGCGCTCGCGCTCGCCAGGCCCGTGCAGCAACTCCCTGCAGACCTCGTCCTCGTGACCGCCGACCGTCGGCGCCAGCAGCAACACGTTCAACGGTGTCTCTGTACTCCCACTGTCGTCCGGATTCGTACTCATGGCGATGTCCCCGGAGTTGCCGTCCACGTAACTCCGCTATCTCGTCCAACCGTGTTCGGCATGCAAGTAAGTTCCGTTGGAGTTATCAGTACTGAGATGTAGTCTGTCTGTGTAGTTTCATGTAATTGAGTTTTCGCTCCTCACGTCCGAAGTGTCGCCGTCCGGAATTGGATGCCGAATTGATAGAATCGAAAACGGCACCGGGTGGGTCGCGGCGTGGCTTGCCGTGGCACGGAGGGTTCGTTTGGAAAGTCTTAAATTCACCTCCGGCAAAGCGATGAATGCGTGCCCGGGTGGTGTAGTGGCCCATCATACGACCCTGTCACGGTCGTGACGCGGGTTCAAATCCCGCCTCGGGCGCTTTCTGTCGCGAACTTTTCGGCGAGCACCGCGTAGCGTGTGCTCGCCATCGTGAGCGACGGACCGGTTTCAGGCGGGTTCGAACGAAACCGAGGTTCTGCGCACCAGGCCAGCGCTCGACAGCACGTGTCGACCGCACAGCACCACAACTGCGACAGCGCCGAGCTGCACTGGCCGACGATTCACTCCACAGCGACGCCGATCTCCATCTCGTAGCGCACCAGTGACTCGCCGTCGTCGCTCAGCACGAACTCGCCGCGGAACGTCTCGCCCGCTATCAGGTGGGGCAACCACACCCGGTCGTCGATCCACATCTCGTCGTAGGGCACCGCGCCGGTGGGGTGCCACTCCGGGACGGCCTCCTCGGTCGTCTCGGGCTCGCCCTCGATCCCCTCGGCGGCGAAAACGTAGACGTGCATCGAGTCGTCGTCGACGGTCCCGTCGCGAAAGTGGAAGTCGAACTCGCCGCGCTTCTCGACGCCGACGGGCTCGACGCGCAACTCCTCCCGCACCTCCCGCCGGGCGGCCTCCCGAACGGTCTCGCCGCCCTCGACTTTCCCGCCGGGGCCGACGAGCTTGCCGGCGCCGAGCCCGCGCTGTTTCCGGATGCACAGCAACTCGCCGTCGACCACGGGATGACAGAGCGTCGCCTCGGTCGGCTCCATACCGGGGGACAGTCCCGCCGGCTCGGCTTCAATCTGCTGCCGCGCGACACCGGCCGTCGAACCGTCCGACGCCCGATTCACTTCCGGCGAGCCGACCACGATTCCGTGGGACACCGACCAGTTTTCGTCCCACCGGTCGGAGAAACATACCGTCTGCCGGCGGTTGCGTTCCACTTTCGCTCCGACTGGCAAACGGTTAAGTGGCGCGGGGAGCGTGGTGAAAGTAATGACGGAGGACCCCGAGGAGGGGATGCTGTCGTGGGACGAGTCGGTGTTCCGCGACGAACACGTCTTCGAGATCGACTACCTGCCGGAGACGTTTCTCCACCGCGACACCCAGATGGAGACGCTGAAGTACGCGCTGCGCCCCGCGGTGCGGGGGTCCCGACCGCTGAACGTCGTCGCGCGCGGGCCCCCGGGGACGGGCAAGACCACCGCCGTCCAGAAGCTGTTCGGCGAACTGCGCGCCCAGACCGACGTGAAGACCGTGCGGGTGAACTGCCAGGTCAACTCGACGCGGTACTCGGTGTTCTCGCGGCTGTTCGAAGGGGTGTTCGACTACGAACCGCCCTCTTCGGGCATCTCGTTCAAGAAGCTGTTCTCGCAGATCACCGACCAGCTGGTCGCCGACGACCGCGTGCTGGCGGTGGCGCTCGACGACGTGAACTACCTCTTCTACGAGGACGAGGCCTCCGACACCCTCTATTCGCTGCTGCGAGCCCACGAGGAGCAGGGCGGCGCGAAGATCGGTGTCGTCTGCATCTCTTCGGACCTCGATCTGGACGTGATCGACGCGCTGGACACGCGCGTCCAGAGCGTCTTCCGCCCGGAAGACGTGTACTTCCCGAAGTACGACCAGACGGAGATCGTCGACATCCTCGAAGAGCGGGTCGACCGGGGGTTCCACGAGGGCGTGATGGACGCGCCGGTGCTCGACCGCGTCGCCGAGTGTACCGAAGAACAGGGCGGTGACCTGCGCGTCGGCATCGACCTGATGCGCCGCGCTGGCCTCAACGCCGAGATGCGCGCCAGCAAGGCGATCGAGCTGCAGGACGTGAACAAGGCCTACGACAAGTCGAAGTACGTCCACCTCTCCCGGCGGCTGCAGGAACTCTCCGAGGCCGAGAGCGCGCTGCTGGAAGTGATCGCCGAGCACGACGGCAAGCGCGCCGGCGACATCTACGACGTGTTCAACGACGAGACCGGGCTGGGCTACACCCGCTACTCCGAGGTGACCAACAAGTTAGACCAGCTTGGGATCATCACCGCCAGCTACGCCGACGTGGAGGGTCGCGGGCGCTCGCGAGAGCTGACGCTCAACTACGACGCCGACGCGGTACTAGAGCGGCTGTAAGGTCCGTTCGAGACCCGTTCACACGGTCGGATAACGCTTTTTCGCACACGAGCGTTCGGTTCGATATGCACTCCGACGCTCGTCGAACCGCCAGGCGTCACTGGGCGGAGATCCTCGACTGTCGTCCCGAGTCGATCTTCGGCTCGACGACGACGGTGGCGGAATGGACCCGGAACGGCGTCGAGATTCTCTGTTGGGAGGGCGGAGCGGTCGTCGGTGCGCCGCCCGCGCTCTTCGAGGCGCTCCGGGAGAACGTCGACCGCATTCCGTTCGATATCGGCCGCGAAGGAGCGCAGACACTGGTCGAACCCGTGGCGGCAGTCGACGACGTGCTCGGACCCCAGTTCGTTGGGTACTGCGACGAAACCGCCTTCGACCCCGTCGACCGCGAGGTCCAGCAGATCGAGCCTCGACGACTCGACTGGCTCCGCGACGCCTGTCCTGACGGGGAGTGGGAACGTTCCGGGCTCAGCGTCGACGCCGACGTACCGACGTTCGCGGTGCTCCGAGTCGACAGACCGATCGCGGCGGTCCAGTACGGCGTCGTCGACGGCGTGGCGAAACTCGCGGTCGCTTCGCACCCGGCACACCGCGGCGAGGGGCACGCCAAGGCGACGGTCTCTGCGGCGACCGCCCACGCGCTCGACCGCGGGTACCTCGTAGAGTATCGCACGGTCGAACGGTGGACGGGTTCGGTAGCGCTGGCAGAGGGGCTCGGGTTCGAGCGGGTCGCACGGAGCCTGCTGGTCGAATTGAAATAGTCCGGTGCTCACGGGCGAAGGTTTATCGCCGAAACCGGGCAACGTCTGCGTATGGCAAGCGCGACCGACGACCCCGACGGCGACGGTCCCGACGGTGTCGAGTTCATCCGCGAGGACGACGGGACGGTCACCGCACGGGATCTCGAAACGGGGCTGGCACGCGGCGGCAACAGTCGCGCGGAGGCGCTCGCACAACTCGCGGAAGTACTCGAACTCCACGAGGGCGGCGGTGAGGACATCGAGAGTCCCGACGAGTTCCTGCAGGAGAAACTCGACATCGACCCCGACGAGCGCGACGGCGACGAACCGCTCCCAGAGTTTCTCCGCTGAAATCGAATGGGACGGACGACGTTTTCCGGACGGGAGATCATCGCCGTTCTGACCGACTTCGGATACGAACCGGTTTCGCGATCCGGGAGCCACGTTCGGATCCGGTACGAGAACGCCGACACCGGAGACGTTCGAAACGTCGACGTTCCGATGCACACGGAGGTTCGAATCGGAACGCTCCACTCGATCGCCGACCAGTGCGGTGCCGAAGATTTCGAGGCGTGGTGCCGCTGGATCGACGACCACACGTAGGCGACGGCGCCGCCAGTAGCACGACCACGCCGGGCACGTTGACGGCCGCCAGCTACGCCGACGTCGAGGGTCGCGGGCGCTCACGAGAGCTGACGCTCAATTACGACGCCGACGCGGTGTTAGACCGGCTGTAGCGGGTCGGCGACTACCGGACCGACCCCAGCGACGTCTTTCGACCAGTGGTACCGACCGAGGCGCCGGTCCGGCGATCCGCGAGACCGGGCCAGTGTCCGTCTCCGCCACGGCACCCCGCCAGCAGTTGTTTCCCCGACCGAAATATATAAACACGTTATCGGTCAACTACGAATTAGACAAGTCTAATCTTCGGATTTGGTGCTAAACTATGCCATTCAATACAGACGACGAACGGAGAGTGACGCGGCGGGACGTGCTCCGCGCCGGCGGTGCGGCGGCGCTGGCGGGAGTGGCCGGCTGCACGGCGCTCCCGAGCGCGCCGGTCGAAGCGGGAAGCGACGGCGGCGACGAGGACGACCCGGTCGCCGTGGCCTCCTTCTTCAGCTTCTTCGACTTCGGCCGGCAGATCGCAGAGGGGACCCCGCTGACGGTGGAGAACCTCGTCCCGACGGGGTTGCACGGCCACGGGTGGGAGCCCAACGCCAGTATCACCCAGCGCATCATCGAGGCGGACGCGTTCGTCCACGTCGGCGAGGACTTCCAGCCGTGGGCCGACCGTGCCATCGAGACGATCGAGGGCGACGGCGTGGACACGGCGCTGATCGACGTCCGGGAAGGGATCGAGCTGGTGGATCTGGCCGCCTCGCTCGACCGCGAGGAGGAGGGCGTCGGCGCCCAGCGCGGGAAGGACCCGCACTTCTGGCTCGACCCGCGGCGCGCCAAGCAGTCGGTCGACAACATCGCCGAGGGATTCGCCGAGGTCGTTCCGGAACACGCCGATACCTTCCGCGAGAACGCCGAGACGTACAACTCGGACGTGCTCGACCGGATCGATTCGGACTACGAGGCCATCTTCGACCGGTCCGAGCGCGACGTCGTCCAGCTGGCCGCGCACAACGCCTTCCAGTACCTCGGGGTGCGCTACGGCGTGCGGATGCGACCGCTGGTGACGAGCCTCGCGGCGAGCGGCGACGTCAAGCCGGCCGACATCCGCGAGGCGACGCGAGTCATCCGCGAGAACGACATCCGATACATCGCAAACGGCGTCTTCGAGTCCCAGCGCCCGGCCCAGCAGCTCGTCCGCGAGACGGCCGTCGAGGCGTACTTCCCGGTGACGCCGTACGCCGGCGTCCGCGAGGAGTGGGTCGCACAGAACTGGGGCTACGAGGAGATCGCGTACAACATCAACATGCCCACGCTCGATATCGTCCTCGGCAACGAGACGCCCGAGGACGCTGCGCCGTCGGCCGAGTGGCTCGAACAGTGGCGGAACTTCGAACCACTATGAGCTCACAGGACACCGATTCCGGGAGCGCGAGCGCCAGCGACGGACGAACGACCACCGCGATGGACGCGGAGGTACCGGCGGCGGAACCGATCATCGATCTCGCGGACGTCACCTTCGGTTACACGGCGACGCCCGTGGTCGAGGACGTCTCGCTGGCGATCGACCCGGGAGAGTACGTCGCCGTCGTGGGCCCCAACGGCTCGGGGAAGTCGACGCTGATGCAGCTGATGCTGGGGCTGCTCGAACCCGACGCGGGGACCGCCCGTCTGTTCGGTGTGGATGCCGACCGCTTCGACGACGGCGAGCAGGTCGGCTACGTCGCCCAGCACGCCAGCGCGGCGAAGGAGATGCCCATCACCGTCCGCGAGGTGGTGAAGATGGGGCGGTTCGCACACGTCGGGTTCGGTCGCCTCTCCGAGGCGGACTGGGCGATCGTCGACGACGCGCTCGAGACGGTCGGGATGACGGCGTTCGCCGACCGGCGCGTCACGCAACTGTCGGGCGGCCAGCGCCAGCGCGCGTTCATCGCGCGAGCGCTGGCGGGCGAGGCCGACCTGCTCGTCCTCGACGAGCCGACCGTCGGCGTCGACGCCGAGTCGGTCGACGCCTTCTACGACCTGCTCGCGGATCTGAACGCCGAGGGCATCACTGTCCTCCTCATCGAGCACGACCTCGGGGCGGTCGTCGAGCACGCCGACCGCGTGGTCTGCCTGAACCGCGAGGTGTACTTCGACGGCCCGACCGACGAGTTCGTCGACAGCGACGCGCTGGCCCGGGCGTTCGGGGCCGGGGCGCGGTCGCTGGCAGGGGTGGACGGATGAGCGCGGACGTAGCGGCCACGCTACTGGCGACCGCCCTCGCCGCCGTGGACCCGTCGGTTGTCCTCCCGCTACAGGGTGGGCTGGGCGCCGCCGGCGACCTCGTCTTCGGCGTCCTCCTGTGGGTCCTGGAACAGTGGTACTGGCTGATGGACTGGGTGTACTACCTCACGGGCCTGGAGATGCTGAACCCGCGCTATCGGTTCATGCACCGGGCGCTCCTCGTCGGGCTCTGCGTCGGCGTGATGGCGCCGCTCATCGGTACCTTCCTCGTCCACCGCCAGCTCGCGCTCATCGGTGACGCGTTGGCCCACACCGGGTTCGCCGGCGTGGCCGTCGGGCTGTTCCTCAACGCCGTCATCGACCTGGGCGTGTCGCCGTATCTCACCGCGGTCGTCGTGGCGATGATCGCAGCGCTGTTCATCGAGCTCATCTCCGAGACCACCGACGCCTACAACGACGTCTCGATGGCGATCGTCCTCTCGACGGGGTTCGCGCTGGGAACGACGCTGATCAGCCTCAACGCGGGCGGGTTGGCCGTCGGCGTCAACCAGTTCCTCTTCGGCAACCTCTCGACGGTCTCGCCCCAGAGCGCGGCCATCCTCCTGGTGCTGTTCGCCGTCATCGTCGGGACGGTGGCGGTGACGCGCAACCAGCTCCTCTACGTCACCTTCGACGAGACGGCGGCCGCGGTCTCGGGCATCTCCGTCAACTGGTACAACCGGGTGATGGTGATGCTGACGGCGATGGTCGTCGTCGGCGCGATGCAGATCATGGGCGTCATCCTCGTCGCGGCGATGCTCGTCGTGCCGGTCGCGGGCGCCACCCAGGTGTCCCGGAGCTTCTCCGAGTCGCTCGTGGTCTCGGTCGTCCTCGCGGAACTGGCGGTGTTGCTCGGCATCGCCACCGCCTACTACGGCGGTGTCACGGCCGGCGGCGTCATCGTCCTCTTCGCCGTGGGGATCTACGTCTGTGCCGTCGCAGCCGGCAAGATACAGTCCGCCCGCGGCGAGCGGACTGCGCCCGACATGGGGAGTATCGACGCCGACGGCGTCGATGTCGGCCCCGGATCGGAGTGAGCGAAACCGCGACGACGAGGGCAAGTATGTTAAATAAAACACTCTAATTTAATAACGATAGTCGATAGAGGTGGCTAGGTTAGCAGTTATATTAATAAATTCGGGACGACTACGGTCGACCAATGAAGCCTTCTGACAGCGACCACGGCGGGGACGAACCGCCACCCGGGGACGGTTCCGGGTGTGACGACGACTGCGATAACCGCGGGTCGGGTCACGACCGCGAGCACGCGGACGCGACCGCGATCGACGAGCACACCGAGGCGCGGCTCTCGGTGCCGGACATGGACTGTGCGTCCTGTGCCGGGAAAGTCGAGAGCGGGCTCGACGGGCTCGCTGGCGTGACCGCCTACGAGACCCAGCCGACGACCGGGCGGGTCCGCGTGACCTACGACGCCGACGCGACGAGCGAGACCGACGTGGTCGGCGCTATCGAGGGCGCGGGCTACGAGGTGACCGACGTCGAGCGCGACGGGACCGACGGAGCCGAAGGGGGCGACCGGGGCCACGACCACGACGACGGCGACGCCACGGAGGGCGTCTGGCGCAGTTCCCGAGCTATCGAGACGGCGGTCAGCGCGGTCTTCCTCGCGGCGGGCCTGGGCTTCAAGTTCGGTTTCCCGGGCGCGAACCAGCGGGTCGCGACCGTCCTCGGGGAGCCGCTGTTCGTCTCCTCCGTGCTCTTCCTGGTCGCCGTCGCCGTCGGCGGGAAGACGATCGTTCGCAACGGCTACTACTCGGCGAAGGCTCTGAACCTCGACATCGACTTCCTGATGACGGTCGCCATCTTCGGCGCGCTGGCGGCGAGCCTGGCGTTCGGCGAGGCGCTGTACTTCGAGGCGGCGACGCTGGCGACCCTGTTCAGCTTCGCCGAGCTGCTCGAACGCGCCTCGATGGACCGGGCGCGGGACTCGCTGCAGGAGCTGATGGATCTCTCGCCCGACGAGGCGACGGTCGTCCGCGGCGACGGGACGGCGACGGTTCCGGTCGAGGCGGTGGCGGTCGGCGACGTGGTCGTCGTGAAGCCGGGCGAGAAGATCCCGATGGACGGCGAGGTCGTCGACGGCGACAGCGCGGTCAACCAGGCGCCGATCACCGGCGAGTCGGTCCCCGTCGACAAGACGACCGGCGACGAGGTGTTCGCAGGGACGATCAACGAACAGGGCTACCTGGAGATCCAGGTCACCTCGGCGGCGGGCGACGACACGCTCTCCCGGGTCGTCGCGATGATCGAGGACGCCCAGTCGAACAAGACCGAGCGCGAGCAGTTCGTCGAGCGCTTCGCCGCCTACTACACGCCCGTCGTCGTCGCCTTCGCCGTCCTGCTCACCGTCGGCGGCCCGTTCGTCCTGAACACGACCTGGCCCGAGGCCGTGGTCGACGGGCTGACGCTGCTGGTGCTGGCCTGCCCCTGCGCGTTCGTCATCTCGACGCCCGTCTCGGTCGTCTCCGGCGTGACCAGCGCCGCGAAAAACGGCGTGCTCGTCAAGGGCGGCTCGCACCTCGAAGCGATGGGTGCGGTCGACGCCGTCGCCTTCGACAAGACGGGGACGCTCACGAAAGGTGAGCTGACCGTCACCGACGTGGTCCCGCTCGACGGCAACGACGAGGAGGACGTGCTGCGGTGCGCCCGCGGGCTCGAGACGCGCAGCGAACACCCGATCGGCGAGGCCATCGTCGACCGGGCCGACGAGCGCGACGTGGCCGACCGGCGGGTCGCGGACTTCGAGAGCATCACCGGCAAGGGCGTCCGCGCCGAGCTCGACGGGATCCCCCACTACGCGGGCAAGCCCGGACTGTTCGCCGACCTGGGTTTCGATCTCTCGCACGTCCACGCGGCGACCGACGGCGGTGTGGTCACACAGACGAGCCGGGACATCTGCGAGCGCAACGGCTGTCTCGACCTGCTGGCCGACGCGGTCCCCGACCTCCAGTCGGCGGGCAAGACCGTCGTCCTGGTCGGGACCGAGGAGGAACTGGAGGGACTGATCGCCGTCGCCGACGAGGTCCGGCCCGAGGCGAGACGGACCGTCGAGCGCCTGCGCGAGGCGGGCGTCGAGCGGACCGTGATGCTCACCGGCGACAACGAGCGGACCGCGCGGGCCATCGCCGAGGACGTCGGCGTCGACGACTACCGGGCCGAACTCCTCCCCGACGAGAAGGTCGACGCGGTCGAGGACCTCGTCGACGAGTTCGAGGGTGGGGTCGCGATGGTCGGCGACGGCATCAACGACGCGCCGGCGATGGCGACGGCCACGGTCGGCGTCGCCATGGGCGCCGCCGGCACCGACACGGCCCTGGAGACCGCCGACGTGGCGCTGATGGGCGACGACCTCTCGAAGCTGCCGTACCTCTACGAACTCGCCGGCGACGCCAACGGCGTCATCCGCCAGAACATCGGCGCGAGCCTGCTGGTCAAGGCCGGCCTCGCGCTCGCAGTCCCGTTCTACGCGGTGCCCATCTGGGTCGCCGTCCTCGTCGGCGACGCCGGCATGACCAGCGCCGTCACCGGCAACGCCATGCGCCTCTCGCGGGTGCGCGCGGACGGTACCGAACCCGCCGAGAGCTGACGGCCGAACCTGAACCGTTCACAGTTCGGGCGCGGGAACCACGACCACCGGCACGGCCACGTCACCGAGTAGCGCGCGGACCGTCGACCCGGGCGCGCCCCCGTCGGATTCCCCGCCCACCTCGCTCGCGTCCGGGTCGCCCCGGCGCGGTCCGAGGAGGAGCGCGTCGACCTCACGCTCGTCGAGGAGAACGCGGATCTCGGCGGCCACGAGGTCGGCGGCGCCGACCTCGTCGTTCCGCGGCGGCACACCCGCCGCGCGCTCCCCCTCGCGCTCCAGCACTCGAACGGTCGCGGGCAGCAGGCGCGACCGGGCGACGTTGGCGGCGTCGCCGGCGTCTCGACTATCGAGGTCGGGTTCGTCGACGGTCAGTACGACCACCTCGTCGTCGGCGGTGAGTCGGCCGGCGAGGTAGTCGGCGGCCGCGGCCGTCGTGTGGACGGACGCGGTGGCGAGGAGATAGCGAGTCATACCGGACGGTGGCGCCGAACCTACTCGAAGGCGACGAACTGCGTCCGGCAGTCGGGACAGACCAGTGCCCGGAGCGGGTGGCCCTCGGCATCGGTACGCGGTGGGCCGCAGCAGCCGCCGGCTTTTCGCGTCTCGAGGGCGCGATCGCAGACAGGGCAGTCCTCCAGGAAGACCGACAGGCCGTGGGCGGCGACGGCGCGCGGTCCCGCCTCGAGGTCGGTCACCTCGGCCAGCGCGAGCGCCGCGGCGGTCTCGGCGACCGCGACGGGGCGGCGCAGCCAGACCTCACCCGCCGGTTCCCCAGACCCGTCCGAGAGGACGACGAACGTCCGATCGCTCTCGGTTACCGACTCGGTGGCCGTCGCGGTCGGTGCGACCGCGAGCGTCGCGACGGTCAGGTCCTCGGTCGACCGCGCCCGGAGTCGCTCGATCTCCGCCCGCCAACGGCCCTCGAAGTCGGCTGTGAGCCGCGTGTCGTCGCCGGTCGCGTCGACGATGCCCGCCCCGACCAGGTCGGCGAGGACTGCCTCGCCGTCGGCCGTCGTCGCGTCGGCGAGCGTGGCCGGCGTCGGGTCGTCGGCGCCGGGGTCGTTCGTTCCGGCTGCTCCGGACGTCGAATCCGCGGGCGCGGCTCGCACACCGTTCGACCGGTCGCTCCACCGTGGTCGTCGCATAGCTCTCGGTTCGACGCTCGCCCGTTTGAGCGTGTCGTCGGTTTCGGGACGTCGGCCGCTTCCACGTCCAGTAAGTTGCAGTTACGGGACGGGGTGACCCCACGTGTCGGTCGTCTCCCCGTCGACGTCCAGCCTCCGCAGCGTCGCCACGCTCCGGTCGGCGACGCGACCGGAGCCGCCCCGTCGATCCGCTCGTCGTGGGCGGCGACGGGACCGAGCCCCAGCGCCCGAGGTGAACTTCGACGGCGAGCAGCCGCTCGGCGGCCGTCGCGACCGCTGGACGCCGCTCGCCGGTTCGCGGTCCGGACGCCCGCGGTGGCCGTGGAGTTCCGCGCGGCATGTCTGTACGCCATCATTACGGCGGTGGCGACCGTTTCGACAGCGGGACCGGCGGTAACCCGCGGTTATTCCGAGCGTGTCAGCGGATGCCGGAGTATACCTTAGTCTGAAAGCATCGATCGTCGAAAATATGTCTCAAGACTCATCGTCGGGAGCGGAGCGCGGACCGGACCCGTCGAGTTCGCGGCGGCGGTTCGTCAAGGCGGTGGGCGTGGCCAGCGCGGTCGGTCTGGCCGGCTGTCAGGACGGCGCGGGGCCGGGCGCAGGTACCGGGACCGGAGACGGGACCGGCGGCGACGGTGGCGGTGGCGGGACCGTCGAGATGGCGATGCCGTCGAACGTCACCGACCGCGCCGAGGACACCCGACAGGCGCTGTACGACGCCGGGCTCTCCGAGGACATCGAGGTGACCTTCCTCTCCACGTCGGAGATCTCCGGCGACGTCGAGGCACAGTACCGCAGCTGGCTCAACGCCGGCCGCGAGACGCCGGACGTGTTCCGGATGGACAGCGGGTGGACGATCCCGTTCATCGTCCGCGACCAGCTGGTCAACCTCGGCGACCGGCTCTCGGACGAGGCGCTCACGACGATCGAGGAGCACTACTTCGACGCGCCGGTCCAATCGGCGCGGGCTCCCGCGACCGCGGTCGGAGGCGGCGGTGACGGCACCGCGACCGGCGCGGACGGTGGTATCGGTAGCAACCTCTACGGCGTCCCCTGGCAGGTCGGGTTCCCGACGATCCAGTACCGCTCGGACTTGGTGACCGACGCCGGCTTCGACCCCGAGGGGGAGAACTGGGCGACCGAGCCGATGACCTGGCAGCGCTTCTCGGAGGTGATCGCCGAGACCCACGGCAACGCCGACGTGGAGTACGGCTTCAACTGGCAGGGGACCGACTACGTCGGACTCTCCTGTTGTACGTTCAACGAGTTCATGACCACCTGGGGCGGCGCCTACTTCGGCGGGCGCGACACGCTGTTCGGCCCCGTCGGCGAGCGGCCGGTCACGGTGAACGAGGAGCCGGTCCACCAGGCGCTGGCGATGGTCCGGACGCTCGTCCACGGAAGCGACGACGAGTTCGCGCTCGACGGCTACCAGCAGATCTCCCCCAACGCCGTCCTGGAGTGGACGGAGGGGCCGTCGCTGGAGCCGTTCACCAACGGCAACGCCGTCGCGCTGCGGTACTGGCCCAGCGGTATCTTCGAGGCGGCGACCGCCTTCGAGGAATCGGACGGCCTGTCGCCCGACGACCTGGGGACGATGCCGATCCCGTACGCGGTGACCGAGGAGGAATCTGAGTACGAGGGGATCGGCGGCACCGCCTCGGCACTGGGCGGGTGGCACCTGACGGTCAACCCCAACTCGGGGAACGTCGACGCCGCCGTACAGGTGATCGAGGCGACGATGCAACGGAGCTTCCGGGAGTTCCAGTTCAGCGAACTCGGCTATCTCACCGGCGACCGACGGCTGTTCGACCCCGAGAACGTCGGCGACGTGGACCCGTGGGGTCCGCACCTGGAGACGCTGCGGGTGGCCGGCGAGAACGCCATCCCGCGGCCGGTGACCGTGGTCTGGCCGGACCAGTCGTCGCAGATCGCCAGCCGGGTCAACGCCGTGATCGCCCAACAGCAGGCGCCGGAACAGGCGATGAGCGCGCTCGCGGGGAGCCTCGAAGAGATCGAACAGAGCGTCTAACATGGCGACCAGTGACGAACACGGTCGTGGCCGCGTGCGGGCGGCGGCGGTCGCGCCGGCCAACTGGACCGAACGCCTCTCCGAGCAGGGGTTCGCGTACGTCCTGCTGGTCCCGACGCTGTTGCTCGTCGCGACGATGGCCCTGTGGCCGTTGATCAGTACCTTCGAGATGTCGCTGCGCGCCGACGCCCTCTTTTCGGCGGAGTACGTCGGGGAGTTCGTCGGGATCGAGAACTACGTCGAGTTGCTGACCGGCGAGCGCAACGCCATCCTCGGCAGCCCGTTCCTCGACTTCGCCCAGCCGTTCGGGAGCGCGCTGACGGTGACGCTCATTTACGTCGCCATCGCGGTCACCCTGGAGACGATCATCGGCTTCGGCCAGGCGCTCGTCTTGGACCAGAGCTTCCGCGGGCGCCGGTGGGTCCGCGTCGCCATCCTCATCCCGTGGGCCGTGCCCATCGCCATCCAGGGGTTGATCTTCTGGCTGTTCTTCCAGCCCGGGATCGGCGTCGGGACGGACGTGATGCAGAGTCTGGGCGTGTTCTCGGCGAACCCGCTGATCAACACCACGGACACGCTGATCATCGTCATCGTCGCCGACGTGTGGAAGACCTCGGCGTTCATGGCGCTGCTCATCCTCGCGGGCCTCCAGAGCGTCGACCGCAGCCTCTACGACGTGGCGAAAGTCGCCGGCGCCTCGAAGATACAGCAGTTCCGCTACATCACCTTCCCGCTCGTCCTGCCGGCGCTGCTCGTAGCACTGCTCTTTCGCACCATCCAGTCGATGCGCGTCTACGGCATCATCGAGACGACCGGCGGCTGTTCGACCCTGCCGTCGCTGACCTGTCTGGTCGTCTCGACGTTCCGGTCGGGCCGGTACGCCACCTCCGCTGCCGTCGCGTTCATCACTGCCGGCATCGTCGCGCTGGTCGCGCTGGTGTACATCGTCAAGTTCGCCGACCTGGAGGTAGGTGCCTGATGGCCACCGAAACCGCCGACGACCAACGGAGCGACGACGGCCCCATCGCCCGCCGCGCCCGGGCGGCCATCCGCAACCCCGGCGACGCCTACCAGTTCCTCTTCTACGTCGTCACCGGCTTCTTCCTCGTGACGACGCTGTTTCCCTTCTACTGGCTGCTCGTACTGGCGCTCACCCCGGGCGACCGGATGACCGACATCGGCCTGCTGCCCAACGGGTTCAACCCCGCCTCGTTCGTCGAGATGTTCCAGCGGCTGCCCTTTCACGTCTACATGTTCAACAGCATCGTCATCGCGCTGACGACGACGCTCATCGTCCTGCTGGTCGCCAGCTTCGCCGGCTACGCGTTCGGCCGCCTGCAGTTCCGCGGGAAGACCGCCCTGTTGCTCGTCCTACTCGCTATCTCCTACTTCCCGCCGGCCGCGTTCATCCTCCCGCTGTTCCAGTTTTTCACCGGCAACGTCGAGATCCTCACGCTGCCCGCCGTCGGGACGATATCGAGCCCGAACTGGTTCAACACCCCCGGCGCGATGGTCACCCCCTTCAGCGCCCTGTTTCTTCCACTCTCCATCTTCATCCTCACCACGTTCTACAGCCAGATCCCCGACGGGCTGGAGGACGCCGCCCGCGTCGAGGGCGCGACGCGGATCGGCGCGCTGTTCAGAGTGATCATCCCGCTGTCGGCGCCCGGCGTCGCGACCGCCGGTGTCCTCACCTTCATCGGCGTCTACAACGAGTTCTTCATCTCCTTCCTGATGACCGACGGCCAGGCCCAGAATTGGGCACCCATCGTCTGGGGGGTCGTCAACTACCAGGGCCAGTACCAGGCCTTCTACAACCTGATGGCGGCCGCGAGCATCGTCGGCGTCCTCCCCGTGGTGATCCTCGTCGTGATCGCCCAGGAGCGCATCGTCAGCGGGCTGACTGCCGGAGCACTCAAGGAGTAACTCATGGGAGAAGTCAAACTGGAACACGTCACGAAACGCTACGCGGACGTCACCGCGGTCGACGACATGAACCTCGACATCAGGGACGGCGAGTTCGTCACGCTCGTCGGTCCGTCGGGGTGTGGCAAGTCGACCACGCTGGAGACCATGGCCGGCCTCACCATCCCCAGCGAGGGGACGATCACCATCGCCGGCGAAGACGTGACCACCCGTCCGCCGAAAGACCGGGACATCGCGATGGTCTTTCAAAATATCGCGCTGTTCCCCCACATGGACGTCCACGACAACATGAGCTTCGGGCTCCGCTTGCGCGATTTCGACGGCGACGAGATCGACCGTCGCGTCGAGCGCGCCGCCGAGATCCTCCAGATCGAGAGCCTCGTCGACCGGATGCCCGACGAGCTGTCGGGCGGCCAGCGCCAGCGCGTCGCCATCGGCCGCGCCATCGTCCGCGAGCCCGCCGTCTTCCTGATGGACGAGCCGCTGGCCAACCTCGACGCGAAGCTACGGGTCCACATGCGCACGGAGCTCCAGCGGCTGCACAAGGAACTGGACACGACCATCGTCTACGTCACCCACGACCAGGCCGAGGCGATGACGATGTCCGACCGCATCGCCGTGATGAACGAGGGCCACCTCCAGCAGATCGCGCCGCCGCTGGTCTGCTACGACGAACCGGCCAACCTGTTCGTCGCCGGCTTCATCGGGTCGCCCTCGATGAACTTCGTCGAGGGGACCGTCGGGGCCGGGGCGATCACGACGCCGGGTTTCGACCTGGACTTCGAGCCCGGGCAGGTACCCGAACTCGCCGCCGGCGACGACGTGACCGTCGGCGTCCGCCCCGAGGACGTCTACCCCGTCGAGAACGCGGGCGAACTCGCCAACCCGACGCGGCCCATTCGCGCCCGGACGGACGTGCTCGAACCGATGGGCGACGAGATCTTCGTCTACCTCGTCCTCCGCGGCGAGGACGCCAGCGGCGCCCAGGCCGCCACCACCGATACCGCCTCCGCACGGGGGAGCGACGAACTGCTGATGAGCGTCGAACCGGACAGCGACCTCGCCGGCGACGAGGACATCGAGGTCGTCCTCGACCGCCGGAAGATCCACGTCTTCGACACGGAGACCGGCGACGCCGTCTGCCACGACATCCTCCGCTCGGAGGCGATGGGCGGCGAACCCGCCGGCCCCGCTGGAGGGAGCTAGCGTGGTCTCGAGCGCCGCCCTGCTCTACTTCGGCATTGGCACGCTCCTCTTTTTCTTCTGGGTCTACGGCATCTGGGCGTTCGCTCGCGACGTGCGCCGGACGTACGTTCCGGGTGTGCGAGGGTGGGTCGCCCGTCGGCGGGAGAAGCAGGCCGAGCAGGAACGCGAGAGCGAGCGCGAGGAGCAGGAGAAACAGCTGTACTGACGCCCGAGTCGTCGCCGACCCGACCGGCTAGCCGGGACCACGCCGCCGTTTCGACATCGTTCGAACGGCTTGCTGCCCGGTCGCAGAGGCGAGTCGGCCAGTCACACCGATCCGGACGGCCGCAACAGGTGCAGCCGCCCCGCGGCCAGCCCGATCAGTAGTCCAGTGAAGTGGGCGACCAAGGCGACGCCGGGGCCGGCGGTGACGACGGTGACGGCGCCGGCGACGACGACGAACACGCCGAGTTGCGCTCGCGGGGACAGCGGCGTCCTGTCCAGCAGGGTGTCGCTCATGCGGTTGCCCGCCAGCACGTAGCCGACCAGCCCGGCGATGCCGCCGCTGGCGCCCAGCACGGCGACGCCGGGACCGACCAGGTCGCTGACCCAGATCTCGGCGAGGCCAGACAGCGCCCCGGTGACGAGGAAGAAGGCGTGAAAGCGCAGCCGCGATGTCTGTCGTTCGAGATACAGCCCGACCAACAGGAGGACGGCGACGTTGGCGACGAGGTGGCCGACCGAGAGGTGGGCGTAGACGCTCGTCACCAGCGTCCACGGGCGAGCGCCGACCGGCGGTGCGAGCGCGAACGCGAAGGGGATCTGTAGCAGTGCCACGACGCGCTGGAGGGCGAAGACGACGACGAAGGCGACGACCAGCGTCAGGGTCGGACTCCGGGACACGACCGTGAGTAGGGCCACCGAGTACAAGAAGGATCGGCCGCCGGGGGATGCGGTGGTGTGGGTCAGAAGACGGAGTCGGCGGTGGCGGCGCCGACGACGCTGAAGATGGCGCCGACGCTGACGGCGCGGGCGGTGACGGCGGTGCGCTCGGCGGTCGTGATGCCGGGGTCGGTGAGGAACGTCGTCGGCGCGGTCAGCGTCAGCGCGAGGACGGCGACGGAGCCGAACGAAACCAGCATGAGCGAGAGAAAGCGCAGCGGGATCCCGGCCACCTCGGCCTCGCGGTCGGGGTCGCGGTCGTCGTCGGCCTCGTAGAGGGCGCCGTAGCCGATGGCGAAGACGATGGCGACGGTCACGGCGGCGTGGAACCAGGTCATCTGCTCCGCGAGCGTCCACACCTCCTCGGTGACGACGAACGGGCCCGCGAGCAGGAACCCCCCGACCACCTGCTGTGCGGTGTCGGCGAGCTTGTACTTAGGGGCCCGAGCCATGCCACGCTCTATTCCGGGGCCGGGCAAAACGCTGGCGGACGCGGCGGATCGGGTCAGGCCTCGACCTTCGGACGACCCGGACGGCGCCACGAGAGCCAGAGGTACGTCCCGATGGCCCCGACCGCGAACAGCGGCGGGATGTAGGCGACTTGCGTGAACGGGTCGGGCGGCGCGAGCACGAACGAAGCCAGAACGCCGACCGTGGCCGCCGCCGTGTACGTCGCGACCAGTCGCTCGCGCCGCGTCGCCGGGAACGACCGCTCGTCGGGCGGGTCGCGCACGAGGCGCGCGTAGAGGTAGTGGAGCAGGCCGTAGAACGTGAGGAGATAGACGAACACGCGGAGCGTCGACACCTCGCGTCGCGTCGCCTCCAGGCGCGCCCAGTAGGCCATCGAGACCAGGTTCCCGACCAGGATCGCCACCGTCAGGCCGAATGCGACGGCGAGATACGGATTCTCGAACAGGAGGTCCGGGAAGGCCGGGAGTTGCACGCCCGGCGGTAGCCCGTCGTCCGATATAGGTCTTGTCGGTTGACTGTCCCGATCGAGCGGACGGTACCGACACAGAACCGTTTTCCTCGGCGCGCTCCACCCCTCGACCATGAGCGTCAGCGAGGAGTTCGACGAGTGGGCACGCGACGGCCGCGACGAGGGCATGGAGGAGCGCCACTGGCACACCGCCAAACACGCCCTCGCGCGGATGCCCGTCGAGGCGGGCGACACCGTCCTCGACCTGGGCTCGGGGAGCGGCTACGCCGGCCGCGCGCTCCGGGAGACGAAGGACGCGGCCCGGTCCTACGGCGTCGACGCCGCGCCGCAGATGGCCCGCAACGCCCGCGAGTACACCGACGACCGCCGGTCGGGCTTCCTGAACGGCGACTTCGAACACCTGCCGTTCGCCGACGACAGCGTCGACCACTGCTGGTCGATGGAGGCGTTCTTCTACGCCCGCGACCCCGACGCCGTGCTGGACGAACTCCGGCGAGTCATCCGGCCGGGCGGGACGTTCTACTGTGCGGTGAACTACTGGGAAGAGAGCGTCCACACGCACGAGTGGGACGAACTGGTCGAGGTGCCGATGATCCGCTGGAGCGAGGCCGAGTACCGCGAACACTTCCGCGACGCGGGCTTTCACGTCGCCGGCCAGGACCGGATCCCCGACACGGAGACGACGATTCCGCCGGCGGGGGAGTTCCCGACCGAGGACTTCGAAACCCGCGAGGCGATGGTCGAGCGCTACCGCGAGCACGGCACGCTACTGACCGTCGGCGTGGTGCCGTAGAACCGCGCGCCGACCGTCGATGCGGTCGGCGAGGGGGTCGCGAACGCCGCCGTCGCCGCCGCTCGTGCCAAACGTTTTGTAGGCTTCGCGTTCAGAGGGGAGTATGGCGCTGACGCGGCGACAACAGGTCCTCGGGGGCCTGTTCGTCGGCATGACGGTCCTGACGCTGCTGATCCTCTCGCGGGTGATCGGGATCGTCTTTTTCGCCATCACGGTGGCGTACGTGCTCTATCCCGTCCGTCGGGGCCTCGTCCACCGGGGCGTCCACCGCCGGGTCGCCGCCGCGACGGCCACGACGGTCGGGTTCCTGTTCGTCGCGCTCATCGTCGGGCCGGTGGTCTACGCGCTGTACGGCCGCCAGGCGCTCCTGCTTTCGTTCCTGCGGTCGATCCCGGCCGAACAGCCGGTGACGATCTTCGGGATGTCGTTCGTGATCGACGTGAGCGCGCTGATCGTGCGGGCACGGGCCGCCGTCGTCGACGTCGGATTCGATATCGCCGGGGCGGCGCCCGTCCTCGCGCTGAAGGGCTTCCTGTTCGTCTTTCTCGTGTACGGACTGCTGTTGCGGCCCGGGAGCGTCCACCGAGCGGCGCTCCGGCTGGTCCCCGGGGAGTACCACGACGTGGTGTTCGCGCTGCACCGCTGCGTGCGCGACACGCTGTACGCGCTGTACGTCCTGCAGGCCGCGACGGCGCTGGGGACGTTCGCGGTGGCGTACGTCGTCTTCTCGGTACTGGGCTACCCCAGCGCGTTCACGCTGTCGGTCTTTTCCGGACTCTTGCAGTTCATCCCCGTCCTCGGGCCGAGCATCCTCATCGCGGCCGTGGCGGTCGGCCAGGCGCTGGCCGGCGAGGTCACCGCCGCCCTCCTCGTCGCGAGCACGGGGCTGGTCCTGATCGGCTTCCTGCCGGACGCGCTGATCCGCCCGCGGCTCGCTTCGCTGACGACCGGGATGCCCGCGAGCCTCTACTTCGTCGGGTTCACCGGCGGCACGCTGAGTCTGGGCGTCGTCGGCGTCATCGCGGGCCCGCTGGTCGTCGCGCTGCTCGTCGAAGTGGTCGAACTGGTCACCGACGAACGTGCGAGCGTCCAGCAGACCTTCGACGAGGCCGCCGTCGTCCCCGACGCCGACGGCGACGACGACCGACCCCGCGGTCGGAACGGGCGCCTCAGCGACTACCTGTCCGACGGCGCGGCGGACTCGACCGGAGACCTGGCGGACCAGGTACCGGACGCGACGGACGGCGACCTCGCCGAGGAGTCCCCGGGCGACTCCGCCGGCGACCCGACCGACGACTGACGACCCGGCGACGGGTACGGCCCGAACGGCGAGTTACGCCCCGGTCTCCAGGTCGCGCCCGGCCGCCTTCCACTCGGTGAGACTCCCCTCGTAGAAGGCGAGGTCGGGGTACCCCAGGTGCCGGAGGACGGTGTAGGTGTGGCTGATCCGCCGGGCGGTGTTGCAGTAGAGCAGGACCCGTTTGTCGGGGTCGATCCCACGGTCGTCGAGGGTCGACTCGATCTCGTCGCGGGGCTTGAGCCCGCGGGTCTCGTCGTCGACGAGTTCGCGCCAGTCCAGCCGGACCGCGCCGGGGATGTGGCCCTCCTCGAACTCCCAGGCCTCGCGAGTGTCGACGACGACGGTGTCGGGGTCGTCGGTGGCCGCCGCGACCGCGTCGATCCCGACCAGCGGCGTCTCCGCCGGCGGGTCGACCTCGTAGGTCGAACGTTCGAAGTCGGTGCCCTCGCTCGTCGTCTCGTGGTCGAGCCGCCACGCGGAGAAGTCGCCGTCGAGCAGGTGTAACCGCCCGGGGTGGTGGCCGTACAGCTCGGCGGTCACGAGGAAGCGCGCAGCGAAGACGCCGTGAGTGTCGTCGTAGGCGACGATCCGGTCGTCGGCGGTTATCCCCGCCTCGGACATGAGGTCGGCGAAGGCGTCGGCGCCGGGGAGCATCCCCTGCCCGTCCCCCGACGCTTCGGTGTCGTCGGCGTCCCGCCCGTCGGGATCGGTCGTAGCGCCGTCTTCCGCGGCGTGGTCGTCGGCACGAAACGAGTCGAACGGGACGTTGACGGCGCCGGGGACGTGGCCGATACCGTCGAACTCCCAGGCGTCGCGGACGTCGACGATCCGGACCTCGTCGAGGCGGTCGGCCACCCACTCGGCCGGGACGACGATCTCGCTCATGTCCCGGGTTCGGGCGAGCGCACGCTTGAAGATGTCCTTCCGCCCCGGTCGGAGGTAGAGGCAATTTTGACCGGCGCGTGCGGGCATCGAGCGGGATATAAATCGAGTGGTCGAACACCACTGCGACCGTCGACCCGACCCGTCCCCCGGTCCGACCGCAGTGGCGAGAGCAGAGGGGAGAGGCCGTGAGAACCATAGACACGGAACGTTTCGGCAACAATCTCCGCTATAGTCGTCAAGGGGCGGGACATGCCGAAGCTCCTAGAGGTATATAGTCGGTAGACCAATGGTTCGATGAACATGAGCGACTACGCGAAAGACGTACTCGTCTCGGCGGACTGGGTCGAAGAGCATCTCGAGCACTTCGAGAGCGACGACGACGACTATCGGCTCGTCGAGGTCGACGTAGACACGGAGCTGTACGACGAGAGCCACGCGCCGGGCGCGGTCGGCTGGAACTGGGAGACAGATCTGCAGGACCAGGTCGAGCGCGACATCCTCGAGAAGGAGGACTTCGAGGCGCTGCTCGGTTCCCACGGCATCAGCGAGGACACCACGGTCGTCCTCTACGGTGACAACGCCAACTGGTTCGCGGCCTACACCTACTGGCAGTTCAAGTACTACGGCCACGACGACGTGCGCCTGCTCGACGGCGGCCGCGACTACTGGGTCGAGAACGACTACCCGCTGACCGACGAGGAGCCGGAGTTCTCGGAAGTCGAGTACGAGGCCGCCGGTCCGCGCGAGTCCATCCGCGCCTACCGAGAGGACGTCGAGAACGCCGTCGAGCGCGGCCTGCCGCTCGTCGACGTTCGCTCGCCCGAGGAGTTCTCCGGCGAGGTCCTGGCGCCCCCGGGACTCCAGGAGACCGCCCAGCGCGGCGGCCACATCCCCGGCGCCAGCAACGTCTCCTGGGCCGCCGTCACCAACGACGACGGCACCTTCAAGACCGCCGAGGAGATCGAGGAGCTGTACGCCGAGGAAGGCATTGAGGGTGACTCGACGGTCGTCGCCTACTGCCGCATCGGCGAGCGCTCGTCGGTCGCCTGGTTCGCCCTGCACGAGCTCGTCGGCTACGACGACGCCATCAACTACGACGGCTCCTGGACGGAGTGGGGCAACCTCGTCGGCGCCCCCATCGAGAAAGGCGAGGCCGAGTAAGCGAAGCGCACGAGGCCTCGTGGTGAGGCGGGGAGCGGAGTGACCCGCCGAACGGCTCTCGGGCGACTGAGCGGAGCGACAGAGCCCGAAAATCGGAGCGGCGAGCGACTGCGAGCCGCGGAGAAGGGCAACTGAGGTCGCTCACGCGATTCGCATTTTTTCGGCGCCACGGCCGATAGCCGCTGAACTCTCCGTGTGTCCGGTTTCGAACGAACGTTTAATTGCGTTCCCACCGTAGTGGGAGATATGGGGACGAGCGAGGACCGACGCGTCGACGAGAAGGGACGGGTCACGATCCCGAAGTCGATCAGGGAGGCGTTGCAGATCGACCCCGGGGAAGAGGTCGCCGTGGAGTTAGCGGACGACCGGATCGTCATCCGCAATCGCATCTCGCGGGAGCAACTGGTCGAGCGACTGGAGGGGTGTGTCAGCGAGGAGACTCGGGCCGACGACGCCGACCGGATCGATCCCGACGACCTGAAAGCCGACTGGACGAGCGACCTCCCGAACTGATGTACTGCCTCGACGCGAACGTCTGGATCTACTTCCTCGACGCCGACCTCGACGAACACGAGACGGTCCGCGACGACGTGGCCGAGGTACTCCGCTCTCGGCCGCTGTTCACGACGACGGTCCTCCAGATGGAGGTCGTCCACTACCTGACGAACCAACTGGCCGACAGCGAGCGCCACGTCGAACGCGTGCTATCGATCGAGGATTCGACCGTCGCGGAGCTACGACCCGCCGACGTGAAGCGGGCGGCGAAGCTGCTCGCCGAGTACGACCAGTCCGGGATCGGCGGCCGGGACGCGACGGTGTTGGCCGCGATGGAGCGACACGGCGTCGGGCGGCTCTGGACGCACGACGACGCGCTCAAACGGATGGACGACTGCCTCGACTGGCTGACGGTCACGGATCCCGTGAGCGAATAGCGACTGTCGGGGTCACGGGTCTCTCCGGTCCCAACCGTTTTCAGCCCGCCCGGCGAACGCTCGGCCATGGAACTATCGGCCTTCCGCGAGCCGCTGTCCCGGGAGGAGACCGCCGGATTGCTCGCGACCGCCGCGGTCGTCGCCGTACTGCTCGGCCCCGGTGCGATCACCCTCGCCGAGGGGTCGTCGGTCCTGCTCACGGCCGTCTCGGCGCTCGCGATGGGCACGCTCGCGTTCGTCGTCGGCGCCCTCGCGCTCGTCGCGATACGGGAACTGCGCGGCGACGACGAGGAGTGACCGAACAGCGACGAGGGTGACCGGCCGCCGGTCCGGTCGCTCGCCGCCGGTCCGGTCCCCGAGAACTGATCGAACGTCCACGAAACGTCACCCTCTTTTACGCCGACGCGGACGGGCGGACGTGTCCCGTTTCGCCGTCCGGACGGCGGTCCACGCCGGCGCCCTGCTCGCGGTGACGGGCGCCGTCGCCTGGCTCACGGGGACCCCGTTCGTCTTCCCGAGTCTCGGCCCGACCGCGTACGTGTTGGCGACCCGGCGGACGGCCGACCGCTCGGCGCTCGCCCGGGTCGTCGCGGCCCACGTCGTCGGTGTCGCCGCCGGGCTGGGCTCCTACCGACTGCTCGCCGACTGCGTCGTCGTCACCGCGGACCTCGCGCCCCGGTCGCCCGCCCTGGCGGCCGTCGTCGCCAGCGGCGTCCTCGCGCTGGCGCTGACCAGCGCCGGGATGGTCGTGACGGGCACGATCCACCCGCCCGCCTGTGCGACGACGCTCATCGTCTCGCTCGGGCTGTTGCCGACGCTTTGGGAGGGACTGTTCATCGCCATCGCGGTCTGCGTCCTCGTCGGTACTCACGCCGTCGTCGTCCGGACCCTCTCGGTTTCGGACGAGCGCGAACGGCCGACCCCCGACGCCTCGTGACGGTCCGGGAGCAAGATTGACAAAGACGGGCCGTCAGATCCCCGTATGGACGAGACCCTCCGCGAGCGACTCGACGGCGACGACGCGCTCGCCGACGCCGCCGCCACCGTCCTCGACCGCGCCGAATCGGGCGACGGCACGGTCGCCTGGGCCGACGTGAGCGGCGCAGTCCCCGCCGAACAGTGGGGTCGGCTGCTCGAATCCGAAGTCCTGGTCGCCACCGACGCCGGGTTCGTCGTCGACGACCCCGACGCCGTCCGGGCAGCGGTGGGCGACCGCGACGGCGCCGAGATCCGGGACGACACCGAGACCGCCGACGGTGCCGACGCCGACTCCGGCGGCTGGTCGATGGCCGACAAGCTCGCCGGCGTCGCCGCGCTCGGGCTGATGGCCAGCTACCAGGTGCCGATGGCCCGCGACGCGATCGGGAGCACCGCAGACCTCTTCCTCGGCCCGGTCGAGGCCGCCCTGCCGTTCGGGGTCACGGTCGCGCTGCTGGCGGTCGCGACCACGCTCGTCTCCACGACGCTCCGGCGCCGGCTGATGGACGGCAACCCCCAAGACATCGCGAAGGACCGAATGGAGACGGTCAAAGAACGGCTGGACGCGGCCCGCGAGCGCGGCGACGACGAGGCCGTCGAACGGCTGCAGTCCCGTCAGCAGGAGCTGATGCTGGAGCAACTCGGGGCGATGAAGCGGATGGTCCGGCCGATGGTCTACGCGATGCTGGTGACGATACCGGTGTTCCTGTGGATCACGTGGCTGACGGTCAACCCCGCCGCCGCGATCACGCCGGCCGCGCAGGTGTTACCGATCGCCGGTCGCGTCGTCTGGACGGCCAAACTGGTCGGCCCGATCCAGGTGTGGACGGTCTGGTACATCGCCTGCTCGCTCCTCTCGAACGTCGCGGGCAAGCGCGTCGCGAAGAAAGTCGGGCCGGCGGTCACGGACTACCGGTCGGCGTTCTGAGCCCGGTTCAGTTCGATTTCGGCCGTTCCGTCGGTCACTCGTGGCCGATGATCGGCTGCGGTTCGTACGGCTCCTCCAGGTACGCCACGTCCGAGGCCGACAGCGAGATCTCCAGCGCCTCGACGGCCTGTTCGAGGTGTTCGACGCTCGTGGTGCCGACGATGGGCGCGTCGACGTACTCGTTCTGGAACTGCCAGGCGAGTGCGATCTGGGCCATCGTCACGCCGTGGTCGGCGGCCAGTTCCTGCACGCGCTCGTTGATCTCCTCGCCGCCGCCGCGCTCGTACTCCGGCGTCGGGTTGTGGAAGTTCTCGGGGTCGCCGCGGTTGGTGCGTTCGAGTTCGTCGAAGGGCCGGGCGAGGAAGCCCTGACCGAGCGGGCCCCACGGGACGACGCCGATGTCCTCTTTGTCACAGAGGGGGAGCATGTCGCGTTCCTCCTCGCGGTAGGCCACGTGGTAGTGGTTCTGCATCGTCTCGTAACTCAGGAGGTCCTCGCGCTCGCTCGTCCGCAACTGCTCGACGAGGTCGTGAGTCCACATCGAGGAGGTGCCGGCGTGGCGGATCTTCCCGCGACGACGGGCGTCGTCGAGCGCTTCGAGCGTGGTCTCCGGCGGGGTCTCGGGGTCGACGCGGTGGGTCTGGTACAGGTCGATGGTGTCGAGGCCGAGGCGGTCGAGCGAAGCGTCGAGTTCCTGCTCGATGGTCTTGCGCGAGAGGCCCGAGGCGTTGGGCGTGTCCTCGCCGACGGGGAACCGGACCTTGGTCGCGACGACCTGCTCGTCGCGGTCGTATTCGGCCAGTACGTCACCGAGGATCTCCTCGCTCTCGCCGTCGGAGTAGGCGTTGGCGGTGTCGAAGAAGTTCACGCCCAGGTCGATGGCGCGTTCGATGACCTCCCGGCCCTCGTCCTCGTCTAACATCCACGGCTCCTCGCTGCCGAAGCTCATACAGCCCAGGCAGATCTGCGAGACCTCCATCCCGGTCGACCCGAGTGTGGTGTACTCCATGGGGGCCCTCGGAAGTAGCCAGGCAAAAGGCTGGCCCTCGCGGCTCAGGGTTCCGAAAGTTATCCGGCGCCCGGCCGGCTGTCGGCCGCTCAGTCCCCGGCGGCGGCGTCGGGGCGGTAGTCGCGACTGACCACCTTCCACGTCCCGGAGCGATAGCGGTAGTAGGTGATGACGGCCGGCACGGCCATCTCGGCGAGGATAGCGGCGTACAGCGCCGTCTGGCCGATCTCGGGCACTGCGATCCCGAGGTAGGCGATGGGGATCGCGAACAGGTACAGCCCGGTGAGCTGGGCGTAGAACGGCCAGCGCGTGTCGCCGCTGGTCCTGAGCGGCCCGGTCGAGCCGCCGTAGACGCCGCTAAAGAGGACGCCGAAGCAGGCGACGCGAATGAAGGTGACGACGGTCGGGAGGATCGAGGGGTCGTCGACGAACACGCGACCGATGGGGCGGGCGAGGACGAACACGCCGACGGCGATGACGGCGTAGCATGCCAGCGAGAAGCGGATGATGTCGTGGGCCCACGCGCCGGCGTCGTCCTCGTCGTCCTGGCCGAGCGCCTGGCCGACGAGGCTGGAGGAGGCCATGCTGAAGCCCCAGTTGGGCGTGTCCATCAGCGCGCGGACCCGCATCGCGACGACGTAGGCGGCGACGACGTTCGGGCCGAACAGGCCGACGATGTACAGCTTCGGGAACTGGCCGCCGCTACGGGCGAGGTTGGTCCCGATCAGCGGCGTCGCCATCTCCACCAGATCGCCCAGCAGCGATCGGTCGAGGTGGGGGCCAGAGAGTGGGACCTGCACGGGGAACTCGCCGATTCCGGGCAGACCACCGCGGGCGAGGCCGACCGCGAACGCGGCCGTGACCAGCGCGTTCGAGAGCGCGGTCCCGATGGCGGCGCCGACGACGCCCCAGCCGAAGCCGAAGATGAGCACGGCGTTGATGAGGATGTTGAGCGCCGCACCGCCGCCGCGGAGGATCATCGGCGTCCAGGCGTCGTCGGCGCCGACGAGCGCGCGGCTGCCGATGAGGTTCAGGGCCCCGAACGGGACGCCGAAGGCGACGACCGCGAGGTAGTCGGCGCCGAACGCGACCGCGGCGTCGCCCGAGCCGATGAGGCCGATCAGCGGCTCGGCGAGGTACCAGTAGACGGCGATCAGCGGGACGGTGATCGCGACCGTGAGCAGCGCGCTGGCTTTCACCGAGAGGGCGAGTTCCTCGTAGGCGTCGGCGCCGAAGCGCTGGGAGACGAGACCGATGGTCCCGCCGGCGACGCCGCCGCCCAGGGCGAACGCGAGGCCCCAGAAGGGGCTGGCGTAGCCGACGCCGGCGATGGCGGTCGGACCGAGCGCGATGCCGACCATCGCCACGTCGGCCGTCGAGCGGGACATCCGCGCGAGGCCGGTGACGATGCGGGGCCACGCCAGGTCGGTCGCCCGCTCGACGCGCTCGCGGTCGATGACGCCGGCGCGGGCGACGAGCGACCCTACCCAGAGGAGCAGCGCGCGAACGGGATTGTACCGGGACCAGGACACGGAGACCCGTCTACGCTCTACCGTGAAAACGGTTTAGAAACGGGAACGGGCCGCCGAGACCGACGCCCTCGGGCGACGAGTCGACAGCGTTATCGGCGGCGATATCGATCCCGAAATCGACCTCCCCGTGCAGACACTCGACGCACTCGGGTCGATCCCCTCCGTCTTCCTCTCGTCGGTGGCGCCGCCGCTGTCGATCGCCCTCGCCGGCTACCTGCTCGGCCGCGTCCGCGAGGTCGACACCGAGCCGCTGAGCACGGTCACCGTCTACGTCCTCCTGCCGGCGCTGGTGTTCGAGACGCTCGTCACGCTCGAGACCGGGCTCGGGACCGCCGCCGCGGCCGTCGCCGCGATGGTCGGGTTCACCGCCGTCGTCGGCGCGCTCTCGTGGGCGGTGAGTCGGGCGCGCGGCCGCGAGGGGACGGTCGTCGTCGGCGCCGCGATGGCCGCCGCCGTCCCCAACACCGGCAACTTCGGCATCCCCGTCGCCACCTTCGCGTTCGGCGCCGCCGGCCGCTCGACCGCCGTCCTGTTCGTCCTCGTCCAGAACCTGCTGCTGTACACCGTCGGCGTCTACCTGCTCACTCGCGGCGGCGAGCGCGACGACCGGGCGGCGCTCGGCCGCGTCGCCCGCCAGCCCGTCGTCTGGGCGGTTCTCGCAGCCGGCACGACGGTCGCGCTCGGCGTCGTCCCACCGGAGAACGGGACGGCGATGGACACGCTCCGACTGGCCGGCGACGCGTCGATCCCCGTGTTCCTCGTCGTGCTCGGCCTGCAGGTCGAGTCGATGGACCTCGGTGCGACCGTCCGTGAGACGCTCCCGACGGTGGGGCTGAAACTGCTGGTCGCGCCGGTCGTCGCCGTCGCGGTCGCGGCGCTCGTCGACGTCGGCGACCCGACGGTGACCGCCGCGTTCGTCGTCCTCGCGGCCGGCCCCGCGGCGGTCACCCCGCTCGTCCTCTCGATCGAGTTCGGCGACGACGGCGCGGCCGGACCGGGCGACGAACGTGGCGGCGTGTCGACCGCCGACTACGTGGGGACCGTCGTCTTCCTCACGATCCTCGGGAGCCTCCCCGTCGTCACCGGACTGGTGTTGCTGGCGGAGTTGGGCGTGCTGGGGTGAGCGGCGACGATCGGCTAGCTCGGTCCCGGACCGGCCCTCAGAAGCTCCCGACGATCTCGTCGAGGTCGAACAGCCGGAGGTCGTCGCGACCGGCGGCAGCCTCGCGGACCGACTCCCTGAACCCGTTTCGGGCGAACAGCGCGTAGTTCCGGTCGACGCCGGTCCCGTCGGGTGTCCACCGGATCTCGCCTGCGTGGGATTCGAGCGACGCGAGCGCGCCGTAATCGAGCGGTGCGCTCGTGAACTTGCATTCCCCTGCGACCATCGTGCCGTCGTCGGCCAGCCCGACGACGTCGACCTCGTGTTCCTTGTACCACCACCGGCCGATATCGACGAACGTCTCGTCGGGGTACAGCTCGGGGAGCGCGTCCCCACAGAGCCGTTCGAACTCCGGGCTCACGAAATCCGCCATCTCCGGCTCGACGACTGTCTCGTAGGCGTCCGTACCGAGCCGCTCGTACCGGTCCTCGTTTCCGTAGACGAACCTGAACCAGAACCGGAACAGCGGGTCGCGGATCCGATAGCGCCCGCGGCGCGACCGCGTCTCGTCCTCGGTGACCGGAACCTCGCGCTCGACGAGGCGGAGTCGTTCCAGCTTCCCCGTGTACGTCGATATCTGCTTCCCGTCGATGCCGACCGTCCCCGCGATCTCGTTGGCGGTCGCGTCCCCCGCGGCGATGGCTTTCAGGATGGCGAAGTACCGGTTCGGTTCGGTCAGTTCGGTGCGGAGGACGTACTCGGGCTCGTTGTGCAGAAACCCCTGCCGTGCGAGGAGCGAACGCCGGACGACCGATCCGAGGTCGTGGTCCAGTTCGACGCCGTCCAGATAGTACGGCGTTCCGCCGAACACTCCCCAGGCGAACACTCGCTCCTCGGGCGTGTAGGAATCGGGGAAGAACTCACACGCGGCGCCGAAGTCGAGCTGTCGGAGGTCGATCTTCTCCGTGAATCGACCGTACAGCGGACTGTTACCGAGGAGCGTCGCCTCCTCCATCATGCTGATCGACGAGCCGACCAGCACGAGTGTCGCCGCGCTGTCTCGTATCTCCTGATCCCAGAGCCGCTGGACGACCGACGGGAGGCTCTCGTCGGCATCGATGAGGTACGGGAACTCGTCCAGTACGACGACCGCGTCCCGTTCGGCCAGGTATCCGAGGAGCGACTCCCAGTCGGCTCTGATCCGGTCGACGCCCGGGAACGACTCCGACGCGAGCTCGACGAACTCGTCGAGCTGTACCTGCGAGGTCGTCTCCGTCGCCTGATACAGTACGGCGTCCTCGCGTTCGGCCAGCGACTCCCGGACGAGTTCGGTCTTCCCGAGGCGGCGACGCCCGAAGACGACGACCATCTCCGCCTCGTCGGACTCGTAGCACTCGACGAGTCGCGAGAGTTCCGCCCGGCGATCGACGAATCGGTCCATACTACGTCATGTGCGGACATCGACATAGTGCTACCGAATAACCAAATTTGGAATAGACTAATCTGAAATAGGCTAATTCAGATTTGGTTATCTGGCCGAACCCGTCGCGGACCGATCGAGCGAAACACGCTGGTCGGTAGCCGACTGCTCTCCGGGGTCGTCGATCGGTGAATCGCAGAAGTCGGCGAACGGGTGAATAGCCGCCGACTCGCTACACCTCGACGGCGTCGCCCACGGCGGGCGCCGTCGCGTCGAAGCCGTCCTCGCGGAGCTCCGCGGCGAAGGCCTCGCAGCGGTCGCCGTGGTTGACCAGCACGTCGGCCTCGCGGTAGTCGTCGAGGAATTCGAGAATCCCTTCGCGGTCGGCGTGGGCGGAGAAGTCGTAGGACTCGACCTGCGCGGCGACGGGCATCCGCCGGCCGTCGATCTCGGCGCTACCGGTGTCGAGCAGGTCCCGGCCGGGCGTGCCCTCGACCTGGTAGCCCGTCATCGCGACCTTGTTCGTCGGCGACCCGCGGATCGCAGGGATGTACGTCATCGCCGGCCCGCCCGAGAGCATCCCGCTGGTGGTGACGACGACGGTGTTGTCCGCGGCGATCCGTCGGCGCTGACCGTCGCGACCGTCGACGAACCTCGCGTTGGATTTGGCCCGCCCCAGCGCGTCGGCGTCGCGGACGAACTCGGGGTGGCGCCGGAGCATCTCGGTCACCCGCTTGCCCATCCCGTCGACGTAGCAGTCGATGTCGTGGGCCTCGCAGATCAGGAGCACCTCCTGGGTGCGTCCGATGGCGAACGCGGGGACGACGACCGTGCCGCCCTGCCAGACCGTCGTCCGGAGGCTCTCGGCGAACTGGTCCTCGATAGCTCCCCGGTCTTCGTGGGTCACGTCGGAGTAGGTCGCCTCGCAGATCACGGCGTCGGCGTCGGGCCGGGCGGTGGTTCCCGGGACCAGTCGTTGATCGCCCGTGTGGAAGTCGGATGTGTAGAGCAAGCGCGTCTCCCCGTCGTCGACGACGACGTGGGCGCTTCCGGGGATGTGGCCGGCCTCGTAGAAGGTGACCTCGTAGCCGGCGGCCTCGAACGACTCTCGATAGCCGTGGGTCTCGGAGACCTGGGTGACCCGACGGACCTCGGTCTCGGTGAACGGGCAGTCGTAGGTGCCGCCGTGCAGTTTGAGCGTGTCGCGGGCGAGGGTGAGCGCGAGTTCGCGCGTCGGCGGCGTCCAGTGGATCGGCGGCCGGCGGTCCCCCGAGCACAGCGACGGGACCGCCCCGACGTGGTCGAGGTGACCGTGCGAGACGACGACCGCCTCCGGGTCGACCGAGTCGACCGGAAACCGGGGCGGGTTGCCGGTCAACAGTCCGTAGTCCAGCAGGAGCCGGTCGTCGATCAGGATGGCGCTGCGACCGACCTCGCGAGCGCCGCCGAGAAACCGGACGTTCATCGGCCGTCGCTACCGCCCCCGACCGCTTGGATTCGTCGGTTCGCGACCGCCGGCGGCCCGCTCAGTCGTCGTCCAGACTGGCGCGTTCGCGCTCGGCGGTGCGCTCGACGAACTCTTCGGGGAGCGCGTCGACCTCGCCGACCTGGACGCTCCAGAGGTTGGCGTACAGGCCGTCCCGTTCGAGCAGTTCCTCGTGGGGTCCCTGTTCGACGACGCGACCGTCGTCCATGACGAGGATCGTGTCGGCGTCCCGGATCGTCGAGAGTCGATGGGCGATAGCGAAGGTCGTCCGCTCGGCCGTCAGCGACTCCAGCGACTGCTGGATCAGCACCTCCGTCTCGTTGTCGACGTGGCTGGTCGCCTCGTCGAGGACGAGGATCTCCGGGTCTTCGAGGATCGCCCGTGCGATGGCGATCCGCTGGCGCTGTCCCCCGGAGAGCTTCACCCCGCGCTCGCCGACGGTCGTCTCGATACCGTCGGGCAGGTCCGCGACGAACTCCATCGCACCGGCCATCCCCAGCGCCTCGACGATCTCGTCGTCGCTCGCCTCCAGCCCGTATGCGACGTTCTCCTCGATGGTTCCGTGGAAGAGATAGGGCTCCTGGCTGACGTAGCCGACGTGGCTCCGCAGGCTCGACAGCGACAGGTCCCGAATATCCGTCCCGTCGATCCGGATCGTCCCCTCGTGGGGGTCGTACAGCCGCATCAGCAGTTTGAGCAGCGTCGTCTTGCCCGCGCCCGTGGGGCCGACGAGGCCGACGAAGTCACCGGATTCGGCGGTGAAGGACACGTCCTCGACGGAGTTGTCGTCGGCCTCGGGGTAGCGAAAGCGCACGTCCTCGTACTCGACGAGGCCGTCGACGGTCTCGAGGTCGACGGCGTCGTCGTCCTCGTGGATCGTCGCCGGGTCGTTCATCAGGCCGACGACGCGCTCGGCGGCGGCGAAGGCGTAGCGGTAGTTGTTGACGACGTTGCCGAACTGGCGCATCGGCCAGAGAAAGCGGCGCGACCACAGCAGCATCGTGGTGAGCGTCCCGAGCGCGAGCGTGCCCGAGAACGGGCCGGGCGCGCCGAACAGGAGCCAGTAGCCGCCGACGAGGAAGGTGACGACGTAGCCGAAGCCGGTGATGATTCTGAGCGAGGGGAAGAACTTGATCCGCGTCGAGATGGCGTCCCAGTTGGCGTCGAGGTAGTCTTCAGACGCCGACTCGACGCGGTCGCGCTCGAAGCTCTCGCGGCCGTAGGACTTGACCACTTCGATACCGCCGATGTTGTTCTCCAGCCGGGAGTTCAGGGCACCGACCGAGCCCCGAACGCGGCCGTACTTCGGCCCGATCCGCTGGACGAACACGTAGCTCGCGAGGGCGAGGACGGGGATGGAGAGCAGCGCGACCAGCGCCAGCTGGGCGTTGAGCCAGATCATCAGCGCGCCGGTACCGACGACGAGGACGCCGATCCGGATGCCGGCGTTCAGATCGTTTGTGAGGAAGCTCTCCAGTTGGTTGACGTCGTTGTTGAGGATGGACATGATCTCTCCGGTCTGTTTCGAGTCGAAGAAGCTCATGTCCAACCGCTGGACCACGTCGTAGGTGTCGACGCGCACCTCGTGCTGGAGGTGCTGGGCGAAGCGGTTCCACGCCCAGGAGTTCACCCAGTTCAGCGTCGCCGTCAGGACGTAGATGCCCGCCACCGCCCCCACGGCGAACCAGAACTGGGCCTCCGTCGTGGCGGGTATCACCGACGCCGGCACGAGAGGGAGCCGAAACGCCTGGTCGCCCGCGAACAGCGAGTCGATGGCGACCCCCAAGATCAGCGCCGGGATCAGTTCGAGAAAGCGCGCGATCACGCTCGCGACTGCGCCGAGCGCGAACTCGCCCTTGTAGCCGCGCCCGTACTCCGTGAATATCTGCCACATCGGCCGCTCGGCAGCATCCCGGAGGTCCTCGAAGGCGTCGGCGTCGTCGTTCCCGCCGGAGAAACCCCATGACATAGCACCGCATAACGACTGACTACTTAAATAACTAACTCTCGTGTTAGTCGCTCGGGCGGTCGGTCGCGCGGTGCGGCGAGCAGCGACGGGCCACCGTTCACCCCGCCGTGGCGTTCGCCCAGACGGGTCGCGAGTCGGCCAGCGCCGCGCAACTGCCGTTCAGCGGGCTCGTCACGCTCGACGAACAGCCCCAGAACCGGCCGTTCTCGTACCACGCGACGCGGATCCCGTGGGCGTCCGGGAGGAGCCCCTCGGGGGACCCACCGCGCATCTTCAGGACGGCGCGGTACTGGATCTCGGTCGGGCAGGACCCGGCCCCCGACTCGGTCGACGCGACCGCGTTCCCGCCGGTCGTCCCGCTCGCCGACCCGGCTCCCGCCTCGTGGGCGTCGACGCGGACCGCGAACGTGCTCAGGTCGGCCCCCGGCGGCGACGTGCGCTCGACGCGGACCGACAGCGGAGCGGCGGCGCTCGGCGCGCGGACGGTCGTCACCTTGGAGATCCGTCCGTCGCCGATCGACCCGCCGGCGTAGTCGCCCACGGCGTCGGCGCAGCCGGCGTCGAGTCGCTCGAACTCCGCGACGCGGAGGTCGGACGGTCCGGTGTGGTCGGAGAAGCCGGGCAACGTGTTCACAGAGGGCAGCGCGAGGGCGGCGACGAGCAGGGCGAGCGCGACGACCAGCGTCGCACGCTTCGAGCGGTCCGAGAGGGAGGGCATTCGACCGGTGGGTCGGCGACCCGCGGCAAGTGCCTTGCGGTCAGTCCAGGTCGCCGGGCTGGGCCGAGTAGCCGGCGGCCCGGTCGAGGAACTCCTGGGGCAGGGCGTCGATTTCCCCGACCTGAACCCGCCAGAGGGTGGCGTAGAGGCCGTCTTCGGCGAGCAGGTCCTCGTGGGTGCCCTGTTCGACCAGTTCGCCGTCGTCCATGACGAGGATCTGGTCGGCGTGGCGCACCGTCGAGAGCCGGTGGGCGATGGCGAAGGCGGTCCGGTCTTCGATGAGGTCGTCGAGGCTGTTCTGGATCACCGCCTCGGTCTCGTTGTCGACGTGGCTGGTCGCCTCGTCGAGGACGAGGACGTCGGGGTCTTTCAACACCGCGCGGGCGATGGAGACGCGCTGGCGCTGGCCGCCCGAGAGCTTCACGCCACGCTCGCCGACCTTCGTGTCGTAGCCGTCTTTCAGGTCGACGACGAACTCGTGGGCGCCGGCGACCTTCGCGGCGGCCTCGATGTCCTCGTCGTCGGCGTCGGGGATGCCGTAGGCGATGTTCTCGCGGACGGTGCCGTAGAAGAGGTAGGGCTCCTGGCTCACGTACCCCACCGACTGTCGGAGGCTGCGGAGGGTCACGTCGCGCACGTCGGTCCCGTCGATCCGGACGCTCCCCTCGTCCACGTCGTACAGCCGGAGCAGCAGCTTCATCAGCGTCGTCTTGCCCGCGCCCGTCGGCCCCACGAGCCCGACCATCTCGCCGGGTTCGACCTCGAAGGAGACGCCGTCGAGCACCTGTTCCTCGCCGTCGTCGGTCTCGTAGGCGAAGTCCACGTCGTCGTACTCGACGCGGCCTTCGACCGATTCGAGCGCGACCGCGTCGGGGCGGTCGGTCACGCCGGAGGGGGTGTCGAGCAGGCCGACGACCCGCTCGCCGGCGGCCTCGGCGTACTGGTAGTCGTTGATGATCTGGCCGAACTGGCGCATCGGGTAGACGAACCGCCGGGAGTACGAGAGGAAGATGACGAGCGTCCCGGCGGTGAGCGGGCCGTTGAAGAAGGGCAGCGGGTCGGCGAACAGGCCCCGGTTGACCATCACCCAGTAGCCGCCGACGAGGAACGTGGCGGTGTAGCCGGCGGCGGTCACCAGCCGCAACGTCGGCCAGAAGGCGATCCGCGTGGTGATGGCGTCCCACTGTGCGTCGAGATACTCGCGGGAGGACTCCTCGACGCGGTCGGTCTCGAACCGTTCGGTCGTGTAGGATTTCACCACCTCGATGCCGCCGAGGTTGTTTTCGAGTTGCGAGTTGAGTTTCCCGACCGACGAGCGGACCTCCTGGTATTTGGGGTGGATGCGGTTGACGAAGACGTAGCTGGCGTAGCCCAGCGCGGGGATGATGACCGTCGGAACGATCCCGAGTCGCCAGTTGATCAGCAGCATCGCGACGCCCATCCCGCCGACGCGGAAGACGATGCCGATACCCTGGTTGAGGCTGTTCGTCAGGAACCCCTCCAGCTGGTTGACGTCGTTGTTGAGGATGGACATCACTTCGCCGGTCTGCTTGTCGTCGAAGAAGGACAGCTCCCGGCGCTGCATGGCGTCGTAGGCGTCGACGCGCATCTCGTGCTGGAAGTGCTGGGCGAAGCCGTTCCACGCCCAGGAGTTGAGCCAGCCCAGCGCCGCCCCGAGGACGTGCGAGCCCGCCAGCAGTCCGATCAGCAGGACGAACTGGTCGACGGGCGTCGAGGGGAGCCAGCCGCCGGGAACGAACGGCAGCCGGAACGGCCGGTCGTCGGTGAGAAAGGAGTCGATGGCGACGCCGAGCAGGAACGCCGGGACGAGTTCCATCAGCGTCGAGAAGACGCTCGCGAGTCCGCCGACGGCGAACCGGGCGCGCTGGCCGCGGCCGTACTCGCCGAACAGCCGCACCATCGCGTTCGACCCCTCGGCGCGCAACTCCTCGAACTCGTCGTCGTCGGGCCCGCCCGGTGGCATGCCCCATCGTATCGGTCTCGGGGGTATAAGACTGACTCTCTTGTTAGTCGGAGTGGACCTCCCAGCGGCGCGGAAGGTTTTTGCCCGCGGCCGGCAACACGTGGGTATGGCTTCCGAGGTGGACGTGCAAGGTGATACGCACCGCGAGATAATGGGTGCGACGTATCACGCGCTGTGCAAGCACGGCTACGCCCACCTCACGATGCAGGATATCGCCGACGAGTTCGACAAGAGCCGCTCGCTGTTGCACTACCACTACGACACGAAAGAGGAGCTGATGCTCGCGTTCGTCGACAACACCGTCGGCTGGGTCGGCGCGCGCCTCGCCGAGTCCGACACGGAGGACCCGCTGGGGCGACTGGAAGAGTACGTCGACGGCTTCGTCATCGAATCCGGCGAAGAGGACCGAGAGACGTTCGCGCTCGCCCTGCTCGAACTGCGCGTCCAGGCCGTCCACAACGAGCAGTTCCGCGAGAAACTGGCGACCCACTACCAGACGAACGTCGACACCGTCGCCGAGATCATCGCCGACGGGATCGAGGCCGGCGTCTTCCGCCCGGTCGAGCCCGAGTCGGTCGGCGAGACCATCTACACCGCGCTCGTGGGCGCCCGGATGTACCAGGTGACGCTCGGTGCCGGGCACGCCAGCCGCCGGATGCGCGACCAGATCGCCGAGTTCGTCGTCGAGAACCTGCTCGTCGACGGCCGGACGGTCGCCGAGTTCGACGTCGAGGACGCCGGCTTCGGCAAGGACGACGACGGCGAGGACTGACGACGCCGCCGCCGGTCTCGACTCCCCACTCACACCGACGACGACCGCGGGACCTAACGCCCCGGGCCGCGAACGACCGGCCATGCGACGCGCCGAACTCGACTTCGAGGGATTCTTCGACGTGCGCCAGACGACCGACGACGCCCAGGCCGCCCAGATGACGCTCTCGCCGGGCCAGTCCACCGGCGGCCCCGACAATCTCCACGCCGACAGCGACCAGTGGTGCTACGTCGTCTCCGGGTCGGGTCGCGCCACCGTCGACGGCGAGGACGTGCGCTTCGAGGCCGGCGACCTCCTCGTCATCGAGGCCGGCGAGACCCACGAGATCGAGAACGACGGCGACGAGCGCCTGGAGACGCTGAACCTCTACGTCCCGCCGATCTACTGACGCGAAACCTGGCCGCTCGCCCGCGCTTCCGCGACCAGCAGGGTCAAGCGCCGACGGCCCGAGGTGAGAGCCATGCCAGTCGACGACCTCCCGCGACTCGGGCTGGGGACCTACTCCGACGACGACCGCGAGCAGTGGCGCGAGAACGTCCGGACCACCCTCGACGTGGGCTTTCGCCACGTCGACACCGCGCAGGTCTACGAGAACGAGGAGTTCGTCGGCGAGGGGATCGCCGACAGCGACGTGGCCCGCGACGACGTGTGGCTCTCGACGAAGACCGTCCACCACGACGTGCCGCCCGAGCCCGAGCAGGTGCCCGCGGCCATCGACGGCTGTCTCGACCGGCTCGGCGTCGACGCCGTCGACCTGCTGTACGTCCACTGGCCCTCGGGCGTCTACGACCACGAGGAAGTGCTGCCCGCGTTCGACGAGGCGTACGAGGCCGAGAAGACCCGGAATATCGGACTGTCGAACTTCACGCCCGAACTGCTCGACGAGGCCCGCGAGGTGCTCGACGCGCCCATCTTCGCCCACCAGGTCGAGATGCACCCGCTGCTCCCCCAGGCGGAACTCGTCGAGCACGCCCAGGACCACGACTACTGGCTGGTGGCGTACTCGCCGCTGGGGAAGGGCGCGGTCTTGGACGTGCCCGAGATCCGAGAAATCGCCGAAAAACACGACGCGACGCCGGCGCAGGTCAGCCTCGCGTGGGTCACCGCCCACGACAACGTCGCCGCCATCCCGAAGGCCAGCAGCCGCGAGCACGTGGCACAGAACCTCGCCGCCCGCGACCTCGACCTCGACGACGAGGACGTCGAGCTGATCGACTCGATCGACGAGCGCCACCGGGAGATCGATCCCGACCACGGCCCCTGGAACTGGTAGGCCCGCGGCGGCCGACCGACCGTCACGGTGGTCGCACCTCCGGCGGTTCCCGACGGTCGTGCGCGGCCCGGCCCAGCGGCCCGAACCACTACGTCGGCGCGTCCCCTCTCCCGAACTATGACAGCGGACCCGTTCGTCGTGATCGGTGGTGACGCCGCCGGGCTGAGCGCCGCGAGCAAGTGCAAACGGGAGGACCCCGACCGCGAGGTGGTCGTCTTCGAGCGAGGGCGGTGGGTCTCCTACGCCCACTGCGGGACGCCGTACTACGTGAAAGGCGAGGTCGCGGACCTGACGGACCTGCTGTCGCTGTCGCCCGAAGCGGCCGCCGACCGGGGGATCGACCTCCGGCGCGAGCACGAGGTCACCGGGATCGACACCGACGAGCGGGCCGTGACCGTCCGCGGGCCCGACGGCGACCGGCACGACCAGCCCTACGACGACCTGCTCGTCGCGACCGGCGGACGCGCGCTGACCGACCCGATCGAGGGGGCCGACCTGGCCGGTGCGTTCTCGCTGCACGGCATGGACGACGCGGCGGCGATCCGTGCGGCGCTCGAACCCGCGGGCGAGGCGACCGTCGAGTCGCTCGGCGGCGGCGACTTTCTCGACCCGACGGTGATCGAACCCTACGCCGACTGGCAACCGCCCGAGACGGTCGCTATCGTCGGCGGCGGCTACGTCGGCGTCGAGATGGCCGAGGCGTTCACCGCCCACGGCCTCGACGTCCACGTCTTCCAACGGGGCGACCACGTCCTGGGTCCGTTCGGCGAGGCGGTCGGCGAGCGCGTCGAAGCGGAACTGCGCGACCGAGGCGTCACGCTCCATCTCGGCGAGACCGTCGAGCGACTGGTCGGCGACGAACGCGTCGAGCGGCTGGCGTGTGCCGGCGGGACCGCCCTCGACGTCGATCTCGCGCTGGTCGGCGTCGGTATCCAGCCGAACGTTTCCCTCCTCGCTGACACGCCGGTCGAGCTCGGCGACTCGGGAGCGGTCGCGGTCGACGACTACGGGCGCACGTCGGCCGACGGCGTCTACGCGGCCGGCGACTGTGCGGAGGCGCGCCACGCCGTCACCGGCGCGTTCGACTGGGTGCCGCTCGGCCTGACGGCCAACCGCGCCGGGCGCGCGATCGGGCAGACCGTCGCCGGCGACCCGAAGCAGACCGGCGATATAGCCGGCACGGCCGTCGTCAAGGCGTTCGACCAGGAGTGTGGTCGGACGGGGATCGTCGACCACGAGCGGGCCGAGGCGGCCGGGTTCGACCCGGTGAGCGAGACGGTCACGACGCGGTCGCGCTCGGGCTACTACCCCGGCGCCGCCGAGACGGTGGTGACGCTGACAGCCGACCGCGAGACCGGGCGGCTACTCGGCGGGACCATCGTCGGCACCGACCGCGCGGCCGTCCGGATCGACACCGTCGCCACCGCCCTGGAGGCCGACATGACCGTCGCCGAGGTCGAGACCCTCGATCTCGCCTACGCGCCGCCGTTCTCGCCCGTCTGGGACCCCGTGCTGACCGCGGCGAAAGTGCTGAACGGCTCCCTGGCAGACTGATACCTGCCGGAACGGTTCGACTCGTCAGTCCGCGGCGCTCGCGGCCCCGTCGCTCGCGTCGTCTGTGGCCTCGGGCACCAGCGCCTCGAAGTCGTAGGTGACGCCGGTCAGTTCCTCGGAGACGGTCCACAGCCGGTCGGCCAGCCCCTCGTCGTAGGAGCGGTCGTTCGAGCGCTGTGGCTCGGGGTGGCCGCGCATGTCGAACAGACCGCCGGGGCCGATGTACGAGCCCCCGTCGACGCCGGGCGCGGTCGCAGCGTACAGTAGCGGGAGCGCGCCCATCTCGGCGGACTGGCCGAGGACGGCGTTGGCCGCTCGCATCGCGTACAGTTTCACCGTCGACCCCTCCTCCTTCGGGCCGCGGGACTGCAGCGAAGTGGCGGCGTAGCCCGGGTGACACGCCGCCGAGACCGTGTCCTCGACGCCCGCCGCCGAGAGCCGGCGCTGGAGTTCGTAGGCGAACAGCAGGTTCGCCAGCTTCGACTGCCCGTAGGCCTCCCACTTGCCGTAGGAGTCCTCGTGGTGGAGATCGTCGAAGTCTATCTCGCCCCCCTGGTGAGCGCCGCTGGAGTGGGTGACGATACGCGTCTCGCCCGGCGTGGCGACGATCCGCTCTACGAGGTGGCCCGTCAGCGCGAAGTGGCCGAGGTGGTTGACGCCGAACTGCGTCTCGAAGCCGTCGGCGGTCTCCGACCGGGGGATCGCCATCACGCCGGCGTTGTTGCAGAGGACGTGGATCCCCTCGTAGTCGGCCAGCAGGTCGTCGGCGAACGACTCGACCGAAGCGAGGTCGCCCAGGTCGCACTCGCGAACGTCGAGGACGGCCTCCTCGGCCGGGAACCCCTCTCGCTGGCGGATCTCCGCGGCCGCCCGTTCGCCGCGGTCGGTGCTGCGGCAGGCCATCACGACGGTCGCGCCATTCCGGACGAAGGCGCGGGTCGCCTCGAAGCCGAGTCCGCTGTTGGCTCCGGTGACGACGATCGTCTGCCCCGACAGGTCCGGCACGTCGGCGGCGGTCCAGTTGGTCATACCCCTCGTTCGGGCGCCTCCTACTCAAGCCCGGCGCCAAACGAGTGGGGGAGCCCGTCGGAGCGGCTCGCGACGACGTCAGCGGCGACACCGGCGCCAGCGACCCCGGTCAGTCGGTGCGCTCGAGTGGCGTCTCGGTCGGGCCGTCGGCCACCCGGACGGTCGTCAACACGGCGACGATCCCAAGCGTCAGGACGGCGCCGAGGACGAACGGCGACCAGTAGACGACGACGGCGTACAGCGCCGTCATGACCGGCGGGCCGACGGTCCGTCCGAGGCTGCCTGCCCCCTGCGTAACGCCGAAAGCGCCGCCCTGCCGGTCGGCGCTCGTCGCCAGCGAGACCAGCGTCGTCAGCGAGACGTTCAACAGGCTGTTGCCCAGCGACAAAAGCGTCAGCGCGGCAAGCAGCGCGAGCACCCGCGGGCCGAATCCGAAGATCGCCCGCTCGCCGAGCAGCGCCCGACCGATCTCCGGCGAGAACGGAAAGGCCGCGAGCGCGACGACCAGCAGGGCGGCGCCGGCGACGGCGAGCCGCCTGGCGGGCACGATCCGCGAGAGCCGTCCGACGACGACGCCCTGGTTGACCACTGCGAGCGCGCCGACGTAGGTGAGCAACAGGCCGGCCTGGGAGGCGTCGTAGCCGTACACGTCCGCGACGAACGGGATGAACGCCACCTGGATGCCCGAGAAGGCGACCGACGCGACCAGGAAGGCGCCGACGAGCGGCCCCAGCGTGGCGTCGCGGACGGCGTCGACGAACTGCCCGACGATCCGCGGGCGGCCGCCGGCCGTCGCGTGGCGCTGGGGCTCGGGCAGGCCGGCCCACGTCCCGAGGAAGGCGACGAAGCTCAGGACGGCCGCGCCGAAGCTCGGCAGCGAGAAGCGCGTCGCGGGCACGAAATCCGGGAAGACGGCCGACCCCGCGGCGACGACGCCGTCGCTCGCCAGGACCGACCCGAGCGCAGGCCCGAAGACGAACCCCAGGCCGAAGGCGGCGCCGACCAGTCCCAGCGCGCCGGCGCGTCGGTCGGCTGGCGTCACGTCGGCGATGTAGGCCTGGGCGGTGGCGATGTTGCCGCCCATCGCGCCGGCGAGCATCCGCGCGAGGAACAGCGTCGCCAGCGCCGCGGTCGTCCCCGCGACCGCCAGCACCTCGCCGCCGAGGCCGAAGACGGTCCAGGCGACGGTGTTCGCCGCCAGCGAGAGCATGAGCACCGGTCGCCGGCCGCGGACGTCAGACAGCTGACCCAGAAGCGGCGCGAAGACGAACTGCATCAGCGAATAGGACGCCGCCAGCAGGCCGTAGACCACGTCGGTCCCGCCGAGATCGCGGACGTAGAACGGGAGGATCGGGATGACGATCCCGAACCCCATGAGGTCGACGAAGACGATGGCGAGGATCGCGAGGAGCGGTCGCCGCCGCCCGGCGACCGACGACCCGACGGCACGAGGGTCTTGCACGGCGGTTCGTTCGGCGCGTATCGGGGAATAGCTATGGGCGACGCCACCCCCAAACTCGTCAGTCCTCGCGAGCGTCGGCGACCGTCCCGGCGAGGTCGCAGGTCGCGGCTTCGGGGTCGTCCGCGCCGGTGATCGCGGTGATGACGGCGACGCCGTCGGCGCCCGCCTCGACGATCGGGGCGGCGTTGTCGGCAGTGACGCCGCCGATCCCGACGACCGGGATGTCGACGGCGGCGGCGATCTCGCCGACGCGCTCGGGGCCGATCTCGTGCTCGTCGTCGTCGATATCGTCCTTCGAGCCCGTGGCGTAGACGGCGCCGACGCCCAGATAGTCCGCACCGGCCTTCTCGGCGCGGCGAGCGTCGTCGACGAACGACACCGACCGGCCGATCAGGGCGTCGGGGCCCAGTTGCTCGCGGGCGACTTCGACGGGCAGGTCGTCGTCGCCGAGGTGGACCCCGTCGGCGTCGACCGCCGCGGCCAGATCGACCCGGTCGTTGACGACGAACGTGACGCCGGCGTCGCGGGTGAGCTCTCGGAGCTGCCGTCCCAGATGATAGCGCTCGCGGACGTTCCGGTCTTTCTCCCGCAGTTGTACGACGTCGACGCCGCCCGCGACGGCCGCCTCGACGACGGCCTGCGTCGTTCGCTCGCCCGAGAGACTCTCCTGCGTGACGAGATACACGCCCCAGTCTGACATCGCCGGGGACTTCGAGCCCATCGACCTGTTACTTTCGAACTACCGTCCCGCCCGACGCGTCGGGCGGAGCCGGGCGAACCGGGGTGAACACGCCCTCGCAACGACTCGGCGGGCGACTCACGCCGGTCTCGCCGCCCCGGCTACTCCGTGTCCCACACGTCGGCGATCGGGTTGGACCTCGACTTCGAGCGCCGTGAGCGGCGACCGCTCCGCGAGTCGTCGCCACCGCCCGAGTTCGACCCCGAGTCGGAACCCGACGCCGACCCACCGGCCGAGCCCGACGAGGATCGACCGGACCCGCTCGCGCTCGACCCCGTCGACCGAGAGCGACCCGACCCACTGGACGACGCCGACCCGGTCGCGGCCGTCGCGTCCGCGGCGGGGAGGTCGGGCGTCGACATCCGGTCGACCTGTTCGGCGAACCAGTCGGGCATGTCGACGCGGGCGCGCTCGAAGAGATCCAGCAGCGAGGAGTCGGCGAGGTACGTCGCGCCGTAGTCGTCTGGCGCCCGTACCGGGCGGCCACAGGCCTGGATCACCGTGCGGAGGGCGGTCCGGTAGTACCAGCCCCACTGGTCGTCCTCCAGACGGGCGGCCACGCGGGAGTCGCGGGTGTTCGGATACGGCGCCTTGCACAGCAGTTGCCAGCGACACAGATCCCCCTCCAGATCGAGGGCCTCTTCCATCTTCACCGAGAGGAACACGTCGGGATCGTCGACCCGCTTCCAGGTCGACAGCTGGGCGTCCCGATCATCGGAGTCGTGGGCGCGGACTCGCGATTCGACGCCGTACTCCCGCAGATAGTCGAGCAACTGGTCCTGGATCGCGTAGGAGTGACAGTGGACCAACCCCGTCTCGTCGGGGTGGGCGGCCATGATGCGGACGAGCGTCTCGGCGACCCGGGGGATCGTCTCGTCGCGGGCCTCGTAGGTCATCTTCCCCTGGGTCACGTCGTACAGCGGCCGGTTCTCGACGGGGAAGGTGTGTGGCACCTCGACGAGTTCGACGCGGTCGGGCGCGAGGCCGACGTTGGCGCAGAAGGCGTCCTTGTTGAGGATCGTCGCCGACAGCAGCGCGAAGTTCCGGGCCCGGTCCCAGACGGTGTGTTTGAGGTACTTCTCGGGCGCCATCGGCTTGATGGTCACCCGGCTCCCCTCCCCGCCGTTCTGGTCGACGACCCAGGTCGTCCCGCTCTCGTCGTCGCGGTAGTCCTCGGCGAACCACGAGAGATCGGACTGCAACTGGACGAGTTTGTCGCGCTCGGCGGCCTCTTCGGGGTCGAGTTCGGCCTGCTGGCGCACCTCCGTCAGTCGGCGGCCGGCCATCGTGTGGAGCGTGTCGGCGTAGGAGACGGCGTCGTCGAGGCCGTCGATGTCGGGCGGTTCGCAGGCGTCCCAGATGGGGACGGTGTCGGGACCGAGGTCGATGGTGGCGTACATCTCGGCCCAGTTGCCCAGGCCGTGGGCCTCGTCGATCACGAGCACGTCGCGCTGGCCGAACACGTCCGAGCCGGCGGTCTGCATGAAGTAGGCGAGCGTCATCGCGGCGATGCGGTTGTTCGCGGCGATCGCTCTATCGGAGAAGTAGGGGCAGCGGTGCTGGACCTGGCAGTCGAACATCCGCTCGCGGGCGCAAGGCGCCTGGTCGACGGGCGTGTCGGTCTCGCCGGGGAGGATGCAGTCGTAGTTGTTCTTGCCGCGGATCACCTTCAGGTCGGTCAGCAGGTCGTCGCCGGCCACGTCGTCGAGCTGGGAGACCTGCGGGGTGGTGTAGTAGGCGTCGACGACCTCGCCGGCCTCGCTCTCGCCGGCGGTCCTGGCGCACCCGGCGATGGCGCGAGCCAGGAGGGACTTGCCGCTGCCGGTCGGAGCGCGCACGAGGACGACGTCGTTGTCGGCCGCGAAGGCGTCGCGGATGTCCGCGAGCGCCTGCTCCTGTGCGCCGCGGTAGGACGGCGCCGGGAACTCCTCGGTGATCCGGCCGGGTTGCACGGCAGAGACCACCGGTGCCGGAAGCGTAAAACTGCCGGAAGGCCCGGACACCGCACCCCGGCTCCGCACCCGACGCCACGAATCCGATTCCCCCGCCCGGCCACCGATGTCGGCCAGCAAGTATTTACCACCGCGCCGGAAAACGCGGGGACGATGACATCCCCGCGACGCAGCTTCCTCCGACGGAGCGCCGCTGCCCTCCTCGCCGGCGCGACGGCCGGCTGTCTGAGCGACGACACGACCGCGACCGACGGCCCCGGCGGTGCCGGGACCGACACCGACGCGAAGACGGACGCCACGGTGACCGGGACACCGAGTCAGACGCCGACCGACACTGCGACGGCGACCGACTCCCCGACGCCGACCGAGACCGCCACGCCGTCGCCCGACGGGCTCGGCAACGCAGACTACGCCGAGTGGCTGCCGGCGCCGGCGGCGTTCGACCGCGACGGCTACCGGTTCACCTCGATAGCTCCCCGTGATGTCCTCGACCGCGAGTCGGACCTCGGCGACGGCGCGACCGAGGGGCTGCGCGGCGACCCGTCGGTCCCGGGTATCGACAGCTACGCCGACGCCGCGGCGTTCCACCGGATCCGGCCGGGGGTCCTCGTCTTCGAGGCCGACCTCGACCGCGAGACGGTCGCCGAGGACTTGCGCGGTCGGGGACTCACCGAGGTCACGACCAGGGAGGGGTTCGCGGTGTTTACCGGCGACCGCGGCGCGGCGGCGCTGGCCGAGTCGGCGATCGTCCTGTCGTTGGGGGCCAGCGACCCCGACGCGGCCCGCTCGGTCGTCGAGGCAGTGGTCGACGCGAAGGCCGGCGCCGGCCCCCGGTACGTCGACGAGTCGGACGACTGCGAGCGCCTGACCGCTGCGATCGGCTCGGCACACCTCGTCAGCGGACGGACCTACGCCGCCGAGGCGAGGCTAGAGGGCGCCGTCGCGGGCGGGATCGGTATCGAGGTCGGCGAGACCGAGACGCGGGTCAAGGCGCCCGCGGTCTTCCCCGAGAACGAAGTCGACGAGGCCGCGCTGGCCGAGTGGGCCGCCGACGCCGACGTGTTTTACGGGCAGGAGCCGACGACTGCCGTCGACGGTCGGGTCGCGACCGCGAAGGCGTCGATTCCGAGCGCCGAGGTGACGACCTTCGGCACCGGGTCGTTCCCCGGTTCGTCCCGGACCGCCCCGCGAACGCCCCAGGCCATCTTCGGGTTCGAGCACGACCCGACAGGCGACGGCGTCGGGATTCTGGAGATTACCCACGAGGGCGGCGACTCGATCGCGAGATCGGAGCTGTACATCCGCGGTGCGGGTTTCGCGTCTGTCGAGGGAGTCGACCAGACCGCGGCGGGCCAGTGGCAGGGCACCGCAAGCGGGGACGACGAGGCGGTCGTGGCCGGCGACCGGGTCGAAGTCGGCGTCGCGAGCGGCTACGAGATCAACGTCGTCTGGGAGTCGGCCGACGGCGGCGTATCGGCGACGCTCGCGACGAACGAGCGACCGGACGCCTGATGGGGAGCCGACCGGTCGAGCCTCGGGGTGCCGTCTCGCGCCCGTGGCGACGCCTTACAGGTCGGCCACGTCGTCGGCCGTCGGTTCGCGCTCGTCGGGGAGCCGCTCGATGCAGTCGTAACAGAGGAAGTGGTCGGAGCCGTCGGCCAGTTCGAGCGCCAGCCCGTCGGTCGTCCGGCTCTCCCGGGTCCAGATGTTCGCGATGCCACCGGCGATGCTCACGTCCTCGCCGCAGCCGTCGCACGGCTGGGTCGTCATACCCGCCGTAGTGGGGCCACCGACAAAAGCGCCGCGGGCCGTTCGCTGACGAACCGAGACGCCGGCGCCGGCGCGTCGATCGGCCGGCTCGCGTCGGTCGGCCCCGGCCGCCCCCGCCGGTCGATACCATGGTATACGATCCCGCCCACTTATGTCGAGGACGGGGAAACACGGATATCGAATCGGGATCTCACATGTACGGTCCACCGGTCGCGCTGTACGTCGGGTCCGAGGCGGCGGCGGTCGCCGACGCCTGGGTCGAGTCCGGCGACGGCCTCACGGTCCGCGGAGCGACCCCCGACGGCGACGTAGCGGAGCGACTCGCCGAGGGCGACGTCGACGCGGTCGTCTGCGACTGCGACGGCTCGTTCGACGGCCGGGCGACGGTCGAGGCGGTCCGTGACTACTCGGCGTCGCTCCCCGTCGTCGTGTTCTCGGTCGACGACGCCCTGCCGCTGGCGGCCGCGACGGACCTGGGCGTCGAGACCTACCTGCAGGTCGACGCCGATACCGACCGCGTCGAGCGGCTGGCGGACCTGCGCCCGCTGATCGAGCGCCGCCGCGAGGCCCGCCGCGAGTCGACGATGCTCGCCTCGCTGCTGGAGAACGTCCCGCTGTCGGTGTACTTCAAGGACCGACGAAGCCGGCACGTCCGAGTCAGCGACGAGATGCCGCGGCTCACCGGTCCCTCGTACCTGGAGGGTCCCGACGGGAAACGCCACGACGCGCCCGACGACGTCGTCGGGAAGACGGACTTCGACCTGTACCCACCGGGTCTGTCGGAGGAGGCGGTCGCCGACGACCGCCGCGTCGTCGAGACGGGCGAGTCCGTCGACGGCCGAGTGGAACACGCCCACGGCGACGACCTGGAGGAGACCTACGTCACCACCTCGAAGGCGCCCTGGCGCGACGAGCACGGGGCGGTGCTCGGCGTCGTCGGCGTGACCCGGGACATCACCGAACGCAAGCGCTACGAGAACCAGCTCGAACGCCAGAACGAGCGGCTCCAACGGTTCGCGAGCGTCGTCTCCCACGACGTGCGCAACCCGCTGGAGGTCGCGCTGGGCCGGCTGGAGTTCGCCCGCGCCGAGGGCGACGAGGAGCACTTCGAGGCGATCGAGCGGTCGCTCCATCGGATCGACGCCATCATCGAGGACGTGCTGACGCTCGCCCGCGAGGGCGAAACGGTGAGCGACCCGGAACCGGTCGACCTCGCCGAGGTGGCTGGCCGAGCCTGGACAGTCGTCGAGACGGGCGAGGCGACGCTGGCCGTCGAGACCGAGGCGACGCTACTGGCCGACGAGAGTCGCCTCCGGCAGCTGCTGGAGAACGTCGTCTGCAACGCGGTGGCCCACGGCGGCGACGACGTGACGGTCACGGTCGGCGACCTCGGCGAGCGCCAGGGCTTTTTTGTCGCCGACGACGGCGCGGGCGTCCCCGCGGCTCACCGGGACAGCGTCTTCGACGCGGGGTACTCGACCGACGACGACGGGACGGGGCTGGGTCTGAGTATCGTCCGAACGATCGCCGAAGCCCACGGGTGGGAGACCGACGTGACCGAGAGCGACTCCGGCGGTGCCCGCTTCGAGTTCGGCGACGTGAACGGTGGTGGCCTCGCCGACTCCCGCGCCGACGACGGAGCGGCGGACGAGCGGGCCGGCACGGGCGACGACTGACGCGAGCGACGCCCGCAGCTACCTGCCCGCAGCGGCCCATCCCGGGCGCGGTCTTTTCCGCGTCGGCGCCCAAGCGCGGCCATGGAGGTGAACTGCGAGGGGTGTGCCGGCTGCTGTCTCGACTGGCGGGCGCTGGCGCCCGACGACGCCGACCACGGCCACGAGCGCCGCGGCCGGTACCGACCGCTCGACGACGTCGACAACCTCGCGCCGGTCTCGAGCGACGAAGTGCGGGCGTTCCTCGACGACGGTCTCGCGGGCGCGCTGGTCGCCCGCCTGTTCCGGATCGACGACGGACCGAGCGTCACCGTCGGTGGCGTCGACGTCGCCGCCGTCCGGGGGCGTCCCGCCTTCCTCGTCGGGCTGCGGAAGGTCCCCAAACCCGTCGCGCCCTTCGACGCCGAGCCCCGCTGGCTCCCGTCCTGTGCGTTCCTCGACCCCGAGACGCTCCAGTGTCGCATCCACGACGGCGACGTCTACCCCGAGACCTGTGCGACCTACCCCGGCGACAACCTCGCGCTCGACGCCGAGACCGAATGCGAACGCGTCGAGCGGGTCCACGGCGGCGAGCGACTCCCCGACGACGAACCGCCGGCCGACGCCGACCCCGTTCTGGGTCCGGGGGCGGTGGGCGCGCGGGTGTTCACTCATCCGGACACCGAGCGGGTCGAGGGTGCAGTCGAGCGGCTCGCCGCGAACGAGGCGACGCGGGCCGACCACGCCGAGTTCGTCGCCGTCGCCGCCGCCTCCAGTCCGGGGACGCTCGCCGTCAGCGACGACCGCTACGAGCGCGCCCGCGAGCGGGCGCTCGCTGCCGAGTCCTGGGTCGACGCCGCCGTCACCGAGTGGACCGACCGCGCCGACGAGGAGGCCCCGGACCCCGCGACCGCCGCGGCCGTCGAGGCCGACCGGGGTGCACCCGAGACGCCTGGATGGGACGGCTGACCCTCGGCGCCACTGCAACGCGGCGGGGTCGCCGCCCTCGTTAAGGGGGCGGAGTCCCTGGATCGGGTATGCACGTGCTCGTCACAGGGGCGACAGGGTTCGTCGGTGGGCGGCTCGTCCCCGCCCTGACCGGCGCCGGCCACGAGGTGCGGACGCTGGTCCGGGACCCCTCGGCTTACGACCCGCCGCCGGGCGTCGAGGTGGTTCAGGGCGACCTGCTCGAACCCGGCACGCTCGCGTCCGCCTTCGAAGGGATCGACGCGGCGTACTACCTCGTCCACTCGATGCGAGCCGGTGACGACTTCGAGGAGCGCGACCGGAGCGCGGCGAGCAACTTCGCCGCGGTCGCGAGCGACGCTGGTGTCGACCGGGTCGTCTACCTGGGCGGCCTCGGCGAGGACGGCGACGACCTCTCGCCGCACCTGCGTTCCCGGCGGGAGGTCGAGATGATCCTCGCCGACGCCGACTACGCGCTGACGACGCTACGGGCGGCCGTCATCGTCGGCGACGGCAGCGCCAGCTTCCGGATGGTCCGTCAGCTCGTCCGCCGGCTGCCGCTGATGGTCACGCCCAGGTGGGTGAGAAACGAGTGCCAGCCCATCGCCGTCGACGACGTGGTCGCCTACCTCGTGGGCGTCCTCGACGCGCCGGAGACCGCCGGCGAGACCTACGGTATCGGCGGCCCCGACGTGTTGACGTACCGTGAGATGCTCGCCCGCACCGCCGAGGCGATGGGGCGGCGGCGGCCGCTTATCCTCTCGGTACCCGTACTCACGCCGAAGCTGTCCTCCTACTGGATCGGATTGGTGACCGACGTACCGACCAGCGTGGCGCGCCCGCTCGTCCTCGGGCTGAAGAACCCGGTCGTCGTCACCGACGACGCCATCCGCGACCACGTCTCCGTGGAACTGACGACCTTCGACGACGCCGTCCGGAAGGCGCTCGCGCCGGATGCGGGCACGTCCAGGCCCGCTCCCGGCGGAAGTCCGACGACCGGCGAGCGCGGAGGGCGGCGCTGATGGGCGCCGATTCGAGCCCCGAGACCGACCGACTCGTCCCCGAGTACGGCGAGACCTGGGTGTACGAGAGCATCTTCGGCGCGCTCCCCGGGATCCACATCTCCGAGCGGCTGGCCCTGGCGCTGCAGTTCTCGCTGTTCGAGGCCGGCGTCCTGGTGCTGGCCTGGTACTACGGCCTCCTCGACGGCGCCCTCGCCGGGACCGCCGCGGTCGTCGTCGCCACCGCCGGCAGCGTCGAGATGCTCCGGATCAGCAAACACGTCCGACGGGCCGACCCGCCGGAGTCCTACCGGCGGCTCCTCTTCGGCTCCAGCATCGAGGTCGTCCTCGGCGTCTTGGCCTTCGTCGCCCTGTTGACCTACCTGTTCGTCGTCGACCCGCGCTCGACCCGGCCGCTGGTGACCGGCCTGCTCGGCCCCGAGCCACCGCTGGCCGCGACGTATCTCACCCTCCTGATCCTCTGGGACGTGTGCTACCGCATCGGCACCGGCTGGTGGGCCAGCGTCGCCGCGCTGTGGCGGTCGGCTCGCTTTCGCTTCACGCCCGAACAGACGCGAGTCCTCGCCCGCGCGGATCTCGAGACGATGGGCTTTGGCATCCTCCAGCTGCTGCTCGTCCCCTTCCTGCTGGACCACACGATCCTGCTGGTCGCCGTCGTCGGCCACGTCGTCGCCGTCGCGACCGTCACGACGCTATCGCTGGTCGTCCTCTACCGGCGCACAGAAGGGACCGACGCGATTACGAAGTTATCTCCCTGAACTGGTCGAGCAACTCCTCGGTCGACTCGTCGCTGTCGTACGCCACCTCGCCGCGGTACTCCGTCCGCCGGTCGTCGTCGCTCACCTCGACTTCCCCGTTCTTGCGCTCGCGGCGTTCATGCTCCACTTCGTCGTATGCTCCCATAGACATTGTGTATCACACCCACACTTGTGAGTTAACACCTATCAATGTAACGGTCGGTGAGATACTCCGTCGAACACGGTCGAACCGTCCGACCCGCTGGGGGATCCGGACGGGCGCCGGACGGCGGTGCGGCGACGAGTCCGAACAGTGTATACCGCTGGCGGCCTCTCCCCCGATATGGCCGGACCGGTTCGCTTTCGGCGGTCGACGCAGCGCTGGGACGAGGAGCGGGTCAGACGCGACCTGCTCGCCCCGCTGGACGACCGCTTCGGCGCCCGACTGACGACGCCGAAGATCGACGGCCCGCGCGGGTATCACGCCCGCCGGATCGAGATGGACAACGGCGACCTCGCGCTGTTCGCCTGGGACGACGACGGCGCCTACTGGCTGGGCAACACCGAGACCCCCGAGACGTTGTGGCGCACCGACAAGGAGACTTTCGACGAGGCACCGTTCGAGGTCGCTCGCTGGGCACAGCGCGAACTCACCTACGACCTCCGACGGCAGGCCCCCTGGCTCGCCGCCTACGAGTACGTCTCGTGGTTCTTCCTCCCCGTCCTCTTCTCGAAAGACGGCCGCGAGACCACCCGCGCTTTCTTCGACAACGACGCCGCGGGCTTCCCCGACGCCACCCGGGAGGAGGGTCTCGAATTCTACGAGCGCCTGCTCGACAGCGGCGTCCTCGACGACCACCGCTACACCATGGCCGCCAAGCTCGGCACCAGCGAGCGCAACGAGTTCGGCCGCATGCGTGCCACCATGGGCGAGTTCGACGCCGCCAAGCTGCTCGCCGACGCCGGGATCCCCTTCGTTCCCGAGTCCGAACGCGATTCGGGCCACGCGCTCGATTTCGCCGTCGAGACGCCACAGGGCGAGCGCCTGGTCGAAGTCACCCGTCCGATGGCCCCCCGCAATCGCCCCGCCGGCACCGCCATCGCCGCCCTGCGGCGCACCGTCGACTCGAAGACCCGCGACCAGCTCGCCATCCACGACGACGCCGTCCTCTTCGTCGACTGCACCTCCTTCCGCGACGACGAGTGGAACCCCATCCGCGCCGAGCGCCCCTCCGTCGGCTACCAGCCCACCGTCGTCTTCCGCTACCGACCCGACGGCCGCTGCGAGGGCTACCGCCACGGCGACGTGTCGCTGGACCTCGACGGCGCTATCGAGTGGGTCTGAGGCTTCGGGCCTTCGGAGTGACGGAGGATCGACAACTTCGCAAACGGCGCGTGCCGTCGACCGCTGGGAGTGACGGCGCCTCGGTGGGAATCGCGCTGGATCGGAACTCCCACGGATCGTACGAGCGGGCCGCTGGCCCGCGATCGGACGGCGCCGCCGTGAGCGTGTCCTCCTGGCGGGCCGCTCGAAACAGTCGCAAGTCTACGGGCGACCGTCCTTCTCGCGGCGGAGCGACCCGAAACCACTCCTCGACGGGCACGTCCCCGCGTGCGGACACGGATCCGCGAGCCGAAAGCTTTTGCCGCCGATCCACATAGGTTCTCACATGCGACGCGACGACCGCGACGACCCCTTCGACGAGTTCTTCCGGGAGATAGAGCGGATGATGAACGACGTGATGGACGACGCCCGTGCCCGCGGCGGTGCCGGCGCTGGCGGACCCGCCCCCTCGGACCCGTCGGGTGCGGACGTGCACCTCGACGTGTACGAGGAGGACGACTCCCTGCGGGTCGTCGCTGACATCCCCGGGGTCGACAAGGACGATATCGACCTGCGCTGTGACGGCGAGGTACTCACCCTCGACGCCGCGGCCGACGCCCGCGAGTACCACGAGCGGGTCCGCCTGCCCGCCCGCGTCGACGAACACTCCGCCTCGGCGTCGTACAACAACGGCATCCTCGAAGTGACCTTCGACCGCGCCGACGACTCCGCGAACATCGACCTGTCCTGAGTCCCCGGTCGATCGGTCGTCCCCACCGCCGCGGTCGCTGCGGGAGTCGCTCCGTTCCGCCGACCTTCGTCCGTCCGCATCGCTCTCGCCCGCAGCGGCATCGCCGACCAGCGCCCCGACCGCCGAGGATAGCGTTTTGTTCCTCCGCCGTGAGGTCGACTCGATGGGTGTCGATACGTCGAACCCGGCCTGCCCCGACTGCGGCGAACCGGTCGGGACGCGCGCCGACTACTGCATGCACTGCGGGGCGGAGTTCGACGATCCCGTCGGTGGGGCGGCGACCGACGACGCGGACGCGACGGGGCCGGTCGCTCCGGATCCCGACGGAGCGTCGGTCTCGGACGCGTCGTCGCGGTCGGACGAGTCGACCCGGTCGGGCGGACTGCTCCGATCGGACGGACGGCTGGACGGCGCGCTGACGGTCGCCGTGGGCGTCGCAGCCGGGCTCTTCGTCGGGATCGCGGCCGCGTTCGCGGTCGGATCGGCGTTCCCGGTCGGTGGCGGCGGCGCGGGACTGCTCGCGTGGGTCGGGACGACCGGCTACGTGCTCCGCAGCGAGTCGGTGTTCGGCGCGGTCAGGCTCGGCGCCTACGCGGTCGCGGTCGCCCTGGTCGTCGGTCCGCTCGGGATCGCGACCGGGGCCGACGGCGGGCTCGCCGGCGTGGTCGTCGGCTACCTGCTCATGGCCGTCCCGCTGGGCGTCGTCGCGCTCGCCCTCGTCGCCGTCGGATATCTGGCCGGGCGGGCTCGCCCCGCCTGAGGACGGCGCGCCGGCCGCAACGTACAGGAGCGAGGCGTCCGGATCGCCGCCGATGACCGCTCCGGTCGACGATCCGGCCGAGGCCTTCGACGTGCTGGGCGACCAGACGCGCCTGTCGATCCTGCGGGCGCTGGCCGACGCCGACGAACCGCTCTCGTTTACCCGGCTACGCGAGCGCTGCGGCGTGGCCGACTCCGGCCGGTTCAGCTACCACCTGCGGCGCCTGTGCGAGTACTTCGTTCGCGAGACGGGCGACGGATACGAACTCGGCCACGCCGGCAGTCGCGTGATCGCGGCGACGGGCGACTCAGCGAGCGGACGGCCGGAGCCGAGCGACGCCGCCGGATCCGAGGCGCGTCCCGTCTGGGGCGACGAGGGGTGCGGGAAGCTGTTCCACGTCCACCTCTCGGCGCCGTGGCGCGCGGAGTGAACGAGCCGTTCAAGACGTGACGGATTCGGGCGCGTATCCGTGGAGCGCGGCCGCGGCTCGCCGGACGAGCGATTCGACGACTGCCCCTTGCTATCGATCGAACGCCGCGTGTTTCACCGTAGCGACGTACCACGGCGAGACGTACGCCCGTCTCTCGGACCCGCCGGCGACCCACGCATCGTCGGGGACGGCGATCCCCTCGTCGTGGTCCTGTGTCGTCATCGCGGCGCAGATGCACTCCTCGCGTCCGAACGGATGTGCGTCGGTGCTGAGGGTCAACCACGGGCGATACGCGGGTGTGTCTTTGTGCGGCGCAGGACCCCACCAGACCTCGCCCCGCGACGGCATCTACTCGTCCTCCGAATCGTCGACACCGGGGCCCCACTCGGCCGGGTCTTCGGCTCCGAACCGGTCGCTCGCAGCCCGGGCGACGTGAACACTCGTGAGCGCCGCGTCGATATCGGCGTCGGGTGCGATCGCCCAGTACTCCCCCCGGTGGCGGACGAGTCCCCTGTCTTCCAGTCGACTCAACACGACGCCGACACTTCCCCGCGCCACGTCGGTCGCCCCCCTGATCTCTTTCGGCGTGAACGCCTGGTCGTCGTGTGCGGCGAGGAACGCCAGCACTCGCTCCCCGTTGGTCGGCCCGTTCCCGCCGGCGCGGAGTTCGGCCTCCGGTGACTCCTCGAACTCCTCGACGTCGATAGGCATCGTAACTACTGTAACTACGTAACCGAACGTAATAATTTCGACGGCAGCGACCAGCGACACGGGGCGCGCCACTGTGTCGACCGTGTCTCCGCTGTCTCCCCAGCATCAAAACTACCATACCCTCCCGCTCCGAGCGTTCCGGTAACGAACGGTGGTTTCCGTGTCCAAGAAACAGGAATACACAGGCGACTACGACGACAAGACGCTGTACATCCCCGGTCCGACCGAAGTCCGCGAGGACGTCATCGACGAGATGGCCCAGCCGATGTTCGGCCACCGGATGGACCGGATGACCGACCTCTACACGACCATCGTCGAGGACACCAAGGAGTTCCTCGGCACCGACAACGAGGTGGTCATCCTCACCGCGTCGGGCACCGAGTTCTGGGAGTCCACGACGCTGAACCTCGTCGACGAGAACATCCTCGTCCCGACCTGCGGGAGCTTCAGCGAGCGCCACGCCAACGTCGCCGAACGGCTCGGCAAGGACGTCGACCGCCTCGAGTACGAGTGGGGCGAGGCGATCAAGCCCGAAGACATCCGCGCCGAACTGGAGGAGAGCGACAAACACTACGACGTGGTCGCGACCGTGATGAACGAGTCCTCGACGGGCGTCCGCAATCCGATAGAGGAGATCGGCGACGTGGTCGCCGACTACCCGGACACCTACTTCGTCGTCGACGCCGTCTCCGCGCTGGGCGGCGACTACGTCGACATCGACGAACACGACATCGACGTGATCTTCGCCTCCACCCAGAAGGCCTTCGCCATGCCGCCCGGACTCGCGGTCTGCGTCGTCAGCGACGACGCCTACGACCGCGAACTGGAGAAGGGGTCGGCCTCGTGGTACGGCGGCTTCCAGCGCACGATCGACTACTACGACCGGAAGGGCCAGACCCACTCCACCCCGGCGATCCCGGTCATGCTCGCCTACCGCAAGCAGATGAAGTACATGCTCGAAGAGGGCCACGAGGGCCGCGACGAGCGCCACCGCGAGATGACCGAGTACGTCCACGACTGGGCCGAAGAGCACTTCGATCTGTTCGCCGAAGAAGGCTACCGCTCTCAGACCGTGTCCTGCATCGAGAACACCCAGGACATCGACGTGGCCGCGACCATCGAGCAGGTCTCCGAGGAGTACGACTTCGTGTTCTCGAACGGCTACGGCTCCCAGCTCGGCGAGAAAACCTTCCGCATCGGTCACATGGGCGAACACGACGTCGAGAGCATCGAGGAGCTGACCGACGCCATCGAAGACGTGGCCGACCTCTGATCGCTCGCGGGACCCCAGACAGTGCCCCTGTCGCATCCGACTGTCGACGACGTGCTGGCGATACACGAGCAGATCGTCGAGCGGAGCGACGAGGCGTCCGAGGGCGTCGCGCGGAGGACTCGACGGATCGAGAGGCTCTCGTCCGCCGCCTCTTCGAACGCGACTTCGAGCGCCACCGCGAGATTTACGAGAAACTCGAAGACGAGTAGCCGACCCGATCGGCTCCTGGGACGTTCGTATCGAGAAGCAGTGTCATCGCCGTTCGCGGATGTCGCGAATCGCCTCGACGGCATCGACTTCGACGTCGACGGCCAGCTCCCCCAGCGCGTCGCCCAGCGGGACGCTCTCGTCGTCCTCCGGGTCCGTCGCCGCGAACTCCGCGAGGTCGTCCGTCGTGAGGCTCATGTATCTCGGTCACGCGGCCGTTCGAAAAAATCTGCTGGTGGTTCGTCCTCCGGTCGACCGCCGAGGACCCCGACGTGGAGGCCATGACCGTCGCCGAGGGCGTGTTGGGCGACGATTGACGCCGGAATACGACGCATAACGATGTGTCGACGCGCCGTTCGATCGGCCATGCCCACGCCAGCCCGTCGGGACGGGTCGATCGCGCGACGCTCGCTCTCGGAGACCCAGGCGCGGCTCCTCTCGTATCTGTGCGACCGGGTCGACGGGACCGCCTACCTGAAGGCCAAGCACGTCGCCGACGAGCTCGATCTGTCCTCGAAGGAGGTCGGTATCAACATGGGGATCCTCGCCGACCGAACCGACGACGTGACGATCGAGCAGTGGGGCCGCTCGTCGAGCACGACCTGGAAAGTGAGCGCGCGGGACTGAGTTCCGGGGAGCGCGGGTCGGGCGGTTCGCACCGACGGTTCAAAGAGGGTGCCGCCGCGAGAGAGGGGCAATGACCGACGACGCGGCCGACATACCCGCGGACAACCCCTATCTCGCCGAGCCCTCGACCGACTTCGACCCGGTCGAGGCCCTCACTGGAACCGACGCGGAAGCCCAGGCCGAGCGGCTCCGCGAGGCGATCCGCTATCACGACCAGCGCTACTACGTCGAGAACGACCCCGCCATCGACGACCGGAGGTACGACGCGCTGTTCTCGCGACTGCGCGACCTCGAAGAGCGGTTCGACGTGCAGACCCCGGACAGCCCGACCCGGCGCGTCGGTGGCGCCCCCCGCGACGAACTGCCGGACGTCGAGCACGTCGCACCGATGCGCTCTATCGACCAGGGCGGCGAAGCCGAAGACGCCCGCGAGTTCGACCGCCGCGTCCGCGAGGGGCTCGACTCCGCGGACTGGGACGGGGAGATCGAGTACTACTGCGAGCCGAAGTTCGACGGTCTCTCGGTCGAGGTGGTCTACGAGGACGGCGTCTTCGAGCGCGCGGCGACCCGCGGCGACGGCCAGGTGGGGGACGACGTGACCGAGAACGTCCGCACCATCCCGAGCGTCCCTCAGCGCCTGCGCGGCGACTACCCCGAGTTCCTCGCGGTCCGGGGCGAGGTGTACATGCCAAAGCCCGCCTTCCAGGACTACAACCGCGAACTCGTCGAACGCGGCGACGACCCCTTCGCCAACCCCCGCAACGCCGCCGCCGGCACGCTCCGCCAGCTCGACCCCTCCGTCACCGCCGAGCGCCCGCTCTCCGTGTTCTTCTTCGACGTCCTCGACGGGGTCGAGTTCGACACCCGCTGGGAGATGCACGAGACTCTCCCCGAGTGGGGGCTGCGGACCTGCGATCGGACCGAACTCGTCGACGATATCGAGGCGGCCGTCGACTACCGCGACGCCCGACTAGACGAACGGGACGACCTGGACTACGAGATCGACGGCGTCGTCGTCTCCGTGAACGACACCGACGCCTGCGACGAACTGGGCACCACTTCGCGGGCGCCCCGCTGGGCCTTCGCCTACAAGTTCCCCGCCCGCAGCGAGCACACGACGGTCCGGGACGTGGTCGTTCAGGTCGGCCGAACCGGACGGTTGACCCCCGTCGCGCTGATGGACCCCGTCGAGGTCGGCGGCGTCACGGTCTCGCGGGCCTCCCTGCACAACCCCGCGGAGATCGAGCGCCTCGGCGTCGACGTGGGCGACGGGGTGCGCGTCCGCCGCGCGGGCGACGTGATCCCCGAGGTCGCCGAGGTGACCGACGCCGACGGGGAGGGCCACTTCGCGTTCCCCGACGAGTGCCCGGTCTGCGGGAGCGCCGTCGAGCGCGACGGGCCGATGGCCTTCTGTTCCGGTGGACTGGGCTGTCCCGGTCAGCGCGAGCGGTCGGTCCAGCACTACGCCTCCCGCACGGGACTCGATATCGAGGGCGTCGGCGAGGAGCGCGTCCAGCAGCTGCTCGACGCCGGCCTGGTCGACGACGTGGCAGACCTCTACGAACTGACCGTCGACGACCTCACCGACCTGGAAGGGTGGGGCGAGACCAGCGCCGAGAACCTGGTCGCCGAACTCGACGACGCCCGCGAACCGCCGCTCGCCGACTTCCTCACCGCCGTCGGCATTCCGGAGGTCGGCGAGACCGTCGCGGCCTCGCTCGCACGGTACTTCGGCACCTTCGACGCCGTCCGCGAGGCAGGCGAGGACGACCTGCAGGCCGTCTCCGACGTTGGGCCGACCGTCGCCGCCGAGATCCGGGACTTCTTCGACAGCGAGGCCAACCGGGACGTGCTGGACCGGTTGCTCGCCCACGTCGACCCCCAGGAGGCCGAGACTTCGACCGGCGACGCTTTAGCGGGGCTGACCTTCGTCTTCACCGGCTCGCTCGACGGCTACACCCGCAGCGACGCCCAGGACCTGGTCGAGCGGGCCGGCGGCTCGGCGACCAGCAGCGTCTCGGGCAACACGGACTTCCTCGTGACCGGCGAGAACCCCGGGCAGACCAAGCGCGACGACGCCGCCGAGCACGACGTGCCGATCCTCGACGGCGTCGAGGCGTTCGAGTCGAAACTGCGTGAGTACGGCGTCGAGGCAGCGGACTGAGCCGGACCGCGAGCGGGCCGCTCCCGGTTTCGTCGATACCCGAGCGAACTCCCAGCGGCGGGACCGCGAAAAAACGAGGCCCGGCCGAACCGCGACCGACGGTCAGAGGTCGACGCGGTCGAAGGTGTAGTAGCTGACCGCGGCGGCGAGCCCGATCCAGAGGAGGAGACTCACGAAGACGGCGGGGTCGGAGAAGTAGACGGGGAGGCCGGACCCGCCGGTCTGGCAGACGGTCTGGTTGCGGAACATGGTCTGGCGAACCTGCGGGGTGCCGCCGAGCACGTCGCCGCAGATGACGCCCATGGCCTCGGAGCCCTGCTGGAACATGCCGTAGCGGGCGGTGGTCGCGGCGCCCGCGCCCTCGCCGAGCATCGAGTTGGTGAGCGTCCTGTACGCCTGGGTCGGGCTGAGCAGCTTGACGAACAGGACGATCTGCCAGCGCAGCGCCTCCCCGATCCCGGCGAAGTCGGCCAGCAGGTCGCCGATCGAGTTCGCGAGGGAGTTCCAGGCGAAGGAGAGGTAGAAGTAGACGATGCCGGCGCCGGCCAGCGACCGGAGGTTCGTCGACATCGCGCCGGAGATGCTGACGACGACGGCGGTGAAGACCACGGTGAAGACGACCGTGTACAGGACGAACCACGCGAAGACGCCGAGCTTGAAGGTGAACGGCGAGACGGCGAAAAACAGGCCCGTCAGGCCGAGCGCCGCGAGCAGCGGGACGCCGACGACGGCGCTGCGGCCGACGACCTTCCCGACGATCACGTCGCGGCGGGAGAACGGCAGCGACAGGAGCACCTTCAGCGACCCGCTGGTGCGCTCGTCGGAGACGGCCGCGTAGGCCGCGAAGATGGCGACGATGGGAACCAGCAGCGTGACGATGTCCAGGTACGGCCGAGAGATCGCCACCTGGAGGCCGAACTCCTGCAGGCGCCGCGGCACCTGCTCGGCACCGCGCAGGGTCCACCAGTTGCGCGCCGCCGGGATGACGAACAGCGTCGTGAACAGGAAGGAGAGAACCCACAGCCCCTTCGATCGGATGGCGTCGCGGAACTCCTTTTTGGCGACCGGGTACCAGTCGAAGGTCTCGCGAAGCGCGCCGTCGAGACCGCCGCCGCCGCTCTCGGCGTCCGCGCTCATCGGTCCGCACCTCCCTCGGCGTCGTCGGCCTTCGCATCGCCGTCGGCGTCCGTATCGCTCCCGCCGCCCGCGGTCGCCGCCGGGGTGGCGTCGGTCTCGGCGTCGGTGTAGGCGGCGAACAGGTCTTCGAGCGACGCCTCCTCGGTCTCGAAGTCGTCGACCGCGATCCCGGCGTCCTCGATCGCAGTGAGGACGCTCATCTTCGCGTCGCTGTCGACCGCGACGACGAGGTCGTCACCCTCTACGGTCGCGCCTTCGACCGCCGGAACCTCGTGTGCGGCCTCGGCGGCGGCATCCGCATCGTCGGGGTCGACGCTGACGACCAGTCGCGTCCCGGTGTCGGTCGCCCCGCGCAGGCCCCCGACGGTATCGACGGCGATCACCTCGCCGTCCTGGAGGATGGCGACGCGGTCGCAGACCGATTCGACCTGCCCGAGGATGTGACTGGAGAAGAAGACGGTCGCTCCCCGCTCGTTCTCCTCGCGGACGATCTGTCGCATCAGGCGCGCGCCGTTGGGGTCCAGTCCCGAGGAGGGCTCGTCGAGGATCAGCAGATCGGGCTCGCCGACCAAGGCCATGCCCAGCGCGAGCCGCTGGGCCATCCCGCGGGAGTACCCCCCGACCTTGCGGTCGAGGTCCTCGCGGTCGAGGCCGACGCGGTCGGCGATGGCCTCGGGGTCGGGGTCGGCCCGCTTTGCCTCGCCGACGAACTCGAGGTGGTGGCGACCGGTCAGGCGGTCGTACAGGTCGTAGCCCTCCGGGAGCACCCCCAGTCGCTCACGGATGGTCTCCGACTCCTCGCGGGCGTCGAGACCGAGCACTTCGGCCGAGCCCGCGGTCGGCCGGACGAAGTCGAGGAGGATGTCGATGGTCGTCGTCTTGCCGGCGCCGTTGGGCCCCAGAAACCCGAACACGTCCCCGTCCTCGACGGTCATGTCGACCCCCCGCAAGGCGGTGACGTCGTCGAAGCGTTTCGTCACGCCGTCGAGTTCGATCGCTGGCATGGCCGGGCCTTTCGCGCCCTCCGATTTAGGTTTTGATACACTTTCGACCCCCCGACCGACGAGTCCGTCGGGGTAGTGGTGGCGCGGGCGGCGGGCGGCCCGCGGGGTGCGGTGGACGCCGGCCACGCCCGGACGCCGGTCTCACACCTCGTCGTCGGGGTCGTGCGAGTCGGCCATCGACCGGGCCTGGGTCGCGTAGCGCTCGCGCTCGTCGTCGGCCGTCGGCTCTAGCTTCTCGGAGTCGACGTCGACGGCCGCGGTCGTGGGTTTGCGCGAGAGCAACTGGAAGGACAGCTGTTTGGTGAGGTGGCGCTCGCCGTCGGTGGTGGCGTACACCAGCGTGACGAGGTTCTCGTCGCGGGAGATCCGGTCGACCAGCCAGCACCTGACCGTGTCGTCGCTCATACCGTCACGTGGAACGGCGCGGGTTTGTAGCCAGCGGATCGAGCGGTGGCGGGTCGCCGCCTCCTCGTCGGCCCCGCCCAGGGTCACGTCGACGAGCGCGGTCGGAACGAGGCCGGTGTCGTCCGCTCGGCACACTCGCGGCGCGCGACCGCGACGCCGGCGACGTGTTCGACCAGCAACGCGGTCGCGAGCGCCCCCGATCCGACGATATCGGGCGCGAGGCCGACGCCGAGGTCGGCGAGCGGGTCGCCGCTCGCGACTCCCGTCTCCAGAGCGAGCCAGGCGGTCGCGCCGGCGGCGGTGACGAGGCTGTAGCCGACGGTGCTGGGGTCGACGAGTCGCGACCCCAGCGGCGCCCCCCGGAGGGCGTCGACCTCGGCGGTGTGCTGGAGCGCCAGCGCGACGGCGAAGGCGACACTGCCGACGAACGCGCCGCGGGAGCCGCCGATAGCGGCGACGACGGCCAGCCACCCCGTCCAGACCGCGGTCTCGCTGAGCGCGACGCCCAGTGTTCGCCCGAGCGGGAACCCGACTGCGGAACCGTTGACCGCCAGGTCGACCAGGAACTGGCAGACGAGGAAGGCGACGGCGAGCACCACCGCGCCGACGGCGACGTCCCGAGCGGCGGGGCTCGCGCCGGCGAGCAACGCCAACCAGATCGACAGCGCCGCCGCTTCGACGCCGGTGACCGCCACGACCAGCACCCAGCGACAGGCCGCCGCGAGCACTCCCCGTCGGAAGACGTCGACCATGCGTCGCGCTCGCGCGGTGACCCACGTAGTTATCCGCCACCTACCGGCGACTGCACGGGTATCAATCGAGAGACTCCGGGCCACAGTTTCAAGACCCAGCGCGAGACAGGGGGTCACATGTCCCGACTCCGCGGAGTGCTCGACAGCGTCCGGGGGACGGGTGGGCGGGCGTGGGCCGGGTCCGTCGACGACCTGTGCTACGACGGCGAGTCGATCCGCGAGCGCGTCGAACTGGGCGAGGGCACTCGGGTCGTCGTCACGACCCACCGCCTGCTAGCGTTTACGCCCGACCGCGACGGAGAGAACTACCGCGCCGTCGAGCTGCCGAACGTCGCCGACGTGCGCGAAGGCCACGAGGGCGAGGACAACCTCATCCGACAGGGCGCCCGGCTCGGCGTCTACGGCGTCGTCCTGCTCGCAGTGGGCGTCTTCGTCGACTTCGGGTCGTTCGTCCCGACCGACGCGTTCGCGGGCGCCGGTGCCGGCCAGCTCGGGATGGGGGGGCTGCTCTCGATCCTCCAGCGGTTCCTCTCGCTGATCGCCCGCATCGACGAGTTCGCGCGGCTGATCGGCGCCTTCCTCGTGCTGTTCGCCGTCTTCGTCTTCGCCGTCTACCTGCTGACTCGCGACCGCGTGCTCGAAGTGACCGTCGCCGGCGACGACGACCCGATCCGCGTCCCCGCCGACGACGACACCATCGACGGCGCCGTCGCCGACCTGGAAGTCGTCCTGTTCGGGTCGGACGGGTCGGCCGAACCCGACGACGGCCCGCCCGAAGGTGCCGCGAGCGGCTCGGAGACCGGGAGCACGGACCCGCTCGGCGGGCGGTGAGCCCGGACGGGCCGGACCGCTCGGCGGTCCGCACTCCGTCTCGAGTTCAGTGGCCGGTGACGCCGACGGCCTCGTAGGGTTCTTCGAGGTACTCGCGCTCCGAGTCGCTCAGGTCGATCTCGACGGCTTCCACGGCGTCTTCGAGGTGGTCGACGCTGGAGACGCCGAGGATCGGCGCGTCGACGGCGGGCTGGTGGAGGAGCCACGCCAGCGAGATCTGGGCCATCGAGACGCCCTTCTCCGCGGCGAGTTCCTGGACCCGTTCGTTGGTCTCGACGCCGCCGCCGGCGCGGTAGTGTTCGTCGATCCGCTCGCTGCGCTCGGCGGCGTCGTTGGCGCCGCGCTCGGTGGATTCGAACTCGTCGTCCGGCCGCGCGAGATAGCCCCGGCCGAGCGGGCTCCACGGGATGGCGCCGACGCCCCGCTCCTCACAGAGCGGCAGCATCTCCCGTTCCTCTTCGCGGTAGACGAGGTTGTAGTGGTTCTGCATCGTCTCGAAACGGTCGAGGCCGAGCCGGTCGCTCGCGTGGAGCGCCTCGGCGAACTGGTAGGCCC